>NZ_JAKQYH010000012.1:0-75586 GCF_022343545.1 Streptomyces arenae
GCTCCGGCGCCCGCGAAGCCCGCCGCACCGGCCCCGGCCGCCAAGCCGGCCGCCGCCGCCAAGGCCGCGCCCGCCGCCGCGCCCGAGGGTCCCGAGCTGATCACGCTCCGTGGCCCGGCCGCCGCCGTCGCGAAGAACATGAACGCCTCGCTGGAGCTGCCGACGGCCACCTCGGTCCGCGCGGTCCCGGTGAAGCTGCTCTTCGACAACCGGATCGTCATCAACAACCACCTGAAGCGCGCCCGGGGCGGGAAGATCTCCTTCACGCACCTGATCGGCTTCGCGATGGTCCAGGCCATCAAGGCCATGCCGTCGATGAACTGGTCGTTCGGCGAGAAGGACGGCAAGCCGACCCTGGTCAAGCCGGCCCACGTCAACCTGGGCCTGGCCATCGACCTGGTGAAGCCCAACGGCGACCGCCAGCTCGTCGTGGCCGCCATCAAGAAGGCCGAGACCCTGAACTTCTTCGAGTTCTGGCAGGCCTACGAGGACATCGTCCGTCGCGCCCGCGACAACAAGCTGACGATGGACGACTTCACCGGCGTCACGGTCTCCCTGACCAACCCCGGCGGCCTCGGCACCGTCCACTCGGTCCCGCGCCTGATGCCCGGCCAGTCGGTCATCATGGGCGTCGGCTCCATGGACTACCCGGCGGAGTTCCAGGGCACCTCCCAGGACACCCTGAACAAGCTCGGCGTCTCCAAGGTCATGACGCTCACGTCGACCTACGACCACCGCGTCATCCAGGGCGCCGCCTCCGGCGAGTTCCTGCGCGCCGTCGCCAACCTGCTGCTCGGCGAGAACGGCTTCTACGACGACATCTTCGAGGCCCTGCGCATCCCCTACGAGCCGGTCCGCTGGCTCCGGGACATCGACGCCTCGCACGACGACGACGTCACCAAGGCCGCCCGCGTCTTCGAGCTGATCCACTCCTACCGGGTCCGCGGCCACGTCATGGCCGACACCGACCCGCTGGAGTACAAGCAGCGCAAGCACCCCGACCTCGACATCACCGAGCACGGGCTCACCCTGTGGGACCTGGAGCGCGACTTCGCGGTCGGCGGCTTCGCCGGCAAGTCGATGATGAAGCTGCGCGACATCCTCGGCGTGCTGCGCGACTCGTACTGCCGCACCACCGGCATCGAGTTCATGCACATCCAGGACCCGAAGCAGCGCAAGTGGATCCAGGACCGCGTGGAGCGCCCGCACTCCAAGATGGAGCGCGAGGAGCAGCTGCGGATCCTGCGCCGCCTGAACGCGGCGGAGGCCTTCGAGACCTTCCTGCAGACGAAGTACGTCGGCCAGAAGCGGTTCTCCCTGGAGGGCGGCGAGTCCGTCATCCCGCTCCTGGACGCCGTCCTCGACTCGGCCGCCGAGTCCCGTCTCGACGAGGTCGTCATCGGCATGGCCCACCGCGGCCGCCTGAACGTCCTCGCCAACATCGTCGGCAAGTCGTACGCGCAGATCTTCCGCGAGTTCGAGGGCAACCTCGACCCGAAGTCGATGCACGGCTCCGGCGACGTGAAGTACCACCTGGGCGCCCAGGGCACCTTCACCGGCCTGGACGGCGAGCAGATCACCGTCTCGCTGGCCGCGAACCCCTCCCACCTGGAGACGGTCGACCCGGTCATCGAGGGCATCGCCCGCGCCAAGCAGGACATCATCAACAAGGGCGGCACGGACTTCACCGTCCTGCCCGTCGCCCTGCACGGTGACGCGGCCTTCGCGGGCCAGGGCGTGGTGGCCGAGACCCTGAACATGTCGCAGCTGCGCGGCTACCGCACCGGCGGCACGGTCCACATCGTCATCAACAACCAGGTCGGCTTCACCGCGGCCCCCGAGTCCTCGCGTTCCTCCATGTACGCGACGGACGTGGCCCGCATGATCGAGGCCCCGATCTTCCACGTGAACGGCGACGACCCGGAGGCCGTCGTGCGCGTCGCGCGGCTCGCCTTCGAGTTCCGCCAGGCGTTCAACAAGGACGTGGTGATCGACCTCATCTGCTACCGCCGCCGCGGTCACAACGAGTCGGACAACCCGGCCTTCACCCAGCCGCTGATGTACGACCTGATCGACAAGAAGCGCTCGGTGCGCAAGCTCTACACCGAGTCCCTGATCGGTCGCGGCGACATCACCCTGGAAGAGGCCGAGCAGGCCCTCCAGGACTACCAGGGCCAGCTGGAGAAGGTCTTCACGGAGGTCCGCGAGGCCACGTCGCAGCCGGCCGCCGCGGACGCCCAGGAGCCGCAGGACGGCTTCCCGGTCGCCGTGCCGACCGCGATCTCCGCGGAGGTCGTGAAGCGCATCGCCGAGTCCCAGGTCAACATCCCGGACCACTTCACCGTCCACCCGCGTCTGCTGCCGCAGCTGCAGCGCCGGGCGGCGATGATCGAGGACGGCACCATCGACTGGGGCATGGGCGAGACCCTGGCCATCGGCTCGCTGCTGATGGAGGGCACCCCGGTACGCCTGTCCGGCCAGGACTCCCAGCGCGGCACGTTCGGCCAGCGCCACGCGGTCCTCATCGACCGGGAGACGGGCGCGGACTACACCCCGCTCCTGTACCTGTCCGAGGACCAGGCCCGCTACAACGTCTACAACTCGCTGCTCTCCGAGTACGCGGTGATGGGCTTCGAGTACGGCTACTCGCTGGCCCGTCCGGACGCGCTGGTGATGTGGGAGGCGCAGTTCGGTGACTTCACCAACGGCGCCCAGTCGGTCATCGACGAGTACATCTCGGCGGCCGAGCAGAAGTGGGGCCAGACGTCCGGCGTCACGCTGCTGCTCCCGCACGGCTACGAGGGCCAGGGCCCGGACCACTCCTCGGCCCGCATCGAGCGCTTCCTGCAGCTCTGCGCCCAGAACAACATGACGGTGGCCATGCCCACCCTCCCGTCGAACTACTTCCACCTCCTGCGCTGGCAGGTGCACAACCCGCACCACAAGCCGCTGGTCGTCTTCACCCCGAAGTCGATGCTGCGTCTGAAGGCGGCGGCGTCGAAGGCGGAGGAGTTCACGAGCGGCGAGTTCCGCCCGGTCATCGGCGACTCGTCGGTGGACCCGAACGCGGTCCGCAAGGTCGTCTTCTGCACCGGCAAGGTCTACTACGACCTGGAGGCCGAGCGGCAGAAGCGTGGCGAGACGGACACGGCGATCATCCGTCTGGAGCGCCTGTACCCGCTGCCGGGTGCCGAGCTCCAGGCCGAGGTCAACAAGTACCCGAACGCCGCGAAGTACCTGTGGGTCCAGGAGGAGCCGGCGAACCAGGGTGCCTGGCCGTTCATCGCGCTCAACCTGATCGACCACCTGGACCTGGCGGTCGGCGCGGACGTCCCGGCCGGCGAGCGCCTGCGCCGCATCTCCCGCCCGCACAGCTCCTCCCCGGCCGTCGGTTCCGCGAAGCGGCACCAGGCGGAGCAGGAGCAGCTGGTGCGCGAGGTGTTCGAGGCGTAGGCCTCCCGGCACACCGGCCGAAGGGCCCGGTCCCCGTCACGGGGGCCGGGCCCTTCGGCGTGGCACGGAGATCAGCTGGCCTGGGGTTCGAAGTCCCAGTAGGGGCGGTTGCGGGCACGCGCCGAGATGGTGTGGATGTGCTGCCGGCCCAGGGTGGCTTCGAAGTCGGCGAGGGCCTCCCGCTCGACCTTCTCGGCCTGTGAGCGCGAGCGCAGCCCACGCAGGTCGTACGCGTGGGCGACACGGGCGGACAGGGTGAGGGGGTGGGTGCGGCCGAGGGTCTCGGTGGCCCGGACGATCGTGGTCCTGCTCAGTTCCGCCGCGGACTCCGTGTCACCGACGAGGTTGCGCATCGCCGAGGCGTTGATGGCGCAGCCGAGCGTGTAGGGGTGGTTCTCGCCCACGGCGCCGGCCATGTCGGCGAGGGCCTGCTCGATCAGTGCGTGGGCGTTCTCACGCTCTCCCACGGCGCGCAGCACCAGGGCCTGGTTGGCGCGGGCGCCGATGATGAACGGGTGTCCCTCCGGCAGCAGGCGCAGGTAGCGCTCCAGGACGGAGTCGCCGGTCTCGCGGGCCAGGTCGATGTCGCCGTGCTCACGGTGGAAGCAGCTGTGGCTGACGGCGGCGGCGAGGGTGAGGAGATGCCAGACGCCGAGTTTGCGTTCGAAGCCTTCCACCACCTTCGCGAGCAGCGTTCCGGCCGCCGCGCGGTCTCCGCCGCGCAGCCTGCAGAGGGCCAGGTTGTGCTCGGCGCGCAGGGTGTTCTGGTGGTTCTCGCCCACGACGAGCCGGTAGTCGCGCACGTTCTTGGTCTGGATGGACTCGGCCTCCGTGTAGCGGCCCAGCAGCCTGAGCCCGATCGAGTACGACACCTCGGAGAACAGCGTCCAGAGGTGCCGGCCCTTCAGCACGAGCCGGCGTTGCTCCAGTGTCTGCCGGTCGATCTCCAGGGCTTCCTGGTACCGGCCGACGAGTCGCAGGGCGAAACCCAGGTTGTTCAGGGCGTTGAGCGTACGGGAGTCCTGGTCGCCGAGGAGTTCGCGGTAGGCGGGGTGCAGCCACTCGTACAGTTCCAGGGCCTCGTCGTACCTGGCGAGGCTCCACAGGTCGGCGCCCAGCCCGTTGACCGCGCGCAGGGCGTCCAGGTCCCGGTCCCCGCGCTCGCGGAACAGGTGTTCCATGGCGTGCCGGTCGAGTTTCTCGGTCTCCTCGAACCGGCCCGACGCCCGCAGCAGGTTGGCGTAGTCGTTGGTGGCTTCCCAGACACGTGGGTGCGACTCGCCCAGCAGTTCCCGCCAGGCCTCGACGGTCCGCCTGGCCAGCTTCCAGCCGGCCGTGTACTCGCCCGCGTAGTACATGTAGCGCAGGCAGTTGAGGACGAGGGTCTGCACCTTGCGGTCGGTGCTGTTGATGACGTCCGCGTACTTCAGGTGCGGCACGATCTCCGCGTACGCCTCCCAGTTGCGGGTGTCGGTCGGACGGCCGGGGTCCGCCTCGGCCAGCGCCCGCCGCACCACGTCGACGAACTCCCGCCGGTCCTCCTCCGGCATGTCCCTGCTGACGACCTGGTGCACCATCCGGTGCAGGTACGCCGACTCCCCGGCCGACGGCCCGGCGTCCGTACCGACCTCGTGGGACTCCAGACGGACCACGGAGTACTGGCGCAGCTGGTTGATCGCCTTGTTCCACAGGAGCGGGTCGTCCAGCAGCCCGGTCAGCTGTTCCGGCAGGTCGTCGTGGGACATGTCGCGCAGCAGGCGCACGGGGATGAAGCCCGGCGCGAAGAACGTGCACAGGCGCAGCAGGTCGACGGATTCCGGGACCGTCTCCCGCAGCTTGTTCAGCAGGATCGACCACGCGGTCTGGAAGGCCAGGGGGAAGTCGGCGGACACCCGGACCACGTCGAGGTCGACGCCGTCCTCCAGGAGCGCGATGTAGTCCTCGACGGTCAGGTCCGAGTCGTTCAGCCAGCCGGCCGTCTGGTCGAGCAGCAGGGGCAGGTCTTCCAGGGCCTCGGCGAGCCGGTCGGCCTCCTCCTCCGTCAGCCGGGGCGCGCGGCGCCGGATGAAGGCGACCGACTCCTCACGGTCGTAGACGTGCACTTCGAGCAGCCGGCTGTTGTGCTCGGCCCACTCCGGGTTGCGGGAGGTGATGACCACGTGCCCCGGTCCGGTCGGGAGCAGGTCCCAGATCTGGTCCGGCTCGTCCGCGCCGTCCAGGATCAGCAGCCAGCGCGAGAACGGGGTGCCCCGGCGCAGCGAGTCACGGACCGCGCGAAGCCGCTCACCGTACTCGTCGCCCGTGGACAGGCCGAGTTTCGGGGCGAGTTCGGCCAGCAGACGGCGGAAGGAGACCCTGCTCTCCGCATTGACCCACCACACCACGTCGTACTCGGAACCGAAGCGGTAGACGTACTCGGCGGCCAGTTGGGTCTTGCCCACCCCGGACATGCCGTACAGCGTGACGACCCCGGCTCCCGGCTCGCTGCTCTGCAGCAGGTGGTACGCGTCGTTCAGCAGCGGCTCGCGGCCTGTGAAGCGGGTGTTGCGGCGCGGCACACCGCCCCATACCTCGGGCATCTCGGCGGGGAAGCGGGGTCCGCGACGGCCCTCGTCCGGCGGGCGGCCCACGGCGGACAGGTCCAGGCGGTCCAACAGCCGCCGTTCCGCCTCGTCGGCACCCATGTTGGTCAGGTCGACCGGTGCCAGTACGGCGACGGCGGTGGGGGTGGGCGCGCTGGTGACGCAGACGGCGGCGAACCTGGCGGGGTCCGGTGCGACGACCTCGCGCAGTGCCGCGTTCCACTCCGCGAAGGTGCGGGAACCGAGCTGGAAGTAGTGCTCGCTCACCAGGACGAGCACCCGCCCCGGGGCGAGCGCGAGGTCGCGCAGGAGGTCCACCAGGGTCTCCTCCGGCGGGGCGTCCCAGCGCATGTAGACGACCCGGACACCCAGCCGCTCCAGCCTGTCCCCGATCCACATCGCCCAGGCCCGGTTGAACGGGGCGAAGCTGATCGTGATCGTCTGCCTCACGACCCCCCTCTCGGCCGGCCCGGCCGGCACCGGAGTTCCAGACCTGTCACGGCCGGCACGCGTGGCCATGGGCTTCGAACATGCAGCAGCCTCCCCTGGATCGCCAGAAATCGTAGGGCCTCCGCGCAGTTCTCCGGTAGGTGACCGACGCGGAGACGGCGGGCGGGCGGCACTTCGTCACTCCCGCGGGTGCCGGACCACGGGGCCGTGCCGCCGGGTCCACAGGTCGCGCGCCTCGGACACGGACGCCTCCGCCCGCGCCGTGTGGCCCCTGGGCGCGGGGAACTCGGCCAGGCGCTCATGGGTGGCGACCAACTGGTCCACGAACCGCCGTCCGGGCGCGGTGAGTTCGGGGGATCCCACCAGTGCGGGCAGCGCCGCCGCCACCTGGGCGCGGTAGCGGGCGTGCTCGGACCAGGCGGTCTCGCGGTGCCCCGGGTGCTCGGCCCGGAGGGCGCAGCGCTGGAAGAAGTCGGCCAGCGCGAGATGCGAGTACACGCCCTGCAACAGACCGTCGTAGGGGCGAGGATCCGGGCGCCAGGGCGCGAAGTGACGCTGCTGCGGCCCGGCGTGGTGCAGGTCCAGCATGTCGCTGAGCACGCAGAGCTTCGTGTGCTGGAGTTCGTGCACGATCGTCGCGGCGAACGTAGCCGGAGTGGGCGGTGCGCTGCTGAACAGCGCGCCGAAGGCCTCGCGGCGCGTTCCGCTGCAACTGCCGGTCCCTCCTGTGTCCGTGGTGTCCGGGTCGGGCCGGGGCGGTTCGGCGAGCGGCACCAGGCAGCGCAGCAGGACGACGGCTTCGGTCACCCGGTGCTCGCCGCCCAGACGCAGCATGTCGGCGGTCCCCGACCAGGCCTCCAGCCAGCGTTTGCGGGCCGTCTCGTCGAGCGCCGTCGGGCCGCTCAGTTCGTGGTGCCGGGGGTCGCCGTGCACGGTGCGGTACGGATCCAGGTCGTCCAGCGGCAACGGCGGCCCGTCGGGCACCAGACCGGGCAGGGCGTACGCGGGCGTCCACCCGGGCGCCGCGGACCAGGCGCCGATACCGTCCTCCATCCGGACCACGACAGCCGCGGCGCCGCTTTGACGCAGCGTCAACCTTCCGTTCGCGCAGTCGACGTCGACCGGAACCTCCCCCGGCCCCGCCGTGCGCAGCGACCCGAGCGACGGCAGCACGAGCACGCCGTCCCGGGCGGTCAGCCGTACGGTGAAGGAGATCCCGGCGCGGGCGGCGGCCGCGGCGGCGAGCGCCCCGAGGTGGCCGAGATCGCGTCCGAGTTCGCGAACGCGCCGCTCGGTGGGCGGTCCGGCCTCCGGTCCCAGACCACTCAGGCAGTGGCGGACCCAGAGGCCGACCAGGGGGTCGAGGAGACGGGCCCGTGCGGGGGTCGTCGCGTAGGGCGGCGGGCTCCCCCGGTCCCCGGCGGGAAGCACCCGGTCCGCCGTCTCCAGCAGCTGCCAGTCCTCCCGCAGCCGGGCACGGGCGCCGGCCGGGAGCACCGCCGCGTCCGCGCCCTCGGCCGCGTCGAGCAGGGCGCGCAGCATGAGCAGGCGCCGGGTGTCCTGGTCGCGCACCAGAAGGGCCAGGGTCTCCGGATCGCCTTCGGTGCGGCCGAGTGCGTCCAGGGAGCGGTCCGGAAGTGAAGGGAACAGCACGGGCGGGGGCCTCTCCTCGGACGTGGACGCCACCGGGGCGGGGACGGGGGCCGTCGTGGTGGCCCCGGTGAGTCTCCCGTGCACGTGCCGGATGAAGCGTTGCAGGTCGGCGCAGTACACGGAGGGGTTCGTGAAGCCGTCCCCGGCCCGGTAGCGGTGGGCGTAGTGGCCGCCGCCGCAGACGTCGAGCAGGGGACAGGCCCGGCACTGGGCCGAGAGCGCCGCCACGCCGGCCTGCCGGGCGGCCACCCCGGGGTGGCGCAACGCGTCGTCGAAGCCGTGCCGGAACACGTCCAGACCGGTCTCGGCGGCGCCCTCGTAGGCGGACTTCAGCGAGTCGACCTGTTCGATGGACCCGTCGGTCTCCACGACGACGGCGTCGAACGGGGCGAGTCCCAGCGACTCGGTGGCGGCCGGCAGGCCCAGCAGCAGCGCGATGCACTCCTCGAAGAGCCGTACCCGTACTTCGCGGCGGCCGGAGCGCCACCAGCGGTCGAAGACCGCGCAGAGCCAGTCGCCGTAGCGTGTGGCCTCCAGGTGCGGCGGCGGCGCGGACCAGTTGCCGTGCGGCAGCAGCAGGTCGAGGGCGGGCGGGCGCAGGGCGAGCAGGGACTCGTAGGTCTCCACCGGATCGAGGGTGGGGTCGACGACCGTGAGGATTCCGGCGTACGCGTCCGGGAAGCGGTCGGCGACCAGCCGGGCCCCGCGCGAGGCGGCCGGCCAGGAGGGGCGTCCGGCGTGGTCGACGCGGCGGGCGTTGTGCGCGGCGAGCCCGCCGTCCAGGCTGATGCCGACCCGGATGCCGTGCCGGGCCAGCGCGGTCATCCGTTCCTCGGTGAGGAGGGTGGCGTTGGTCTGCACGGTGGCGTGGACCGCGCAGTCGGCGGGAACGCGGTCGCGGACGAGTCCGGTGAAGCGGACCAGCGTGCCGGCGCCCGCCAGCAGCGGTTCACCGCCGTGCAGGACGAGCGAGACGGCTGTCAGCCCATGGCTTCGCGCGTGCTCGGCGATCCGGTCCGCCGTGCGGTCGAGCACGGCGTCCGGTGCCGCCGCGGGGCGTCCGCGCCAGGTGTGGTCGGGGCCCTCGTACAGGTAGCAGTAACGGCAGGCCAGATTGCAGCGGCCGTGCACTTTGACGATGAACTGACGGAACGGTGAAGGCCCGGCGGGCCCCGCGCCCCCTCGTCCGCTCCCGGATCCGGATCCGGCCGCAGCCTCTTCGGACACGTCGGTCACCCCCCGCTTCCACGGCCCGACTCGGTGGGGCCGTCCCGCCGCCGCCTAGAACGAGTTGTTGAATCCCCAGAGCATCTCGGTCGGCCGGGCCGCCCGTTCCGTCAGCTCCGCGAGCACCTGACGCAAGACGGGATGGTCCACCTCTTTCAGTTCCCCCAGGTCCAGTTCGAGCAGGTCCGGCAGGTCCGGCAGCGGCTCCGCCGCCCCGGCCTCCGGCAACGCCCGGTCCCTTGCGTCCACCCCAGGTTCCTCTCGCATCATGCTG
Source organism: Streptomyces arenae (assembly GCF_022343545.1). Lineage (NCBI taxonomy): Bacteria > Bacillati > Actinomycetota > Actinomycetes > Kitasatosporales > Streptomycetaceae > Streptomyces > Streptomyces arenae. The sequence goes on from NZ_JAKQYH010000012.1 coordinate 9,640, forward strand.
CTGCTCAGTCCCGATCCAGCTCCGCCAGCCGCCGCGCCGTCTGCTGCGCAGTGGGCTCACCCGTGACCGCCCACCCCTCGGGCAACCTAGACCAGAGCGTACGGGCGAGCCGATAGGCCTCGCGCGCGGCCTGCGGGCGATGCGCCGCATCGTAGGACATACCACGCCAGTGGTGCGCCTGTGCACCGAGTTGCACGGCCTCCGAGCGCGCCCGGGCCGGCCCGCCGGCCTCCTCGGCCTCCGATGCCGCCTCCGCGGCGGCCCGGAACGAGTCGACGGCGGCGTCCAGACGGGTGGGCCGGTCCGGGCTCCGGTGCGCCTCGTACTGGACGTGCCCCAGTTCGATCAGGCAGCGGGCCGACAGCAGCGGGTCGTCGAAGTCCTGCGCCGCGAGCCCGAAGATGTACTCGGCTTCCCTGAGGTCGACACGTTCGCCCCGGGCACGGTAGCGGAGCACCAGTCCACGCCCGAGCAGGAAGAGGCGAGGAGCGAGTTCGCGGCTGCCCGCGGGCGTCTCGCTGCGGCAGTCCCGCAGCACCCGGATGGCCTCGGCCAGCGGTTCCAGGGTGTGCGGACCGGTCCCCCGATCCGCCTGCCGGAGCAGGACCTCGCCCCACTCCGCGAGGACGTCCGCGTGCCCCGGCGCGTCCCGGGGCATCGACTCCGCCGCCTGCCTGAACCAGGCCGCCGCCGCCCCCAGTTCCCGCGGCTCCCCGGACTCCCTGTACCGCGCCGCCCTGATGCGCCCCGCCCGCACCAGCAGCCGCGCGCGCAGGCTCTGCTTGCCGGGGACCAGGGCCAGGCCCGTTTCGACGCGCTGCCGGGCCTCCTCCAGGTCACCGTCCGACCTGAGCAGCGCGTCGACGAGGTCCAGCAGGGCCCGGACGCGCTCCGGGGAGGGCGCGGTCCCGGCGTCGCCGTCCTCGTCGCCGTCCACGGCGATGCGCAGCGACCGCGCGCTCTGTTCCGCGTAGCGGCGGGCCTGTTCGAGGTCGGCCGTCGCCTCGGAGAGGCGCAGCAGGAGGCGTCCGTGGGCCGGCGCCAGTCCGGGTGGGCGGTGCCGCTGGTCCGGCCAGACGTCGGCGAACGCCTCCAGCATGCCGACGGCGCCCTGGAGCAGCGCGCTGTCGCCGCCCAGCCGCCACTGCTCCTCCAGCGCGCCGGCCCGCTCCAGCGCGAGCTCCAGCGCCTCCCGTTCGTCGAGTCCCGGGGCGGCGCAGGCCACCGTGTACTCGCGGTCGGCGCGGCGCAGCAGATCGAGGGCGGCCGCCAGGTCGCCGTGCCGCCTGCGGTCGGTGGCGGCGGCCCGCAGCACCCGGGCCAGGACGGCCCGTTCGCGCAGGGCGTGGGGGTGGGCCACGGCCCGTTCCGCCGCCTGCTCGGCCTCGCGCAGCAGGCCGCCGCCGCCCTGCACCTGCCACAGCCGCAGCACGCAGGTCGCGTACTCCGCCCACAACTCGGGTTCCGGCTGCGCGAGTTCCCCGTGCCCGGTCGCCCCGCGCAGCAGCCCCACGGCGTCGATGAGGTCCTGCACCATGCCCTCGGCGTCGAACCGGGCGCGCAGGGTGCGGGCCCGGCCGACGGCCCGGTGGGGGGCGCGTTCGCCGGACGGTACGCCGGTGTCGCGGCCGTAGGACCGGAACTGTTCGGGCAGCGGCATGAAGCGTTCGAGGACCCGGGCGGCGACCTCGGCGAAGGGCTGCGGTACCGGGGTCGCGTCCCCGTCGTGGTCCGCCGGGGCCGGCCGGCCGGTGCCCAGCGGGATGTGCGGCCGTCCGGCGTCCCCGTCACCGAGCTGGAGGAGGGCGAGGGCCGGGAAGTTGGCGCCGCCCCTGCGGAAGCGCTGCTCGATGTACTCCGAGCAGCGCCTGAGGACGAGGACGGCCTCGTCGCGGCGGAGCCCGGCGAGCAGGAGCTCCTGGACCTCGGGCTTCATCTCGTACCACGGGGCGCCGTCCGCGCCCTGGTCGCCGTGGTCCTCGCGGGCACGGGTGATCAGGCCGCTGAGCAGCACCTCGGCGAGTTCGGAGGGCCCGGAGCAGGGCAGCATCGTCCGCTGCACCAGTTGCATCACCGGCAGCCAGAGCGGGGCGGCCGCCAGGTAGACGGCGAGTTGGACGGCGTTCGGCGAGGCGGTGGACCGGAACCCGCGGAACCGCTCGACCGGGGACACGGCGCGCGCGGGGCGGGACGCCGGTGCGGCCGGCTGGTCCGGGCGCACCCAGCCCACCGCCCCCGGGACCGGTCCGCCGATCCCGGACAGCAGCCTCGCCCACGCCCCGAGCGCCACCGGCTCCGGAGGCAGCACCGGCACCGGTACGGCGCCCCGCGTTCCGCCCGGGGCGATCCCCGACGCGGTGCGCACCCGCAGCACGCCGGCCCCGCCGAGCGTGTCGCCCCGGCTGAGCTCTCCGTGCGTCACCGGCAGCCGGGTGCGGTGCCACATCCGCTGCGGCAGCGGCTGGAGCACGGCGACCGGGCCCTGCCGGGACAGCCGGTGGAGCAGCCGGTGGGCGCGGCCGCTGTGCCACAGCGGCCCGACGCAGTCGCTGACCAGGACGGTGATCCGGCGTCCGGTCGGGTCGCTGAGGCGGTCGGCGGGGTGCAGGGGGGCCGCGTGCACGTCCGCGCTGCGGCTGACCGCCACCGCGCCGTCGGGTCCGGTGTGCAGATGGCTCACCTGGATGTCCCCGAAGGCCCCCAACTGACCGAACACCTGGACCAGTTCGTCGAACATCCGGTCCCAGACCCGCATCGAGGTGGAGGCCTCCAGGATCAGTTGCAGCTGGGCGTCGCCCCGGGTCACGGCGCGGTACACGGGCATGATCAGGCCGCCCGCCCGGGCACTCTGCTCGGCGGTCGCCGTCTCGTCCAGCGCGACGCGCAGCGGCGGCGCGGCACTGCGATAGGCCTGCAACGGCCGCAGCGCACGCTGGAGTCCGAGAAGTGCCGGCAGGGCGGGGGCGGCGGGCGCCGAGAACGGCACGCCGGCGATCCGCCCGGCGGCCCGGCCGTGCCCGGCGCCGTGCTGCTGCGGCACGGGGTGGAGGAACAGCCTGCGGTCGGCTCCGGTGGCCTCGGGGGGCACCGCGGACGGGCGGCCGGCGTCCGCCGCGGGTTCCGGATGCCGTACGGCACCCCGCGGGTCCCCCGCCGACGGGACGGCCGTCTCGGCGCTCGCCTCCGACGGGCGGGAGCGCGCGGCGGAACCCGGGCCCCGGGGACCGTCCGTGGCCGCCCCGGCCGTTGGGTGCGCGTACTGGGCCAGCCAGAGGACGTCGGACAGCCCTTCCGGGTCGGGGTCGAGCCCGCTTTCGCGCATCAGGCGGACCAGTTCGGCCAGCGGCGCGCCCTCGGTGCCGCGCGGGTCCGGTTCCGGCGGGACGGGACCGTGTCGGGATGTCGCCTCCGGCATCAGCGGCTCACCTCGGACGGTCGAGACGCTGGATGAGCAGGTCGGCGAGCCGGTCACGGCTGGGCGGGGCGGTCGCGTCGGTGAGGTAGATGGCGTTCAGCAGCTGGTCGGTGGCGAGGAGTTCGCTGCGGGAGCGCTCCAGGAACCGGTTGATCAGGTCGTCGCCCGCGCGGGCCGCCTCGTCGCCGAGGTGGGCGCGAACGAAGGTGGCGAGGCGGTTGTGGTCGGGGCGGTCCAGCTCGAGGTGGATGCAGCGGCGCATCAGCGGGGCCGGGAAGTCGCGTTCGCCGTTGCTGGTGAGGACGACGAACGGGAAGGCCCGGCAGCGCACCCGGCCGTCGCGGACCCGGACCTTGGTGCCGTCATCGGTGAGCACCTCGGCCTCGCCGTCCGGCAGCCGGTCCGCGATCCGCTGCAGCTCGGGGATCTCGAACTCGCCTTCCTCCAGCACGTTCAGAAGGTCGTTGGGCAGGTCGATGTCGCTCTTGTCGAGTTCGTCGATCAGCAGCACACGCGGAGTGGCGGCGGGGAGCAGGGCCGTGCCGAGCGGGCCGAGGCGGATGTAGCTGCCGATCGCCTCCATGGCACCCGGGCTGCCGGCTGCCGCGCCGTACCCGCCCTGTGAGGCGATCTGGACGTCCTGGAGGCGGCCGATGGCGTCGTAGTGGTACAGGCCGTCCTGGAGCGTGGAGCGGCTGACGATGGACCAGCGCAGCACCTCGCCCAGGCCCAGTTCGTACGCCACGGAGTGGGCGAGGGTGCTCTTGCCCGTGCCGGGGCTGCCGGTGACGAGCAGGGGGCGGCGCAGGTAGAGCGCCGCGTTGATCATCTCCAGCTCCTCGGCGCCGGGCCGGTGCAGCTCGGCCAGGTGCCGGTACCCGCCGAGTCTGCGGTCCCGGGAGCCGTCGCCGCCCGCCGCGTCCCGGCCCGAGAAGTCCCGCCAGGGAGGCGGTGCGGGCAGTCGGCTCATGCCGTCGTGGGGTTCCCCGGCACCACGGTAGATGAGCCACTCACTGGATTCGGTCATGTCCGACCCTCGTCGTCCCTCGTCCGTCCCGTCCCCAGGACAGCCGTCGAAGATGCTTCACGTTATCGACCTTCAGTGGGCCCGGTAAGGGCCTCATGCCGGCGCGGGCGGCCGTTCACGGTGCCTCCAGCAAGTCGTCCGTACCGGGCAGGGGTTGGTGCGGGTCGTCGTACAGGATGGCGATGCCGCCGGCCCAGAACGCCTCCGCGCGCCCGTCCCGCAGCCGGCCGCGAAGTCCGTGTACGAGGCCGGGCAGTTGACCGGCGTCGGCCGCGTCGTCGAGGACCAGCCGAGCGCCCCGGTGGAACTCCCCGCACACGGAGTCGGTATGGCGCTCCCAGCGGCGCCACAGCGCCACCCCGTACCCGGCCCTGACGATCCGGAGAAGTGCGGTGTCGTCGCTCTCGTAGCGCCGGTCGCCCTCGCGGCACAGCACCGGGACGGTGCCGGGCGCGAGGCCGCGCAGCACCACCACGTCCGGCACGGGCCGGCGCACCCCGTCGTCGCAGTCCAGCACCTCGGCCCGGACGCGCCGGGTGTGCAGCCACTGCCAGCGCTCGCGGCGGTCGGACTCCACGTCGTCGTCGGCGAGTCCGGCGCCGTACCAGCCGTCCTCCCCGGGCAGCTGGTCGCGGTCCGCGCAGCGGACCAGGACCGGGCGTTCGGCCCCCAGCGGGCCGGCGCCGGGCTGTAGCCGCCACTCGTCCACCGGCAGGTCGAGCATCCGGTGGGGCAGGGCTGCGTACAGCGGGGCGGGCCGCTCGGGCTCGTCACAGCGCCGGAACGCCTCGAAGAGGGGTTCGGCGAGCGGGGCGGCGAGGCCGGCGAGGCCGGTGCGCTCCCCCTCCGCCAGCCGGGTCACCTCACCGTCCGGCCGCAGCACCGCGACCGACCAGTCGCAGTGGCCCGGCTCCCAGGCCCGGTCGACGACTTCGAGCAGCACCGAGAGCTGGTCGGCTGAGCGGGCGAAGGGGTCCCGCGCCATACTTCCGGTCCGGCCGTCGGCGGGGTCACGTCCGCTCTGCTCGCGCCGTCGTTCGCCGAGGTGCTGGGCGCGTCTGCGGGCGAGTTCGCTGCGCCGGCCGCCGTCCAGGCCGGTCGCGACCTGTTCGATCCACTCCCACAGGGCCTCCTCGGCGTCGAGCACGAAGGGCGTCGCCGGGCGCTCGGCGGTCATGACCCGCATCGCGTAGTCGACGACGAGCGGGAGCGTGCCGTCCTGCCGCGCGTTCTCGTAGAGCGCGCCGAGGCCGTCGCGCCAGCCGCGTGGCGCGGGCGACTGTGCGGGCAGCCGTAAGTCGGGCAGCGCCTGGAGGATGTCCAGCAGGCCCCGGGTGCTGTCCGGGGGCGGCAGGTCGGCGAGCCGGCCGAGCAGCTCGGCCCGCTGGTACGGGCTGAGCGCACGGCCCGGGCGGGCGCCCAGTTCGGCCTGGAGGTCGCTCCAGGCGGGGCGCCCGGAGTCGGTGGGCCGCTGGCGGTCGCGGTGGTACCGGTCGTGGGCGTGCCAGACGACCTGGTAGAGGTCGTCGTGGCGGGGGGCGTGCCGGTACGGGTCGACCTGGTAGAGGTCGTCGTGGCGGGGGGCGTGCGGGTACGGGTCGTGTGCCCCGGCGTCAGGCGCCGGCGGGAGGGTGCGCAAGCGCTCGACGCCGATGGACGTGCCGCCCGCCCCGTGGTCCGCGCGTGACTTCAGCACGCCGACCACCTCGCCGCGCACCGGATCGATCACGGGTCCGCCGGAGACGCCGAGCGGGAGGTCGTTCGGGCCGAGGCGCAGCTGGGCGCCCGCGGACCAGCCACCGATGGCGCCCTCCACGGCCAGGAAGCCGTCCAGCAGCCGCGGCTGTCCATGGTCGGTGGCCCAGCCGGCGTAGAACACCCGGCCCTCCGTGTAGTGCGACGCCTGCCGCTCGGAGACGTAGAGGCACTCGTGGTCCACCGGCTCACGCAACCGGACGAGCGCGAGATCGGGGTCGGGCCAGCGGTCCAGGACGGAGCGGTCGACGCGCTCCGGAAGGGTCGCCGCGACCTCGCCGAGTACGACGCGCTGCTCCCGGGAGGGATCGGACCGACAGACCACGGCGACCTCGCCCCCTTCCTCGCCGCCGACGACATGGGCACAGGTCAGCACCCAGCTGGGCGCGATGAAGAAGCCACTGCCGAGGAAGCCATCGGCTCCCTCCGGGGGATGCCCGGCACCTGTGCGGTGGATGCGCACGGTGGCCGCCAGCACGAGTTCCCGCAGGACGGCCTGAGCCGGAACCCGGCCGCCCGTCGCGCCTCCGCCCTGCCGGGCCGTCATTCCGCGCCCCCGGCTCTCGCGGTCGGCCCGGCCCGGAACCCGCCGCTCACCTCACCGGGCCGTGGCACGCGCCGGGCCCGCACCGGGAGACCGTCCGGCAACCGCACCTGCGCGATCCGCCTGGTGTCCTGTTCCATGCGTTCCCCGCTCCCCCCTTCCCGCGTGCCCTGCACGGGAAGACATCGCCGTTCCCATCCATCCCACCCACGGGAAGGGAGTCCTTCCCCCGCCGGACGAGCCCTACCCTTCACCGGCGGCACACCTTTGCCGTCCGCCTAGGCTGGTAGGCACCCGTCACCGGGCATCCGACACGTGTACGCAGCAGGAGAGCACCCCATGTACTTCACCGACCGAGGCATCGAGGAACTGGAGAAGCGGCGCGGCGAGGAAGAGGTCACGTTCGAGTGGCTCGCGGAGCAGCTCCGCACCTTCGTCGACCTGAACCCCGACTTCGAGGTCCCGGTCGAGCGCCTGGCGACCTGGCTGGCCCGGCTGGACGACGAGGACGAGGAGTAGGACGCCGGGCCCCCACGGGCCCCAGGGGTGCCCGGCCTCCGCCGCCCCGTCGGTCAGTCCCGCGGGAACACCGTCTCGTACGACAGTTCCAGCACCCCGTGCACCACCAGCACCGCCCCCGCCAGGATCCACGGCACACTGCGCCGCCGTGCGCCCCAGAGCACGGCCGGCACCCCCACACAGACCTCGCCCCACGCGACCTTGGACACGTCCATCGGCATGCCCACACGCTAAGCAGTTCGTCCCCTCATTGCCCGTTGTGTCACCCCGCCATTGCCCGTTGTGTCACCCGCCCCGTCAACTCCACGTCCAACCACTCACCCGCAAGAGCGCCTTGACTTCCGAGGGCCACGATATATCGTGTTTATGGAAGACGCGATATGGCGCGAGCCGCAGGCCGTGCGTGCGCATCCGCGTCCAGCCGCCATGCCCGGCCGAGGGAGGTCCGCACCATGTCCGAGTGGTCCGTCGCTGAACCCAGGAAGCTCGCCTTCGACACCCCCGTCAGCGATCTGCACGTCCGCATCGTCAACGGAACAGTCAACGTGGTGGGTACGGACGAGGGTTCCGCCCGCCTGGAGATCTCCGAGATCGAGGGGCCGCCCCTGATCGTCACCCAGCAGGGCGGCACCCTCACCGTGGCCTACGAGGACCTGCCCTGGAAGGGCTTCCTCAAGTGGCTCGACCGCAAAGGCTGGCGGCGCAGCGCGGTCGTCTCGCTGACCGTCCCGGCGGAGACCCGCGTGGAGGTGGGCGTGGTCGGCGCCACCGCGGTCGTCTCGGGGATCAACGGCACCTCGGTGGTGAAGGGCGTCACCGGCGACACCACACTGGTGGGCCTCGCGGGAGAGGTCCGCGCGGACACGGTCTCCGGGAACCTGGAGGCCCAGGCCGTCACCGGCGACCTGAGGTTCAACTCCGTCTCCGGGGACCTGACCGTCGTCGAGGGCTCGGGCTCCGCCGTGCGCGCCGACTCGGTCAGCGGCTCCATGATCATCGACCTGGACCCGGACGGCCCGACCGACGTCAGGCTGACCAGCGTCTCCGGCGAGATCGCCATCCGGCTGCCGCACCCGGCCGACGCCGAGGTCGAGGCCAACACCGCGAGCGGCACCATCTCGAACGCCTTCGACGGGCTGCGGGTGCACGGCCAGTGGGGCGCCCACAAGATCACCGGCCGTCTCGGCGCGGGCAACGGCAAGCTCCGCGCCACCACGGTCTCGGGCTCCATCGCCCTGCTGCGCCGCCCGCCCAGGGAGGACGAGGACGAGAGGTCGGCATGGGAGAGGACCGCCCCGCCCTCCGCCCCCACGGACCTCACAGAACCGACAGAACCAACAGGGCCGACAGGGCCGGCCCACGACACGGCCCACGACGCGACAGGGGACGCGACTCGCGACACGGCCGACGACACGACAGGCGACACGGCCGACGACGCGATTCGCGACACGGCCGACGACACGACCGGCGGTACGACCGACAAGAAGGTGCTCTGACATGCCTCCCGTCTTCGCCCACGGCCGCCTCCGCCTGTACCTGCTCAAGCTGCTGGACGAGGCCCCGCGCCACGGCTACGAGGTGATCCGGCTGCTCGAAGAGCGCTTCCAGGGCCTCTACGCCCCGTCGGCGGGCACCGTCTATCCGCGCCTGGCCAAGCTGGAGGCCGAGGGCCTGGTCACGCACACCACGGAGGGCGGCCGCAAGGTCTACGCCATCACCGACGCCGGCCGGGCCGAACTTGCCGACCGCAGCGGCGAGTTGGCGGACCTGGAGCTGGAGATCCGCGAGTCGGTGGCCGAACTGGCCGCCGAGATAAGGGCCGACGTCCGCGGCGCGGCCGGTGACCTGCGCCGTGAGGTGCGGGCGGCCGCCTCCGAGGCCCGGCGGGGCAGCGGCCCGGGCACCGGCGAGTACGCCGACTTCGGTGACAAGGAGTCGTGGCGGGCCGCCAAGGAGGAGATGCGCCGGGTCAAGCAGGAGTGGAAGGAGCAGGCCCGCCGCGCCAAGGACGAGAGCCGCCGGGCCCGGGACGAGGCCCAGCGGGCCCGCCGGCAGGCGCAGGAGGCTCAGGCGCGGGCCCGCGCCCAGGCCCAGGAGGAGATGCAGCGCATCGCCCGCCGGGTGCAGGAGCACGTCCAGGACCACTTCGCGCGCGGCGACTGGCCGACCGGGGTCCGCGAGGGCATCACCGAACTCGCGAAGGAGTTCGGGGACTTCGGGAAGGACTACGGCAAGGAGTTCGGCAAGGACTTCGGTTTCGGCCGCCCCGAGTCGGAGTCCGGACCGGGGCCGGACCTGCGCAAGCCGTCGGCGGCGCAGTCCGAGGCACCGTCAGCGGCGAAGGCGCCGTCAGCCGCGGGTACTCCGTCGCCGGAGTACCCGGAGACCCCGGAGTACTCGGAGACCCCGGAGGACTTCCCCGCGGAGTACGTCCCGGTGTGGGCGCACGGTGACGAGACCGGGACCGGTGACCCGGCCCGTGACCTCGACCGGCTCCTGGACCGCTTCCGCGACGACATCCGGGACGCGGCCCGCGACCGGGGCGTCACCGCCGACCAGCTCCACGAGGCCCGCCGCCATCTGTCGACGGCAGCGGCCCACATCGGGGCGCTGCTGCGCAGCACCAGGCGCTGAGGCGAGAGGGCACCGGTCGCCGGCCGGCCCGGTTCAGGAGTTGGTGAGGACGATCTTCCCGAACTGGTCGCCGGAGGCCAGCCGTTCGAAGCCCTCGCGGGCGCGGTCCAGCGGCAGCAGTTCGTCGATGACGGGCCGTACGCCGGTGGCGGCGCAGAAGGCGAGCAGGTCCTCCAGCTCGTCCTTGGTGCCCATGGTCGAGCCGACGACCTTCAGTTCGAGGAAGAAGATCCGGGTCAGCTCGGCGTGCGAGGGGCGGTCGCCACTGGTGGCACCGGAGATGACGAGGGTGCCACCGGGCCGCAGCGACTTCACCGAGTGGGACCAGGTGGCGGCTCCGACGGTCTCGATGACGGCGTCCACGCGCTGCGGGAGCCGGGCGCCGGGCTCCACCGCCTCGACGGCACCGAGCTCCAGGGCCCGCTTCCGCTTGGCCTCGTCGCGGCTGGTGGCGAAGACCCGCAGCCCGGCGGCCTTGCCGAGCACAATGGCGGCCGTGGCGACACCGCCGCCCGCGCCCTGCACGAGGACCGCGTCACCGGGGCGGACACCCGCGTTGGTGAAGAGCATCCGGTACGCCGTCAGCCAGGCCGTCGGCAGACAGGCGGCCTCCGCGAAGGAGAGCTCCTTGGGCTTGGGCAGGATGTTCCAGGTGGGCACGGCCACCTGCTCGGCGAAGGTGCCCTGGTAGCGCTCGGTGAGGATGGACCGCGGCTCGCGGGGACCGACCCCGTGGCCGCTCTGTCCGATCACGGAGTGCAGGACGACCTCGTTGCCGTCCTCGTCGACGCCGGCGGCGTCGCAGCCGAGGATCATCGGCAGCCGGTCCTCCGGGAGACCGACACCGCGCAGGGACCAGAGGTCGTGATGGTTGAGGGAGGCGGCCCGGACGTCGACGGTGCTCCAGCCGGGCCGGGCCGTTGGGGCGGGACGGTCCCCCAACTCAAGTCCGGAGAGCGGCTGGTCGCGGTCGATTCGGGCGGCGTAGACGGCGAACATAGGGCCGACGATAGGTTCCCGGCGCCGGGCGCGAAACCGGGGGCCGTTGTGACACATCCCCTCTTGCGCAGCACGCTCCGCACACAACGCCCCGCACACAGCGCCCGTAAGGGGCGCTGGGGGTGCCCCCGGCCGAAGGCTGGGGGAGGAACTGCGCGACCAGCCCCCACCGGCCGGCACCCGACGACAGCGCCCGCCACCTCCTGCGGCAAACCGGGGCGGAGCCCCATGCACCCGATCGGGTGGGCGGCTGGGCAAAGAAATGGCCCCGCCCAAACGGACGGGGCCATAAGGGCTAGCGCCGGGCGACACCCTCGGCCCGCGCCGCCGCCGCCACCGCCGCGGTCACCGCGGGAGCGACCCGCTCGTCGAACGGGGACGGGATGACGTAGTCGGCGGCGAGATCGTCCCCGACGACCGCCGCCAGCGCCTCCGCCGCCGCGATCTTCATGCCCTCGGTGATCCGGGAGGCCCGCACCTGGAGGGCGCCGGCGAAGATCCCGGGGAACGCCAGCACGTTGTTGATCTGGTTCGGGAAGTCCGACCGTCCGGTCGCCACGACCGCCGCGTACTTGTGGGCGACCTCGGGGTGCACCTCGGGGTTCGGGTTGGCCATGGCGAAGACGAAGGAGCCCTCCGCCATGGAGGCGACGGCCTCCTCCGGGACCGTGCCGCCGGAGACGCCGATGAAGACGTCGGCGCCGGCCAGCGCGTCCTCGAGGGTGCCCTTGAGCCCGGCCTTGTTGGTGAACCCGGCGACCTGGCGCTTGACGTCGGTGAGGTCGTCGCGGTCGGCCGAGATGATGCCCTTGCGGTCGGCGAGGGCGACGTCGCCGATACCGGCCTCGACCAGCATCTTGGCGATGGCGACCCCGGCCGCGCCGGCGCCCGAGATCACCGCCCGCAGCTGCCCGATCTCACGCCGGCTGAGCCGTGCCGCGTTCCGCAGCGCCGCCAGCGTCACCACGGCCGTACCGTGCTGGTCGTCGTGGAAGACCGGGATGTCGAGCCGCTCCTGGAGCCGGCGCTCGATCTCGAAGCACCGCGGTGCCGAGATGTCCTCCAGGTTGACTCCGCCGAACGAGGGGGCGAGCCGGACGACGGTCTCGATGATCTCGTCGACGCCGGTGCAGTCGAGGGCGATCGGGACCGCGTCCACGCCGCCGAACTGCTTGAAGAGGATCGCCTTGCCCTCCATCACCGGGAGGGAGGCCTCGGGGCCGATGTCCCCGAGTCCGAGCACGGCCGTACCGTCGGTGACGACGGCGACGACGGACGACTTCCAGGTGTAGTCGTTGACCAGCTCGGGCTGCTCCGCGATCGCGGTGCACACGCGCGCGACTCCGGGCGTGTACGCGAGGGAAAGGTCGTCCTTGTCACGGAGCGGCACGGTGGCCTGCACAGCCATCTTGCCGCCGCGGTGCAGCGCGAACGCCGGATCGAAGGAATCGAGGGGCTCGGCCCCGCCGTCCTGGTCCGCCGTGCTGTCGCTGCGAGGATTGACGATCTCCGCTGCCACTTGTCTTACCCCTTAGGTATGCATGGTTTGAGGGTCGGCCACTCCCGGTGAGGGGGTGGGCGGGCACCGCGCAGGGCCCGATCACTGAATACGTACGAGGTGGCACGTACGAGCACCTGCGCGACGGGCGCGCCGCACACGCGCCCTGAGCCCCGGATGAGGGGTGTAATGACCCTTCTTACCGGACGGGCGGCACCCGCGACGAGTCGAATAGGTGCAAGGTCACATCACGGATGTCGTAGGTAGTCGACAGATGAGCGGCCGGACGGCCGCGAGAGGGCGGCCGACCACAGCGTGAGATGAACCGGAGATGAACCGAAGATCTTCCGGTCAGAGCATCGGATTCCCGCAGATGCGCGGGGGCGAGGGGGCGCAGAGGTGCAGCCTGACGCGGTTCGGGGTTCACCCGTTATCCGATTTTGACATCGTCGCACACCTGTATGGAGCAATCCCAATGGCAGGATGCCGTAAACCCACGAGGTCGCGACACCCGAAGGTGTGTGTTTCCGTCGACCCATCGGCATATCGACATATCAGACACATCGGTATATCGGCTTGTTCAATCCACCGCCGGAGGAACCCACCATGACCGCAAGCTCCACCCGTCGTACCACCGTCGCGCGCTCCAGGACCGCAGCGTTCGGTGCGATCGCGGTCGCAGGCACCCTGCTGCTCACCGGCTGCGGCGACCACACGGACAAGGGCAGTGACGGCGGCTCGTCGTCCTCGGCGGCGTCCTCCGCCCCGCTGGCGGGCAAGCTGCCCGCCGACATCCGCAAGGCCGGTGTGATCAAGGTGGGCTCCGACATCGCCTACCCGCCGGTCGAGTACATGGAGAACGGCAAGGCCGTCGGTGTCGACCCGGACATCGCGGAGGCGCTGGGCAAGCAGCTGGGCGTGAAGTTCGACTTCCAGAACGGCAAGTTCGACCAGCTCATCGTGGGCCTCCAGGCCAACCGCTTCAACGTGATCATGTCGGCGATGAACGACACCAAGGACCGCCAGAACGGCATCGACTCCGACACCGGCAAGAAGGTCGGCAACGGCGTCGACTTCGTCGACTACTTCACCGCCGGCACCTCGATCCTGGTCCAGAAGGGCAACCCGAAGGGCATCAAGTCGCTGGACGACCTGTGCGGCAAGGTCGTGGCCCTGCAGAAGGGCACCACGTCCGAGGGCATCGCCAAGGCGCAGAGCACGAAGTGTACGAAGGACGGCAAGAAGGCCATCGACCTGCAGACCTTCGACACCGACCCGGAGGCGCTGCTCCGGCTGAAGCAGGGTGCCTCCGTCGCCGACCTGAACGACTTCCCGGTCGCCGCCTACAACGCCAAGACCTCCGGTGGCGGCAAGGACTTCGAGGTCGTCGGCGACCAGATCGAGGCCGGTCCGTACGGCATCGCGGTCAGCAAGGAGAACACCCAGCTGCGCGACGCGCTCCAGGCCGCGGTGGACGCCATCATCAAGAACGGCGACTACCAGAAGATCCTCGCCAAGTGGAACGTCACCCAGGGCGCGGTCACCGCGGGCAAGGTCAACGGCGGCTCCTGAACGGCCTCGGGCACGACTGAGGGCCGACAAGGTCTATGAAGGGCTGTCACTGTGACTGACACGGTCGACAAGACTCCGGCGCCCTCGGTGCCGCCGGAGCAGATCAAGGCCATCCCGGTACGCCACTACGGCCGCTGGGTGGCCGCGGCGGTGGTCATCGCCGTCCTGGTGCTGATCGGTGTCGCGTTCTCCAACGCGAACATCAACTACGGCGTCGTCCCGGACTACCTCACCGACGGGACCATCCTGTCGGGCGCCTGGCACACCCTGTACATCTCGGTGCTCGCCATGGCGCTCGGCCTGGTCCTCGGCGTGATCCTGGCGATCATGCGGATGTCGTCGAACCCGGTCACCAGCACGGTGGCCTGGTTCTACGTCTGGTTCTTCCGGGGCACCCCGGTCCTGGTCCAGCTGCTGCTCTGGTACAACATCGCGCTCGTCTTCCCCATCCTGAACCTGGGGTTCTACAAGGACGAGATGAACCAGGTCATGACGCCGTTCCTGGCCGCGCTGCTGGGTCTCGGCCTCAACGAGGCCGCGTACATGTCGGAGATCGTGCGGGCCGGCATCCAGTCGGTCGACGAGGGGCAGACGGAGGCCTCGCACGCGCTGGGCATGACCCAGGGCAAGACCCTGCGCCGGGTGATCCTGCCGCAGGCGATGCGGGTCATCGTGCCGCCGACGGGCAACGAGTTCATCAACATGCTCAAGACCTCGTCGCTGGCGTACGTGGTCCAGTTCAACGAGCTGATCAAACGGGCCACGGACATCTCCAGCACCTCGCTGGCGGTGGTCGAGATGTACTTCGTGGCCTCCATCTGGTACCTCCTGCTGACCACGATCTTCAGCATCTTCCAGTACTACATCGAGCGCCGTTACGCCCGCGGCTCCTCGCGCAGCCTGCCGCCGACCCCGTTGCAGCGCCTGCGCAGGAACCTGTCCCAGTGGGCTTCGTTCCGTCGCCCGGAGGTGGCCCGATGAGCTCTCTCGTCAAGGACATCACCCCGCCGAGCAGCGGCGCCCCGATGGTCAAGGCGGAGGGGGTGCACAAGTCGTTCGGGCTCGCGCACATCCTCAAGGGCATCGACCTGGAGGTGCTGCCGCGTGAGGTGTTCTGCCTGATCGGCCCGTCCGGTTCCGGCAAGTCCACGTTCCTGCGGTGCATCAACCATCTCGAGAAGATCAGCGCGGGACGCCTCTACGTCGACGGCCAGCTGGTCGGCTACCGCCAGCACGGCGACAAGCTCTACGAGCTGAAGGAGAAGGAGGTCGCGGCGCAGCGGCGGGACATCGGCATGGTGTTCCAGCGCTTCAACCTCTTCCCCCACATGACGGCCCTGGAGAACGTCATGGAGGCGCCGGTCCAGGTCAAGGGCGAGTCCAAGGCCGTGGCCCGGGAGCGGGCGCAGCGTCTGCTGAGCCGGGTCGGCCTCGGCGACCGTACCGGGCACTACCCGGCGCAGCTCTCCGGCGGCCAGCAGCAGCGGGTCGCGATCGCCCGGGCGCTCGCCATGCAGCCGAAGCTGATGCTGTTCGACGAGCCGACCTCCGCGCTCGACCCGGAGCTGGTCGGCGAGGTCCTGGACGTGATGCGGGACCTGGCCGAGGACGGCATGACGATGATCGTCGTCACCCACGAGATGGGCTTCGCCCGCGAGGTGGGCGACAGCCTGGTCTTCATGGACGACGGCGTGGTGGTGGAGTCCGGCCATCCGCGTGACGTCCTGACGAACCCCCAGCACGACCGGACGAAGTCGTTCCTGTCGAAGGTGCTGTAGCGCCTCGGCGCGAAAGGGGCGGTACGGGATGCCCGTACCGCCCCTTCGTACTGCCCGCCGGTTCTGCCGCCGCCGTTACTTGAGGGCCAGCAGCAGCGTGTCCGAGGGCGAGCACCACACCGGCCTGGCCTCCCCGAACCCCTTCTCGCGCAGCACGCGCGCGTGCCAGCGCGCCGAGGGCATGTCCCCTTCCGCGTGCTCGCCGTAGATCTCGAACCGGCGGGCGGTCGGTCCGGCGAGCACCGGGTCCTGGGCCGCCAGTTGCCACCATTCGGCCCAGTCCAGTGCCCCCGCCGCCTTGGCCTGATCCATACCGCGGTGCCGCTGCGCCCGTTCCGCCGCGTTGATCCGGGGCGTGCTGTCGTCGATCATGTGGTCCGCGTTCATGAAGACACCGCCGTCGCGGACGAGGCCCGCGACCTGACCGTAGAGGGCCGCGAGGGGTTCGCTGTGCAGCCAGTGCAGGGCCGTGGCGGTGAGGACGGCGTCGTACGAGTCGTACGGCAGCCGCGCGGGCCACTCGGGATCCTTGAGGTCGGCGGTGACGAACGTGACCCGGTCGTCGCCCGCGAAGGTGCCCTCGGCGATGGCGAGCAGGGCCGGGTCGAGGTCGACGCCGGTGCTCACCGCGTCCGGGAAACGGGCCAGCAGCCGGGCGGTGATGCTGCCGGTGCCGCAGGCCAGGTCGAGGACGCGGGGCGCCGTGCCGACGAGCGCCTCGACCATGTCGAGCATGATCCGGAACCGTTCCTCGCGGTCCGGCATGTACCACTCCTGCTGCCGGTCCCAGCTCTCCTGCCAGGCGCCCCAGTCGGCTCCGGCCACGGCCGTCGTGACGTCGCTGATGTCGCTCATGGCAACCCTCCACCATCCCGGTCCCGTAATACCCTGGAAGCACGACCGGCTGTTACCCGACCGCACCACAGACCATAGAGCGCCCCCGTAAGGACTACAAGTGGAACTGGCCTATTACTCGGATTACGCCGTCCGGCTCGTCAACAGTGAGGAACCGGGCCGGGGCAAGGACGTCCTGACCTCGGTCGAGGCCGTCCGCGATCTGTTCGGCGGCAACCAGCAGGCCGCCCGGCGCGCCACCGACGCCGACGTCACCCGCTTCCGCTCGGTACGGGGCCGGCTGCGCGCGGTCTTCGAGGCGGCCGACAAGGGCGAGGAGACCCTCGCGGTGGACCTGCTGAACTCACTCCTGCTGGAGTTCCCGGTCAGCCCGCAGATCTCCGGGCACGACCACCGGGACGAGGACGGCCGCCCGTTGTGGCACATGCACCTCGCCGACCACCCCTCCAACGCCACCGCCGGGTACGCGGCGATCGCGGCGATGGGCCTGGCCTTCCACCTCACCGAGTACGGCGTCGACCGCCTCGGCCTGTGCGAGGCGGCACCGTGCCGCAACGCCTACCTCGACACGTCCACCAACCGCTCCCGGCGCTACTGCTCGGACCGCTGCGCGACCCGCGCCAACGTGGCCGCCTACCGGGCCCGCAAACGCCTGGAGGCGGAACGCCCCGACCGGCCCGCACGGTCGGCCAGCACCGGCCTCGCGGCCGAGAGCGCCCAGCGCGCCACCGCCAGCGGCGAACGCTGACCGGCCGGCAGCGGCCGCCAGCGGAACAGGGCCCGGCCGAGGATCAACTCCTCCGGCACGGTCCCGTAGTCCGTGCTGTCCCCGCCCGCGTACGCGTTGTCCCCGAGCACCCACCAGCCGCCCTCGCGCGGCTCCACGGCGCGCTTGACGACGAGCAGGTCCTGCTGGAAAGGATGACGCAGGACGACCACGTCACCGGCCCGCACCCGGGCCCCGTACCGCACCAGGAGCTGATCCCCCTGGTACAGCGTGGGCACCATCGACGGGCCGGTCACCTCGGCCAGCCCGAAAGGCGCGGCACCCCTCCCCCGCTCGGTCTCCTGCGACAGCTCCGGCATCCCCGGCACCTCCCCGGTCCGTTCCTCCACCAGTCTCAGTCTGACCCTGGACTTTTGTCCTAAGCCCATGGGGGCACTCGCGAAATCACGCTTCCCAGGGAGTAATGTCCCACCTGAGAAGACGATCACGAGGAAGGAATGCTCCATGCTTTCCCGCCTGTTTGCCCCCAAGGTCAAGGTCAGCGCGCACTGCGACCTGCCCTGCGGTGTGTACGACCCGGCCCAGGCCCGCATCGAGGCGGAGTCGGTGAAGGCCGTGCAGGAGAAGATGGCCGCCAACGACGACCCGCACTTCCAGGCGCGCGCCACCGTCATCAAGGAGCAGCGTGCCGAGCTCGCCAAGCACCATGTCTCGGTGCTGTGGAGCGACTACTTCAAGCCCCCGCACTTCGAGAAGTACCCCGAGCTGCACCAGCTCGTGAACGACACCCTGAAGGCCCTCTCCGCGGCCAAGGCCTCCACGGACCCGGCCACCGGCCAGAAGGCCCTGGACTACATCGCCCAGATCGACAAGATCTTCTGGGAGACCAAGAAGGCCTGACCCCGCGCCTTTTCGGTTGCGAAGGTCTGGTCCTGCCGCACCCGGCCCGCCGGTCCGCCGTTCACGGCGTTCCGAGGGCTCGGGTGCGGTCTCTTTCCCGGGTTGCTGCCGGCTTCCGACCGGGCTTCTCCCGGCGTCCTGCCCCGGCTAGGAGGCGTCCGCCGCGGATGCCAGCGCGTTCAGGCCGTCGCCGGTCAGGCGGCAGACGCGCCACTCGTCCAGGAAGTCCGCGCCGAGCGACTTGTAGAAGCCGATCGCCGGTTCGTTCCAGTCCAGCACCCACCACTCGAAGCGCTCGAAACCGCTGCGCAGACAGAGCGCGGCGAGGGCGGCGAGCAGGGCCCTGCCGTGGCCGCCGCCGCGCGCCTGCGGTCGTACGTACAGGTCCTCCAGGTGCATGCCACGGGTGCCGGTCCAGGTGGAGAAGCGCGGGAACCACAGGGCGTAGCCCACCGTCTCGCCCGTGGTGTCGTCCTCGGCGATCAGCGCGTGGGCGGCGGGGTGGGGGCCGAACAGCGCCTCGCGGAGCTGCTCCTCGGTGGCCCGGGCCTGTTCGACGGCCCGTTCGTAGGCGGCGAGTTCACGGATCATCGCGCGGATCGCGGCGATGTCGTCCTCGGTGGCGGCTCGGATCATGCGGCCGATCCTCGGTGGTCGCACCGAGGCGTGTCCACCGCGTTCCGCCATGCGAAAGGGCCGGCCGCGGTCCGGTCGGCCCCTCCGCGCTCCCGGCGCTAGCGCACGCCGTCCTGGTCGTCCTCGCCGGCCTCCAGGAGACCGGCCGCCGCGCCCACGATCCGGGGGTCGGGGCTACCGACGACCTCCTCGTCCTTGTCTGCGTAGTCGAAGCGGGCCAGCACACTGCGCATGGCCTCGACACGGGCCCGCTTCTTGTCGTTGCTCTTCACCACGGTCCAGGGCGCGTACTCCGTGTCCGTCTCCCGGAACATCGCGACCTTCGCGGCCGTGTAGTCGTCCCAGCGGTCCAGCGAGGCCAGGTCCATCGGGCTGAGCTTCCACTGCCGTACCGGGTCGACCTGGCGGATGGTGAAGCGGGTCCGCTGCTCGCCCTGCGAGACCGAGAACCAGAACTTCACCAGGTCCACCCCGTCGTCCACCAGCATCCGCTCGAACAGCGGCGCCTGGCGCATGAAGCGCCGGTACTGGTCGTCCGAGCAGAAGCCCATGACCCGCTCGACACCGGCCCGGTTGTACCAGGACCGGTCGAACATCACGATCTCGCCCGCGGTGGGGAGGTACTGGACGTACCGCTGGAAGTACCACTGCCCGCTCTCGCGCTCGGTGGGCTTCTCCAGCGCCACCACGCGCGCGCCACGCGGGTTCAGGTGCTCCGTGAAGCGCTTGATGGTGCCGCCCTTGCCGGCCGCGTCGCGTCCCTCGAAGACGATGACGATCCGGCGCCCGGTCTCCTTGATCCAGCTCTGCAGTTTCAGCAGCTCTATCTGTTGCAGCCGCTTGTGCCACTCGTACTCCTTGCGCTCCATGCGCTGGGCGTACGGGTAGTTCTCCCGCCAGGTGTCGATCGGGGAACCGTCCGGGCGGATGAGTACGGGGTCGTCCGGGTCGCTGTAGTCGACCTTCAGGTCGGCCAGGTCGGCCAGGTCGGACAGCAGGTCCGGCGTCGTCATCCAGTCCTCCTCAGCGAGTCAGGGGGTCGGGGGGTGGGGGGCGGGGTCAGTGGAACTGCGGCACGATCAGGTAGATGCTGTACGCCACCACCGCCGCGCAGGCGAGGAAGCACAGCCCGGCCTGGGCGACGCCGGCGGTGCTGGTGCCGCCCTGCTCCTTGGCGCCCTCGTAGCGGGAGAGGCCGAGGACGCCGAAGGCGAAGACGACCACCACTGCGAATGTAACTCCGATGCTCACCGCGGTGACCTGCCCGAGTGAGGTCCAGTCGATGCTCATGGGGACTCCCGGATTCAGGCGGCGGTGCCGACGTGGGACGGCGGTTGGGTGCGGATGGCGACCTGGTGGCCGTCGTTGACGTTCTTCGCGCCGATCGGGTTGCGCCGCGACAGCAGGACGATGCCGGCCGCGAGCGCCGTGCCGACCAGTGCGACCACGACCGTGCCGAAGTTGCCGCCGTGCTTGACGGCGTACGCGGAGATGCCGCCGACCAGCGCCGCGCAGGGCAGTGTGATCACCCAGGCGGCGACCATGCGGCCCGCGACGCCCCAGCGGACCTCCGCCAGCCGCCGGCCGAGGCCCGCGCCGAGGATGGAGCCGGAGGCGACCTGGGTGGTGGACAGGGCGAAACCCATGTGCGCGGAGGTCAGGATGACGGCCGTGGAGGCGGTCTCCGCCGCGAAGCCCTGCGGGGACTGGATCTCGGTCAGGCCCTTGCCCATGGTGCGGATGATCCGCCAGCCGCCGATGTAGGTGCCGAGACCGATGGCGAGACCGGCGGTGGTGATGACCCAGACCGGCGGGCCGGCCCCGTCCGGCAGCGCGCCGACGGAGATCAGGGTCAGGGTGATGATGCCCATGGTCTTCTGGGCGTCGTTGGTGCCGTGCGCGAGCGAGACCAGCGACGCCGAGCCGATCTGCCCGAGCCGGAAGCCCTTGGTCACGGAGCCCGCCCGGCCGCGGGCGGTCAGCTTGTACGCGCAGTACGTCGCGATCAGCGCGGCCACGCCGGCGACCACCGGGGAGGCGAAGGCGGGGATGATGATCTTCTCGACCACCTTGTCGAAGTTCACGGCGCCGGAACCGGCGCCGACCCACACCGCGCCGATCAGCCCGCCGAACAGGGCGTGCGAGGAGCTGGACGGCAGCCCCACCAGCCAGGTCAGCAGGTTCCACAGGATCGCTCCCACGAGTCCCGCGAAGATCATGCCCGGCGTCACCTCGGCGTCGTTCACGATGCCGCCGGAGATCGTCTTGGCGACCTCGGTGGAGAGGAAGGCTCCCGCCAGGTTGAGGGCACCACTGATCAGAACCGCCGTCTTCGGTTTGAGCGCCCCGGTGGCGATGGAGGTGGCCATCGCGTTCGCCGTGTCGTGGAACCCGTTGGTGAAGTCGAAAGCAAGCGCTGTGACGATCACGACCGCCACGAGGAACGTGATGTGGTCCATTCCTTAATGCAAACAAGCGACGACCAATTACGCGAGAACTGGAGGGAAACGAACGTCCAAGAACAAACCCGGTCCGTGTGGCGAAGGTGCGTGCCATGCTGGGGCGATGACCCTGGAGGACCTGCGGCGGCTGCGCCGGGCGCGCGACCGCATGGACCGCGAGTTCGCCGAGCCCCTCGACATGGCCGAACTGGCGCGCACCGCCCTCATGTCGGCCGGCCACTTCCAGCGCAGTTTCCGCAAGGCCTTCGGGGAGACGCCGTACAGCTACCTGATGACCCGGCGGGTCGAGCGGGCCAAGGCGCTGCTGCGGCGCGGCGACCTCAGCGTGACGGAGGTGTGCATGGCGGTCGGGTGTACGTCCCTGGGGTCCTTCAGCTCCCGGTTCACCGAACTGGTCGGCGAGACACCGAGCGCGTACCGGGCGCGGGACCACGAGGAGAGCACGGTGATCCCGTCCTGCGTGGCCCGTACGTTCACCCGCCCGCGCCGCCGGCCGTACTGACCGCGGTTCGTCCACAGCCCCGGTCACTCCGCGCTCTCCCGCCGTACACTGACGGTCATCGTCGTATCAGTTGCCCGACAAGGTCTGTCAGAGCACCCGGGGGAGCCGTGGCAACCGCATTCATCTCCGTGCTGAGTCCCGATCCGGTCCGGCATGCCGAGTCCCTGACCGACTGGCTCAGAGGCGAACCGGCGCTGGCCGGCCGGGTCCGGCCGGTCGGCGGCGCCCCGGTCGAGGGGCACCTGGGCGTCCCTCTCGACACGGTCTCCGTGCTGCTGGGCGCGGGCGGCCCGCTCACCGTGCTCGCGTCCTGCCTGCGTGCCTGGATCACCCAGCCGCGCCGCAGCGACGTGAAGTTGAGCATCAGACGTGAACACGGCCCGGCGATCGAGATCGACGCCAGACGGGTCGACGGCGAGGACCTGGCCCGGCTGCTGCGCCAGGCCCTGGACGAGCACCAGGATCCGCGGGCGTGACATGCGCCTCCCCGACCGCGGGCGCTCCCGGATCGTCCTGATCGGCGCGAGCCGCTACTCCGACCCGGCCCTGCCCGGCCTGCCGGCCGTCGCGCGGACCGTCACCGACCTGCGCGACCTGCTCACCGACCCCGGCCAGGGGCTCGTCCCCGACAGCCACTGCACGGTCCTGCTCGACGACGGCGACCTGCGCACGGTCGGCGACCGGCTGCGCTCGGCCGTCGCCGCCGCCGAGGACCTGCTGCTGGTCCACTACGCCGGTCACGGCCTGGTCGCCGGCCGCCGCCACGGCCTGTACCTGGCGCTTCCCGACAGCCGCTGGGCGGCACCCGAGTTCAACTCGCTGGAGTACGACAAACTCCGCGACGCCGTGCTGGACTCCCCCGCCGCGGCCAAGGTGGTCGTCCTCGACTGCTGCTTCTCCGGCCGGGCCCTCGGCGACTCGCTCGGCGGCAGCGGCACGGCCGAGCGGCTCGGCCAGCTGGAGGTGGCCGGCAGCTACGTCCTCACCTCCGCCCAGCGCGACCAGGTCGCCCTCGCGCTGCCCGGTGAGGAACACACGGCGTTCTCCGGCCGGTTGATCCGGCTGCTGCGCGAAGGAATCCCCGGCGGACCCGAGTTGCTCACGGTCGAGGACCTGTACCGCCGGCTGCGGGCCGTCATGGCCGCCGAGGGCCTGCCCACCCCGCTCAACCGGAGCGCCGGCACCGCCCACGCCGTCGCCCTCGGCACCAACCGCGCGTTCACCGCGACCGCCCCACCGGAGCTGCGCGGACCGGCGTTCGCCACGTCCACTCGTCCGGAGCTGCGCGGACGCGCGTTCACCGCGACCGCTCGTCCGGAGCTGCGCGGACGGCACGAGCACGCCGTGGCGCGGGGCAAGGCCGGGGACTGGGCGGGGGCCGCCGCGCAGCTCCGGGAGACCGTCGAGGCACAGACCAGGCTGCTGGGCGCCGAGGACCTGGACACCCTGCGCGGCCGGCAGTCCCACGCGCACAGCCTGGGCGGCGCGGGCAGCCCCGCCGAGGCCGCCGAGCTGCTGCGCCCGCTCCTCGGCGACCAGTTGCGCCTGCTCGGCCCGGACCACGAGGACACCCTGCGCACCCGCCAGTTCCTCGCCGTCAACTTCGGTGAGGCCGGGCACCGCGAGGAGGCGGCCGGGATGCTCCGGGCGCTGCTCGCCGACCGGGGCCGGGTCCTCGGTCCGGACCACCCGCACACCCTGCGGACCCGGCACCTGCTGGCCCGCAACCTGGCTCTGAGCGGCGCCGAGGAGGAGGCACGGACCCTGCTGCGCGAGGTGGTGGCGGTACGGGAGCGGGTGCTGGGGGCGGAGCATCCGCACACCCGCAGGGCACGGACGGACCTGGCGGACCTGACGGAGGCGGGCGATGGGGTACGAGAGGTTCGGTGACCGGGCGCTGGACGTCGTCGACGCCGCCGGTGCGCGGGCCCGGGAGCTGCGGCACTGGTACGTCGAGCCGGGTCACGTCCTGCTGGCCCTGCTCGACCTGGACGGGGCGGAGACGGTACGGGTGCTGGGCGCGCCCGCCGAGGCACTGCGCGGCGGGGTGATCGACGCACTCGGCCGGGGCACCGTGGAGCCGGGCGACCACCTGCCGCCCAGCGGTGCGACCGGAGCCCTGCTGGCGCGGGCGCCGCAGGAGGCCGACCGGCTCGGCCATCGTCGTGTGGAGCCGTGCCACCTCCTGCTCGCCCTGCTGTCGGCCGCGGACACCGTGGTCATGGACGTCCTCGCGGCCCACCGCGCCGGCCCTCGGCAGGCGCCCTTCGTCCCGGCCGACGCCCCGCCCGACCCCCGTCCCGCCCACGATCCCTACGTCTGGGCCATGAGCTGACCCGGCGCCTGGGCACGGCTGCGCCTAGCCTGACCCCATGGACGTAAAACTCGCGCAGTGTTTCATCGCCGTCGACGACCACGACAAGGCGCTGGCCTTCTACCGTGACGTCCTCGGCCTGGAGGTCCACAACGACGTGGAGTTCGAGGGGATGCGGTGGGTGACCGTCGGCTCGCCGCAGCAGCCGGGCGTGGAGATCGTGCTGGAGCCGCCGGGCGCCAACCCCGACGCCTCCCCCGCCGACCGGCAGGCCATGGCCGAACTGCTCGCCAAGGGCATGCTGCGCGGAGTGATCTTCTCCACCACCGACTGCGACGCGCTGTACGAACGGGTGCGGGAGTACGGCGGGGACGTCATCCAGGAGCCGATGGACCAGCACTGGGGCGTACGCGACTGCGCGTTCCGGGACCCGGCGGGCAACCTGCTGCGCTTCACCGAACGCCGCGAGAAGTAGTGCCCTTACGATCGCGTCCATGACCATCCGCTGGACGTACGCCTTCGTCGACCGCCCCGCCGACCGCCTCGGTTCCGCCCAGGCCTTCTGGACGGCCGTCACGGACACCCGGCTGTCCGCGCCGCGCGGCACCAGCGGCGAGTTCACGACCCTGCTGCCGGTCGCCGGCGCGGACGCCTGCGTCAAGGTCCAGGGCGTCGGCGACGGCCCCGGCGGCGCCCACCTGGACCTGTGCGCCGAGGATGTGCCTGGCCTGGTGCGGCGGGCCCGGGAACTGGGCGCGGAGCCGGTCGCCGAGCACGAGGACTGGGCCGTACTGCGGTCGCCCGCCGGGCTGTTGTGGTGCGCGGTGCCCTGGCACGGCGAGTCGGTACGGCCGCCGGTGGTGGCGGGCAGCCGGCTCGACCAGGTCAGCCTGGACATCCCGCCGTCCGCGTACGAGACCGAGACCGAGTTCTGGGCGGAGCTGACCGGCTGGGAACTGCTGACCGGCTCGCTGCCGGAGTTCCGGGTGCTCAGGCCACCGGCCGGGCTGCCGGTGCGGATCCTGCTCCAGCGACTGGCCGGCGAACAGCCCGCCGCCGCCCACCTCGACCTGGCCTGCGCGGACATCGCCGCGACCCGGGCCCGGCACGAGGAACTGGGTGCCCTGCACGTGGCCGACGGCCGGCACTGGACGGTGCTGCGGGACCCGGCGGGCGGCGTCTACTGCCTGACCGGCCGGGACCCGGAGACCGGCGGCCTCCCCGCCGTCACCGCCAGGGCCGCACCTCCACCACGGCGGTGACCGGGATCGGACCGTACACGTGCGGGAACTCCTCGCCGCCCGGCTCCGCCGCCTCCCACTTCACCGGTACGCCGACCCGCGCCGGGTCCACGACCAGCACGACCAGTTCGTCCGGTCCGTCGTACGACCCGTACAGGAAGGCCGCGACCTGCGGCAGCTGGTCCTCGGTCGAGCAGTGGACGAAGCCCTCCTCCTGGAGGGTGCGGCCACGGGTGGAGATCTCGTAGGTGCCGCGTGCGCGGGCCTCCTCCCACTGGGAGCTCTCGGTGATGTGCAGGATGTTCGGCAGTCCGGTCATGCGCTCACGCTACGGCGTCGGCTCTCCCGGTGGGGCCTCAGGCGGCCTGCGCTCCGGGCTCGGGGGCTGCGGGGACCGCGGGGCCTGCGGGGACCGCGGCGGGCCGGGGTCCGGCTGCTCGGAGCGCTCCGGCCGGGACCGCGCGGAGGACCGATCCGGGGCGCGGGGGGATCCGGCGTACTCGCCGCACTCCGGATTGCGGCAGGCTCCGGGGCCCCAGACCGGCACCCAGGCACCCAGCGTCTTGTGCCGCCGCACCACACTCTTCACGGCCTGCCCGCAGACGGGACAGACCTGCTCCCGGCCGTCCATGTCCTCAGCGTAGGCGGGTACCGGACGCGGCGCCTCGGGACGGTTCGTCACGGGGAGACGGCGGGCCCCGCACGCCGTGGGGATGTGCGGGACCCGTCGGACCGGAGTCCCCGGGGATCCGTGCGGGGTCAGGAGCCGCGCGGGCCCGGGGACTCCGGGGTCTTCATCTGCTGCGCCGGGTCACGAACTCGGCGAGCGCGAGCAGGCCGCCGGCCGGCTCGGGGTCGGGTACGGCACGGGTGAGTTCCTGCATCGCCAGGGCCATCCGGTCGGCCGCCTCGGCCTGCGCCCAGTCCCGGCCGCCCGCCCGCTCCACGGCCAGCGCGGTACGCGCGATCTCGTCGGCGTCGGCCCGCACATGGGGCTTGGCGTACAGCTCGGCCAGTTCACCGGCGGCCGGACCGCCGGAGGTGAGGGCCGCGACGACCGGCAGGGACTTCTTGCGGGCGGCCAGGTCGGCACCGGCCGGCTTGCCGGTGCGCCGCGGGTCGCCCCATATCCCGATGACGTCGTCGATCAGCTGGAAGGCGAGTCCGGCCTGCCGGCCGAAGCCGTCGAGCGCCACGACCTCCTCCTCGTCCGCCCCGGCGTACAGGGCGCCCAGGGCGCAGGCGCAGCCGAGGAGCGCCCCGGTCTTGGCCTCGGCCATGTCGAGCACCTCTTCGAGGGTGACCTCGTGGGGCGCCCGGTCCTCCATGGCCGTGTCCGCGTGCTGTCCGGCGCACAGTTCGAGGACGCACTGCGCGAGGCGGGCGGCGGCCGCCCCGGACGCCGGGTGCGGGTCCTCGGCGAGCAGCCTGAGGGCCAGTGCCTGGAGCGCGTCCCCGGCGAGGATCGCGTCGGAGTCGCCGAACACGGTCCAGACGGTGGGCCGGTGCCTGCGGGAGGTGTCCCGGTCCATGACGTCGTCGTGCAGCAGGGTGAAGTTGTGCACCAGCTCCACGGCGGCCGCGGCCCGTACGGCGGACGCGCGGGCCGACGGGCCGCCGAGCGCTTCGGCGGCGGCGAGGACCAGCGCGGGCCGGATGGCCTTGCCGGCGCTGCCCACCGCGGGGGTGCCGTCCACGTGCTCCCAGCCGAAGTGGTAGCGCGCGATCCGCCGCATGGAGCCGGGCAACGACTCGACGGCCGCTCGCAGTTCGGGGTCGACGGACCCCCGGGCCCGCTCCAGTATGGCCGTCGCCTCGGCCCCGTCGAGCGTCTCGGTTCTGCCCGGCGGCACCGCCGTGGCAGGGTGCTGCCTCTCCGTCACGAACTCGGCCATGGCCTCCCCCTCGCGGAGTGCGCGGACCGTGGCGTCTCCGCCCCGGCTCGGCACGTACCCCGAGGGTGTACCCGCCCCGGAGGGCGGGGACACGGCCACCAAGTGCGGAAACGTCACCTCCACCGGCCGATCTCGACGTTCTCCAGTACTCCGAGGGCGTCCGGGACCAGGACGGCCGCCGAGTAGTAGGCGGTGACCAGGTAGTTGATGACGGCCTGTTCGTTGATGCCCATGAAGCGGACCGACAGGCTCGGCTCGATCTCGTCGGGGATCCCGGACTGCCGGAGCCCGATGACGCCCTGCTCCGACTCGCCGGTACGCATGGCGATGATCGAGGTGGTCCTGGCCTCGCTGACCGGGATCTTGTTGCACGGGTAGATCGGGACGCCGCGCCAGGTCGGGATGCGGTTGCCGCCGATCTCGACGGTCTCCGGGACCAGTCCGCGCTTGTTGAGTTCGCGTCCGAAGGCCGAGATCGCGCGGGGGTGGGCGAGGAACAGCTTGGTGCCCCGGCGGCGGCTGAGCAGTTCGTCCATGTCGTCCGGGCTGGGCACGCCGTCGTGCGGCTGTAGCCGCTGGTCGTACTGGCAGTTGCTGAGCAGGCCGAATTCCCGGTTGTTGATGAGTTCGTGCTCCTGGCGCTCCTTCAACGCCTCGACGGTGAGCCGCAACTGGTGCTCGGTCTGGTTCATCGGCTGGTTGTAGAGGTCGGCGACCCGGGTGTGGATGCGCAGCACGGTCTGGGCGATGCTCAGTTCGTACTCGCGCGGACGGGCCTCGTAGTCGACGAAGGTGTGCGGGATGTCGGGCTCGCCGCTGTGGCCGGCCGCGAGGGCGACCTCCTTCTCGCCGTACTTGTTGGTGCGCTGCTCGGGGATCGCGCGCAGCTGCTGAAGGTGCTCGCGCAGCGTGTCGGCGCGCTCGGCGACCTGCTCGAAGTCCTGCCGGGACAGGGTCAGCACGGTGCAGGCCGTGTCCGCGCGGGCGGTGTAGTCCCAGATGGCGTCCGAGTCGAGCAGGCCGTGTTCGCCGAAGTAGGCGCCGTCGGCGAGGACGCCCAGCACCGCGTCGTCGCCGTACGGGCCGGTGCCGACCTTCTCCACCCGGCCGTGGGCGAGCAGGTACACCTCGTCCGCCTGGTTGCCGAACGAGGCGATGACATCGCCCGGGGCGAAGTCCCGCTGCCGGCAGCGCTGGGCCAGCTCCCCCAGCACCTCCTGGTCCTCGTACGCCCGCAGGACGGGGAGTTCGCCCAGCTCCGCCGGGATGACCTCGACACGGTCGCCGGTCTTCAGGAAGGTGATGCGGCCGTCCCCGACCGTGTAGGTGAGCCGCCGGTTCACCCGGTACGTGCCGCCCTGCACGTCGACCCAGGGCAGTGACCGCAGCAGCCAGCGGGAGCTGATCTCCTGCATCTGTGGCGCGGACTTGGTCGTGGTGGCCAGGTTCCGCGCTGCCGCCGTGTCCAGAGACTGCTGCGGCTTGCCCTGATCCGTGCGGACCTCTTCGCCTACCGACATAAGGAAATGCCCTCCCATACCTGCGCGGACGCCGAACTGCCCGCGCATCGGTCTCACGGGCCACCCTGTCATCACCGAGCGTGTTCGTGCCATTACCCGAAAGAGCGGGAATAGATCATCGGACTACTGGGCACGCCGGCGCCTCACGCCCTTCCCCGCCCCGCGGTGCAGCGACTTGCCCGGCTTGTCCGGATCGACTCGCACGCGATCCGAACAAGCCCGGCCCCTCTGGCGAGGAAAGCGGACTTATGTCGAAATTCCATAAGTTCATGGATTTCATCGCACTCACCACGAAAGCGAAGGAGCCGGTCATGGCCCCACCCATGTCCGCGGGCGCCTTCCTCGACGCGTTGCGGGACGAGGGCGTCACCGTCGTCGAGGTCGGCGACTGGCGGGAACACAACCGGAACCACAAGGGGCCCTGGGGTCCCGTCCACGGGGTGATGATCCACCACACCGCGACCGACGGCGCCGACCGCGCCGTCCGGCTCTGCCGCTACGGCCGCCCCGGCCTGCCCGGTCCGCTGTGCCACGGCGTCATCACCAAGGACGGCACGGTCCACCTGGTCGGGTACGGCCGCGTCAACCACGCGGGCCTCGGCGACGACGACGTCCTGCGGGCCGTGATCGCCGAGAAGGCGCTGCCCCCGGAGAACGAGGCGAACACCGACGGCAACCGGCATTTCTACGGCTTCGAGTGCGAGAACCTCGGCGACGGCGAGGATCCCTGGCCACCGGCCCAGCTGGCGGCGGTCGAGAGGGTGGCCGCGGCGGTGTGCCGACGGCACGGGTGGTCGGAACGGTCGGTGATCGGGCACCTGGAGTGGCAGCCGGGGAAGGTGGACCCGCGCGGCTTCTCGATGGCCTGGCTGCGCGACCGTGTCCGGGACCGTCTGAAGTGACCCCCGGACCGCCGACCGGGCGCCCGTCCCGGGCGACAATGACGACGTGACCAGCGCCGGCATACTCGACCCACGGCTGCCCTCCCCGCTCCAGGAGGTTGCCGACGACCGTTTCGACCGGCACGGCGTCCGGCTGCTGCTCAAGCGGGACGACCTGATCCACCCGGACCTGATCGGCAACAAGTGGCGCAAGCTGGTCCCGAACATCGAGGCGGCGGCCGGCCGGCCGCTCCTCACGTTCGGCGGCGCCTACTCCAACCATCTGCGGGCCACGGCCGCCGCGGGCCGGCTGCTCGGCTTCCCGACGGTGGGAGTGGTACGGGGAGAGGAACTGGCCGGCCGGCCCCTGAACCCCTCCCTCGCGCGGTGCGCGGCCGACGGCATGCGGCTGCACTTCGTCGACAGGTCGACGTATCGACGCAAGACCGAGCCGGAGGTGCTGGCCGGTCTGCTGCGGGTGGCGCAGGCGGAGCAGGCGTACGTGGTGCCGGAGGGCGGCAGCAACGCGGCGGCGGTACGCGGTTGCCGCGCCCTCGGTGTGGAGCTCCGGGGGCGGGCCGACGTGGTGGCCGTCGCCTGCGGCACCGGCGGCACGCTGGCCGGCCTGGCCGCCGGTCTCGGCGCCGGGCAGCGGGCCCTGGGGGTGCCGGTGCTCAGGGGCGGGTTCCTGGCAGCGGAGACGGAACGCCTCCAGGTGGCGGCGTTCGGGGCGCGGAGCGGGGACTGGTCGCTGGACGAGCGGTTCCACTTCGGGGGTTACGGGCGCACGACCCCCGCTCTCCACGCCTTCGCGGCGGACTTCGAGGACCGGCACGGGGTGCGGGTCGAGCGGCTGTATGTGGCCAAGCTGCTGTTCGGGCTCGTCGAACTGGCGGCGGAGGGGGCGTTCGAGCGGGGCACCCGGGTGGCGGCGGTCGTCACGGCCTGACCGGCGCTGCCGCCGGTCCGCGCGCACGGGGTGGCTCAGCCCGCTTCCCGGTAGGCCGCCGCCTCCTCCAGGTCCAGTCGGCGCAGCAGGGTGCGCAGCATCTCGTCGTCGATGTAGCGGTGGTCGCGGAGACGGACGAAGACCTCGCGCTCGGAGCTGATCATCTCGCGGGACAGGCGGCGGTAGGTGTCGTCGACCGTCTCGCCGGTGACCGGATTGGTCTGGCCCAGACGCTCCCAGACGGCGTTGCGACGGCGTTCCAGGACCGTGCGGAGGCGGTCGGCGAGCGGGGGCGGGAGCTGGTTGCGGTCGTCGGCGAGGAGGTCGTCGAGGCGGGACTCGGCCGCGCGGGACGCCTGCGCCTGGGCGTTGGCCTCGGCGAGGGTCTCGGTCTGCGGGTCGCGGCCGGGGAAGTTCAGCCGGCGGATCAGCGGCGGCAGGGTCAGTCCCTGCACCACGAGGGTGCCGATCACGGTGGTGAACGTCAGGAAGAGGATCAGGTTGCGGTGCGGGAAGACGCCGCCGCCGTGCACGGTGACCGGGATCGAGAAGGCGATGGCCAGCGAGACCACCCCGCGCATCCCGGCCCACGACGTCACCATCGTGCCCTTCCAGGTGGGGTTGGTCTCGCGTTCCCTGATCCGCGCGGAGAGCATCCGGGGCAGGAAGGTCGCCGGATAGCACCAGGCGAAGCGGGCGGCCACGACCACCAGGAAGACGGCCACGGCGTACCAGGCCGCCTCGACGCCCTCGTACTGGCCGAGGCCCCTCAGGACGACCGGGAGCTGCAGGCCGATCAGCGCGAAGACCGCCGATTCGAGGATGAAGGCGACCATCTTCCAGACCGCCTCCTCCTGGAGGCGGGTGGCGAAGTCGACCTCCCACGCGCGGTGGCCGAGGTAGAGGGCGACGACCACGACGGCGAGCACACCGGAGGCGTGCAGCTGCTCCGCGACGGCGTAGGCGACGAACGGGATCAGCAGCGAGAGCGTGTTCTGGAGGAGCGGCTCCTTCAGGTGGGTGCGCAGCCAGTGCAGCGGCGCCATCAGGAGCAGGCCGATGCCGACACCGCCGACCGCCGCGAGCAGGAACTCCTCGATGCCGCCTGCCCAGGTCGCGCCCTCGCCGACGGCGGCCGCGAGGGCGACCTTGTACGCCGTGATCGCGGTGGCGTCGTTGAGCAGGGACTCGCCCTGGAGGATGGTCGTGATGCGGGAC
Source organism: Streptomyces arenae (assembly GCF_022343545.1). Lineage (NCBI taxonomy): Bacteria > Bacillati > Actinomycetota > Actinomycetes > Kitasatosporales > Streptomycetaceae > Streptomyces > Streptomyces arenae. The sequence continues at coordinate 41,481 of NZ_JAKQYH010000012.1, forward strand.
GGCAGCCCCACCCGGCGGGCCACCGCGGTCGCCGCCACCGCGTCCGGCGGGGCCACCACCGCGCCCAGCACCAGCGCCGCGGGCAGCGGCATGCCCGGGATGAGCAGGTACACGGACCAGCCGACCACGACCGTGGCGAAGAGCACGTATCCGACCGAGAGCAGCGCGACCGGTCTCATCTGGGCCCGCAGATCGAGGTAGGAGCTGTCGGACGCCGAGGTGTACAGCAACGGGGGCAGCAGGAGCGGGAGGACGACCTCGGGGTCGAGGGTGTAGTCCGGCACCCCGGGGACGTACGACACGACCAGGCCGACCGCGACCAGGAGCAGCGGTGCGGGCACCGGGGTCCGCCGGGCGGCGGCCGCGATCACCGTGCTCCCCGCCACCAGCAACAGCAGTGGCATCACGTCCATGATCCTCGCCCACCCTCATTTTCCGCGCGGCCACCCGCACACCCGTCGTAATCTGGCAATCATGAAACAGTGCACGCATGCCGGCGCGCTGCCCCACCCGGAACCAGACCCCCTGAACGAGACCTGCCCCGAGTGTCTCGCCAAGGGCTGGCACCCGGTCCAGCTGCGGATCTGTCTGACCTGCGGCCACGTGGCGTGCTGCGACTCGTCGCCGGGAAGACATGCGACGGGACACCACGAGACGTCCGGTCACCCGGTGATGCGGACCTTCGAACCCGGTGAGGACTGGCGCTGGTGCTTCGTCGACCACGTCCTCGTGTGAGACTGCACTACGGCCGCCGAAGACGGCCATAGTGACGGTTCGACGGTTCGACACCGGGGTACGTCAACCCGGCGCGCGCTCTTCCCAATTGGGCAAGGCGGACCCCTAGACACGGAGCGTATCCACAGGTTTACTGTGAGTGACGCCAGGGGTCGGGGTCCCGGGGACAGAAAAGTTCGGAGCGCGGTAGCGTCACCGCTGAACCACGTAGTGCGTTACCCCGGGGGGCGACCCTCGGCCCCGAGAAGCTTGTACCACCATGGAGGTGAGGGTGTCCCAGATCGCAGGCGAGCCCGCGACCCAGGACTTCGTGGAAGTCCGGCTGCCGGCTGCGGGTGCCTACCTGTCGGTGCTGCGCACGGCCACGGCCGGTCTCGCCGCCCGCTTGGACTTCACCCTGGACGAGATCGAGGACCTGCGCATCGCGGTGGACGAGGCGTGCGCGATCCTGCTCCAGCAGGCCGTCCCCGGCTCGGTGCTCAGCTGTGTCTTCCGCCTCGTCGACGACTCACTGGAGGTCACGGTCTCCGCCCCGACCACGGACGGCCACGCCCCTTCGCGCGACACTTTCGCCTGGACCGTGCTCTCGGCCCTGGCGGGCAAGGTCTCGTCGGCCGTCGACGAGGACAAGACCGTGTCGATCAGCCTCTACAAACAGCGCGGCGCGGGACCCGGGCCGGCGTGAGGAACGGGGACGGGCCGGTGCGGGACGAAGAGCGCGGCACACGGGAACTGCCGGCCGGGGGCGAAGGCCCCGAGGCCGGTTCCCGCCGCATGGCTGACGGCATCGACGGCATCCCTGAACAGGCCAGGCCGCATCCGGAGGAGCCCTCCGCGCAGCCCGGTCCGGACGGTGCCGTACAGAGCGCGCCCCCGGAAGGGCGGAACGGGGTCGCGGCCCCGGACCGAGCAGGGGCGAAGGCTCGCGGAAGGGCGACGGGCGGGACGATGAGCGAGCACGAGCGATACGCCGAGGACGAGGCGCTGGCCGCGGAGGTAGTGCACGCGACCCAGCACGAACCTCAGGACCGCAGCGGGGCGCGCGCCAAGTTCGTCGAACTGCGCGCCCTCAAGGAGGGCAGCGCCGAGTACGCGGAGCTGCGCAACCAGCTGGTCCGGATGCATCTGCCGCTCGTGGAGCACCTCGCGCGCCGGTTCCGCAACCGGGGCGAGCCGCTGGACGACCTCACCCAGGTCGCCACCATCGGCCTGATCAAGTCCGTCGACCGGTTCGACCCGGACCGCGGTGTGGAGTTCTCCACGTACGCCACCCCCACCGTGGTCGGCGAGATCAAGCGCCACTTCCGTGACAAGGGCTGGGCGGTCCGCGTCCCGCGCCGCCTCCAGGAGCTGCGCCTCGCGCTCACCACGGCCACCGCCGAGCTGTCCCAGCAGCACGGCCGCTCCCCCACGGTCCACGAACTGGCCGAGAAGCTGGCGATCTCGGAGGAGGAGGTCCTGGAGGGCCTGGAGTCGGCCAACGCCTACTCCACGCTGTCCCTGGACGTCCCCGACACCGACGACGAGTCGCCGGCGGTCGCCGACACCCTCGGCGCGGAGGACGAGGCACTGGAGGGCGTCGAGTACCGCGAATCCCTCAAGCCACTCCTGGAAGACCTCCCGCCCCGAGAGAAGCGGATCCTTCTCCTCCGCTTCTTCGGCAACATGACCCAGTCCCAGATCGCCCAGGAGGTCGGCATCTCCCAGATGCACGTCTCGCGACTGCTGGCGAGGACCCTGGCTCAGCTCCGGGAGAAGCTGCTGGTGGAGGAGTAGGCGTTACAGATCAGCCACTACGCCCGGGCCCCTTGATCCCAAGGGCCTGGGTGGTGGCGGAGTTGACCAGCAACACCAGCGAGGCGATCGCCACCACCGCCAGCACGATCCCCACCGGGATCGCCACACTGTCGGCCTGCAACAGGTTGTACGCCACCGGCAGCGCCATGATCTGCGTGATCACCGCCGGCCCCCGGCTCCAGCTCTTGCGCAGCAGCAGCCCACGCGCGGCGAGCAGCGGCAGCAGCGCCAGCACGATCACGGTAACGCCCCCGGTGACGGCCTGCCCCCGGTCGTCCGGTGACCCGGTGAGGCCCAGCACCAGCATCCACACTCCGCCGGCCACCAGCGCGAGCCCTTCCAGCCCGGCCAGTGCGGCGGCATACGTCAGCCGCCGCGGACGGGGGCCGTCGGTCACGTCGGCCCTCTCGGCCGTAGGCGCATCACTCACCCCAGCAGGGTAGCCCTCGGCCGGCACCCGCAAGTGTCGAGGCTCACGCCCCCATCTCTTACCGGATCCCTAACTCGGTCTGGGATCGGTACTTTCCAGTAGGTACGCTGCAATCCATGCGTGCACTCCTCGTGGTCAATCCGGCAGCAACCACCACAAGCGCACGTAGGCGCGACGTCCTGATCCACGCGCTCGCCAGCGAGGTGAAGCTGGAGGCGGTCACCACCGAGTACCGCGGTCACGCCCGCGACCTGGCCCGGCAGGCGGCGACGAGCGACGACATCGACCTCGTCGTGGCCCTCGGCGGCGACGGCACGGTCAACGAGGTGGTCAACGGCCTGCTGCACGACGGCCCCGACCCGGAGCGGCTGCCCGGTCTCGCCGTGGTCCCCGGCGGGTCCACCAACGTCTTCGCCCGGGCCCTCGGTCTGCCCAACGACCCGGTCGAGGCCACCGGCGACCTGCTGGACGCGTTGCGCGAGAAACGTGAGCGCCTGGTCGGCCTGGGACTGACCGCCGGTACTCCCGGCACCGTGGACGAGGCGGTCCCGGCCCGCTGGTTCACCTTCAACGCGGGACTCGGCTTCGACGCCGGCGTGGTCGGCCGGGTCGAGCAGCAGCGCGAACTCGGCAAGAAGTCGACACACGCGCTGTACGTACGGCAGGTCGTCCGGCAGTTCTTCGGCGAGCAGCACCGCCGGCACGGCGCCATCACCCTTGAGCGGCCCGGCCACGACCCGATCAACGACCTGGTCGTGGCGATAGTCTCGAACACGTCGCCCTGGACGTATCTCGGCAATCGCCCGATGTACACATCGCCTAAGGCCTCGTTCGATAAAGGCATCGACGTACTCGGTCTCAGCCGCCTGTCGTCCGCCGCGGTTGCCCGGTATGGCACGCAGTTGCTCACTTCGTCCCCCGAGCGCGGACCCCATGGCAAGCATGCGGTGTCATTGCACGACCTGGACCAGTTCACCTTGCATTCGAAGGTCCCCCTCCCCCTCCAGATGGACGGCGACCACCTAGGACTGCGTACGAGCGTGACGTTCACAGGCGTACGCCGCGCACTGCGTGTGATTGTGTGAGCGGAACGGGCCAAAGTCCTTTCACTCGAACGTTTAGGCCAGGATCCACCCCATGGAAGTACGGCTGTGACCCAGTCGACACCGAGGAATCAAAAAAAACTTTCCGGAAGGGGTTGTATCCGCCGCTGAGGTTTGCGAGGCTCTACGTGGCGGTCGGGACAGCCCGCAACATCGGCATCCACTGACCACCGGAATCCCCCTTCAACTCACAGGACCCCTGCCGGGAACCTGGCAGTCGGCCCTTCACTTGTTGAGGGATTCGTGAAAGCGTTCACATTCACAAGCACTGAGCATGTAATACCAAGGAGAGGTAGCAGCCATGGACTGGCGTCACAACGCCGTTTGCCGCGAGGAAGACCCCGAGCTCTTCTTCCCCATCGGCAACACTGGTCCTGCGCTGCTGCAGATCGAGGAAGCCAAGGCCGTCTGCCGTCGCTGTCCTGTTATGGACCAGTGTCTGCAGTGGGCGCTCGAGTCCGGCCAGGACTCCGGCGTCTGGGGTGGCCTCAGCGAGGACGAGCGTCGCGCGATGAAGCGCCGTGCCGCCCGCAACCGGGCCCGTCAGGCCTCCGCCTGACCCGACCCACCCCGCTAGCCTGAGCTTGGCGGCGCGTACAGCGAGTACGCATCTCCCGCCCCCGAGCCGCAGCGCGCAGTACCCCCGATGCGCTCAAGAGCAGCAACGAGCGAGCAGCCCCGGACCCACCAGGTCCGGGGCTCTTTGCTGTGCCCGGACCCGCCGCGCCGGGACCAGCGGCGCCCGGACCTCCGGGCCCGAACGGCCGGCCGGCGCGCCCTACTTCTGCGGGCGGACCGGCACGTCCAGGATCACCCGGGTCCCCCGCCCGGGCGCCGGCACCATGTCGAACGTTCCGCCCAACTCGCCCTCGACCAGCGTTCGTACGATCTGGAGACCGAGGTTGCCGGAGCGGTGCGGGTCGAAGCCCTCGGGGAGGCCGACCCCGTCGTCCTGGACGGTGACCAGCAGCCGGGCCTCCTTGGTGGTGCCACCGCGCACCGCCGTCACCTCGACCGTGCCCGTGTCGCCCTCCCGGAAGCCGTGTTCCAGGGCGTTCTGCAGGATCTCGGTGAGAACCATCGACAGCGGGGTGGCGACCTCGGCGTCGAGTATCCCGAAGCGGCCGGTACGGCGGCCGGTGACCTTGCCCGGCGAGATCTCGGCGACCATCGCCAGCACCCGGTCGGCGATCTCGTCGAACTCCACCCGCTCGTCCAGGTTCTGAGACAGCGTCTCATGCACGATCGCGATCGAGCCGACCCGCCGTACGGCCTCCTCCAGGGCCTCCCGGCCGCGCTCCGACTCGATGCGCCGGGCCTGGAGCCGCAGCAGGGCCGCGACCGTCTGGAGGTTGTTCTTCACCCGGTGGTGGATCTCCCGGATGGTCGCGTCCTTGGTGATCAACTCCCGCTCACGGCGCCGCAGTTCCGTGACGTCCCGGAGCAGGACCAGCGAACCGATGCGGGTGCCCTTGGGCTTGAGCGGGATCGCCCGGAACTGGATCACCCCGTCCTCGGACTCGATCTCGAACTCGCGCGGCGCCCAGCCGCTGGCGACCTTGGCGAGCGCCTCGTCCACCGGGCCCTTGGTCGGGGCGAGTTCGGCCGTGGTCTGGCCCAGGTGATGGCCGAGCAGGTCGGCGGCGAGGCCGAGTCGGTGGTACGCGGAGAGCGCGTTCGGGGAGGCGTACTGGACGACACCGTCCGCGTCCACCCGGATCAGGCCGTCGCCGACGCGCGGGGAGGCGTCCATGTCGACCTGCTGATTGGCGAAGGGAAACGATCCGGCGGCGATCATCTGCGCCAGGTCCGAGGCGCTCTGGAGGTACGTCAGCTCAAGACGGCTCGGGGTGCGCACGGTCAGCAGGTTGGTGTTGCGGGCGATCACTCCGAGAACCCGGCCCTCGCGCCGCACCGGGATGGACTCGACCCGTACGGGGACCTCTTCACGCCACTCCGGGTCGCCCTCGCGGACGATCCGGCCCTCGTCCAGGGCGATGTCCAGCATGGGGCGCCGGCCGCGCGGGACCAGGTGGCCGACCATGTCGTCCTGGTAGGAGGTGGGGCCGGTGTTCGGGCGCATCTGCGCCACCGAGACGTACCGGGTGCCGTCCCGGGTGGGGACCCACAGGACCAGGTCGGCGAAGGAGAGGTCGGAGAGCAGCTGCCACTCCGAGACCAGCAGGTGGAGCCACTCGAGGTCGGAGTCGTCGAGGGCGGTGTGCTGGCGGACCAGTTCGTTCATGGAGGGCACGTCTGCGAGCGTACCCGCGGGTCTGTGCGTGGCCTAAAAACACCCGCGGGCCGCGGCGCCTGAGAGGGACCCTCAACCCTCTCGGCACCGCAGCCCGGAGCAGCAACGGCCGTGGGGTGTGCGGTCCCGGTCGGCCGATGGTGAGGATCCGGGGCAGTCAGGGCAGAGAGCACCGGTTCCTCGGTCCGTCCTCCTGTGCGGGGAGGACGGAAGCGTTCGACTGTGCCGTACGGACCCGCCGTACCGCTCCAGCCCACGGACGCAATTGTGGACTAGACCACGGTGCGTGTCCATGCGTTGGAGGCTGTTCACAGTTGATGCGATCGCAGCCTAGCCCGCCGGGGTCGGCCGTGGGGACGGATGGCCGAGGCAGTTTTCCACGCTGCGAAGTTTTTCCTCAATTCACCCCGTCTGATGTATTCACGTAACCTCGGCCCGGTCGCCTTTTCCCTGCGTCCGACCCGCGGCGGCAGGGGCTGGTTCTGTTAGATTGGTCCCACTAGATTGGTCTAAACCACATAGACCCCGCAGACCCTCCAGCCCTCTTCAGAACGGCAGGCCCAGCGTGGAAGTTGTCATCGTTCCGGACGCCGCGGCGGGTGGCGAGCTGATCGCCGAGGCCATGGCGCGGCTGCTGCGGCGCAGGCCGGACGCGCTGCTCGGGGTGGCCACCGGCTCGACCCCGCTGCCCGTCTACCAGGCCCTCGCCGCCAAGGTCCGCGCCGGTGCCGTGGACACCTCCCGGGCCCGGATAGCCCAGCTCGACGAGTACGTGGGCCTGCCCGCCGAGCACCCCGAGTCCTACCGCTCGGTGCTGCGACGCGAGGTGCTCGAACCCCTCGGGATCGCCATGGACGCCTTCCTCGGCCCCGACGGCACCGCCACCGACGTCCAGGCCGCCTGCGACGCCTACGACACGGCACTCGCCCAGGCCGGCGGCGTCGACCTCCAGCTCCTCGGGATCGGCACCGACGGCCACATCGGCTTCAACGAACCCTGCTCCTCACTCGCCTCCCGCACCCGCATCAAGACCCTCACCGAACAGACCCGCGTCGACAACGCCCGCTTCTTCGACGGAGACGTCGAACAGGTCCCCCACCACGTCATCACCCAGGGCATCGGGACCATCCTGGAAGCCCGGCACCTCGTCCTCCTCGCGACCGGTGAGGGCAAGGCCGACGCGGTCGCCGCGACCGTGGAAGGACCGGTCGCCGCGGTGTGCCCCGCCTCGGCGCTCCAGCTCCACCGGCACGCCACAGTCGTCGTCGACGAAGCCGCCGCATCCAAACTGAAACACGCGGACTACTTCCGGTACACCTTCGCCAACAAGCCGGACTGGCAAGGGATCTGACGGTCGTGGGTCCGGTGCGGGCCGGTGGGGGCTCGTCGCGCCCACGCGGCGGAGCCGCATATCGGCACAGCCCCGCGCCCCTGACGGGGCGCTGTGGCTGACGGGCGTCATCGTCTACGGAAGAGGTCGTTCAGCTCGGTCTGGGAGATCTGGTCCTCGGCGTACGAGGACGTGTCCCGCTCCGCAGTTCGCGTGCCGCGCCCAGCAACCGTGCGTACATCGCGCGCGATGCTGCCCCCGCCCTACGCCGAACGCCGAACACGCCTGACACGCCCGGCGGCGTACTGTCGTCCGGCGTGCCCGGCAGCCCGGGCTCGCCCGACCACCGAGGAGGAGCCACCCCGTGACCTGCCGAGTCGTCCTCATCGCCCCGGCGATCACCCCCTCGCTGCGGCGGGCCCGCTTCGACGACGGTGACTCGATCGAGAACCCCGGGGCGGTGGCGCTGTCCCTGCCCGCCGCCGGGCGCGCGGTCAGCTCCCCCAGCGTGCGCTGCCGTGAGACCGCGGCCGCGCTGGGCCTGGACGCCTCCGCGGAGCCCGCCCTGGCGGGCCTGGACGCGGGGCGCTGGCGGGGGCGGACGCTGGAGGAGGTGGGCGCCGCCGAGCCGCAGGCGCTGGCGCGGTGGCTGTCCGAGCCGGGGGCCGCGCCCCACGGGGGCGAATCGGTACGGGAGTTCCGTGCCCGGGTCGTGGCGTGGCTGGAGACCACCGGACGGACGGCGGGCAGAACCGTCGCCGTGGTCGAGCCGGAGGTGGTCCGGGCGGTGGTGGTGCACGCGCTGGGGGCACCCGAGGGCGCGTTCTGGCGCGTGGACGTGCCGCCGCTGGCGGCGACTGAGGTCACGGGCGGGCCCGGCCGCTGGAACCTGCGGCTCGGTCAGGTCGGTACATGACCGACGGCCGCGACAACGGCGACGGCGACGGCGACCGCGGCGCCCTGCGGCGGGCGGCGTGCTCCGAGTCCCGTCAGTCGGTGCCGTCGGGTCTCCAGCCCTGGTCGCGCAGCACCGCCGCGACGTCGGGGGCCCGGTAGTGCTCGCCCTTGAGGACCTTGCCGTCGACCCGCCGGGCGACCTGCCCGTCGGGCCCCAGCTTGCTCATGTTGGCGCGATGGATCTCGGCGAGCACCGCGTCGAGGTCGATCCCGTGCACCAGCGCCGTGCCGTACGCCACGTAGACCACGTCCGCCAGTTCGTGCGCGAGCCGGTCGAGGGGGCCGGCGACCGCGACCTCGGCGACCTCCGCGGCCTCCTCGGCGAGCAACTCCCCACGGTGCGCGGCCAGTTCGGGCGGGACCTCGGCCGGCGTGGTGCGGGCGGCCAGACCGAAGGCACGGTGGAACTCCCGGACGAGCCGGGCGGGCGAGGCAGCGGTCGGCACACCGGGGACGGAACTGGTCATGCGGACGACTCTAGCGGCCGCCACTGACAGCGCCGGTCCATCGCCGGTGCCCCCGGCCCTGGTCAGGACAGTCGGGGGCTGGCAGGATCGCCCGCATGTCCAAGGTGTTCCCCCGTGTCGGCAGGCGCCGCGCGCTCCAGGCCGCGGCCGCCTCGGTCGTCGCGTTCGGGCTGCTGCTGTGGTGGCTGCCGCCGCTCGGCGAGGAGCCACCGACCGGGACGATCACCTTCAGCACGGGCACACTGCGGGGGGTCTACCAGGACTACGGCGAGCGGCTGCGCAACGAGCTGGGCAAGGACATGCCGGGGCTGAAGGTGAAGCTGGTGCAGAGCGCCGGGTCGTACGAGAACGTACGGCGGGTGGCGACCGGCCAGGCCGACTTCACCATCGCGGCGGCCGACGCCGTGAAGACGTACGAACTCGAAGGCGGCCGGGGCGCCGGACGGCTGCGCGGGGTGGCACGGCTCTACGACGACTACGTCCAGCTCGTCGTACCGCGCGACTCGGGCATCACCGATGTCGCGCAGCTGCGGCACAAGCGGGTCGCGATAGGGCTGCCCAACTCGGGTGTGCGGCTGATCGCCAACCGGGTGCTCAGGGCCGCCGGGATCGACCCCGAGAAGGACGTCACCCCGGTGTCCGACGGCATAGACACCGGCCCCGACCAGCTGCGGCAGGGCAAAATCGACGCGTTCTTCTGGTCGGGCGGGCTGCCGACCAAGGGGCTCCTGGACCTCGCGAAGAAGTTCCGCTTCGCGTTCGTGCCGATCGACGGCACTCTCGTCACCAGGCTGCACTCCGAGAGCGAGGCCGCGCTCTACTACCGGGCGACCAACATGCCCGAGTCGGCGTACCCGTCCGTGCAGGAGGGCACCACGGTGGCGACGATCGCGGTGTCCAACGTCCTGATAACCCGCAAGGACATGGACCCGCGCCTCACGGAGTGGGTGACGCGCACGGTGATCAAGAGCCGCGACGACATCGGCAACCACGTCCACTCCGCCCAGCTGGTGGACCTGCGCACGGCGATCTACACGGACCCGCTGCCCTTGCAGGAGGGCGCACGCCGCTACTACCGCTCGGTCAAACCCTGACGGCGGCGTCCGCCGGTTTTCCCTCACCCGTGCCGCGGCACCGCGACGGTCACCCGCAGCCCGCCGGGCTCATGGTGCTCGTACGACAGCGAGCCGCCGCCCGCCGCCAGCAGCGCCCGGGTGATCGACAGCCCCAGCCCCGACCCCTTCACGTTCTGGTGCCGCCCGCTGCGCCAGAACCGGTCCCCCACCCGCGCCAGTTCCTCGTCGGTCAGCCCCGGACCCGTGTCGGTGACCACGACCTTCACCACCTGGGCCTCGACCGCCACGGCGACCTCCACCACGCCCTCCTCGGGCGTGAACTTCACCGCGTTGTCGATCACCGCGTCCAGGGCGCTGGACAGTGTGATCGGGTCGGCCCAGCCGGTGGCCGGCGGGCAGTTCCCGGCCAGCCGCACGCCCTGCGCCGCGGCGGCCGGGGCCCACGCGGCGACCCGCTCCTCCGCCAGCCGCCCCACGTCGGTCAGCTCCAGGTCCGCGTCGGCGTGCTCGGCCAGCGCCAGGTCGAGCAGGTCGTCGAGGACCTGGGCGAGCCGCTTGCCCTCGGTCCGGACGGACGCGATCTCCTCGTTGTCCTCGGGGAGTTCCAGGGCGAGGAGTTCGATGCGCAGCAGCAACGCGGCGAGCGGGTTGCGCAGTTGGTGCGAGGCGTCGGCGACGAAGGCCCGCTGCTGCTCCAGCACGTCCTCGACGTTGTCCGCCATCTCGTTGAACGCCCGGGCCAGCCGTCTGAGTTCCGGCGGCCCGCCGGCCGCCGCGACCCGGGACTTGAGCCGCCCGCTGGCGATCGCGTGGGTGGTGGCGTCCAGGACCCGTACGGGTCGCAGCACCCAGCCGGTCAGCCGGAGCGCGGCACCGACGGCGAGCAGCATCGCGGCGAACTCCCCGGCACCGATGAGCAGCCAGCCGCGCACGGTACGGGAACGCATCGGGCCGGTGGGCGAGTCGGTGACCACCACGGCGACGACATCGCCGTCCCGGATGACCGGTGAGGCCACGACCAGCCGTGTGCGCTGCCATGGCCACACCTGCTCGGGGTCATGGCTGCGACGGCTGAGCAGCGCCTCGTCGAACGCCTCCCGGACCTCGCCCGTCGTCGGCAGCACCCAGTCGTCGGGAGCGTTGGCCATGGAGGACGCGTTGCGGTAGAAGACGCCCGCACGGATGCCGTAGACCCCGTAGTAGCTGGTGAGTTCGCGGCGCAGGGTCTCCAGCCGGTCGTCGGTGCGCGTGGGGCGCGAGGTGGTGGGCGTGTCGGTGACGAACTGGGCGAGGGCCGCGAAGCGCGCGGTGTCGTCGATCCGGTCGACGACGACCTTCTGCTGCTGCGCGGAGGCCGTGCTGACGGCGAGCGGGACGCCGAGCGCGAGGAGTACGGCCGCCATCAGGACGATGAGCAGCGGAAGGAGTCGTGTGCGCACCCGTCCTCGCTACGCGGCCGGGGCGACGAGCCGGTAACCGACGCCGCGTACGGTCTCGATGAGCGCGGGCATGCGCAGCTTGGCGCGCAGGGAGGCCACGTGGACCTCCAGGGTGCGGCCGGTCCCCTCCCAGCTGGTGCGCCAGACCTCGCTGATGATCTGCTCCCGGCGGAACACCACGCCGGGCCGCTGGGCGAGCAGCGCCAGCAAATCGAACTCCTTGCGGGTCAGCTGGACGACCGTGCCGTCCACGCTGACCTGCCGGGTGGGCAGTTCGATGAGGACCAGGCCGAGCCGCAGCGCGCTGTCGCCGCCGGCCTGGCCGTCCTCGTGGTGGGTGCGCCGGCTGACGGCGTGGATCCGGGCGAGCAGTTCCCCGGTGTCGTAGGGCTTCACCACGTAGTCGTCGGCGCCCAGGTTGAGGCCGTGGATGCGGGAGCGGACGTCGGACCGGGCGGTGACCATGATCACCGGGGTGGCGGTGCGTTTGCGAATCTTGCCGCAGACCTCGTAGCCGTCCTGGTCGGGCAGGCCGAGGTCGAGCAGGACGACGTCGAAGGCGTCGCTCTCGGGGACGAGGGCGCGCAGGGCCTCCTCGCCGCTGCGGGCGTGGGTGACGGAGAACCCGTGCCGGGCCAGGACCGCGGAGAGCGCGGCGGCGACGTGGTTGTCGTCCTCGACGAGCAGCAGTCTCATCCCGGCCCCCTCCGGTTCAGCGGTCGTACGCGCACGCGTGCGCATCAGGGCAGTCACGCTGATGGACGCCGACGGCGTCAAGTGGGTTCCGGCGGCGGGCCCGTTCCGTTACGCGGCCGATATGCGGGCAGGTCACCGCTGCTACGACACGTGTCCGAATGCTATCGGATCGTGATGCTCAGATCTCCCTCAGATGTAATGACGCTGGTCATCCGGCCTCACTAGATTCCTCCGAAACCGAGGAGGACGGAGCCCGATAGCGATGACCGAAGTATCGACGGCCAAGCAGGACACGGCCGCGACCGGCGAACTGGTCGTCCTGAGGAGCGTCAACAAGCACTTCGGCGCGTTGCACGTGCTCCAGGACATCGAACTGACGATCGACCGGGGTGAGGTCGTCGTGGTGATCGGGCCCTCCGGGTCCGGCAAGTCCACGCTGTGCCGCACCATCAACCGCCTGGAGACCATCGACTCCGGGACGATCACGATCGACGGCAGGCCGCTGCCCCAGGAGGGCAGGGAACTGGCCCGGCTGCGCGCCGACGTCGGCATGGTCTTCCAGTCCTTCAACCTCTTCGCGCACAAGACGGTGCTGGAGAACGTGACGCTCGGGCAGCTCAAGGTCCGCAAGGCCGACAAGAAGCAGGCCGAGGAGAAGGCCCGCGCCCTGCTCGACCGGGTCGGCGTGGGCACCCAGGCCGACAAGTACCCCGCGCAGCTCTCCGGCGGTCAGCAGCAGCGCGTCGCCATCGCCCGGGCACTCGCGATGGACCCGAAGGTCATGCTCTTCGACGAGCCGACCTCGGCCCTCGACCCCGAGATGATCAACGAGGTCCTGGAGGTCATGCAGCAACTGGCCCGGGACGGCATGACCATGGTGGTGGTCACCCACGAGATGGGCTTCGCGCGCTCGGCCGCGAACCGGGTGGTCTTCATGGCCGACGGCCGCATCGTCGAGGAGGCCACGCCGGACCAGTTCTTCAGCAACCCGCGCAGCGACCGGGCCAAGGACTTCCTGTCGAAGATCCTGCACCACTGACCCGCACGGCGATCCAGCAACCTTTCACCATTCAAAGGATGTTCATCATGCAGCTCCGCAAGGTCACCGCCGCCTCGGCCGCCGTGCTCGCCCTCGCCCTGTCCGCCACCGCGTGCGGCAGCAGCGACAAGGACGACAGCGGTTCCTCGGGCGGGGGCAAGATCAAGGTCGGCATCAAGTTCGACCAGCCCGGCCTCGGCCTCAAGAAGCCGGACGGCACCTACGCCGGCTTCGACGTGGACGTGGCGACCTACGTGGCCAAGCAGCTCGGCTACGCCCCCGACAAGATCGAGTGGGTCGAGACCAAGAGCGCCGACCGCGAGAACGCGCTGGCGCGCGGTGACGTGAAGTTCATCGCGGCCACCTACTCGATCACCGACGAGCGCAAGGCCAAGGTGGACTTCGCCGGCCCGTACCTGCTGGCCCACCAGGACCTGCTGGTCAAGACCGGCTCGGACATCTCCAAGGGCACGGACCTCAACGGCAAGAAGCTGTGTTCCGTGACCGGTTCGACCTCGGCGCAGAACGTGCAGAAGTCGATCGCCCCGAAGGCGCAGCTCAAGGAGCTGAGCTCCTACTCGGAGTGCATCGCCGGCCTGCAGAGCGGCGCCGTGGACGCGGTGACCACCGACGACTCGATCCTCGCCGGCTTCGCCTCCCAGGAGCAGTACAAGGGCAAGTTCAAGCTCGCGGGCCTGAAGCTGAGCAACGAGAACTACGGCGTCGGTGTCAAGAAGGGCGACACCGCGACCGTCGACAAGATCAACAAGGCGCTGGAGAAGATGGTCAGCGACGGGTCCTGGCAGAAGGCCGTCGAGGCCAACTTCGGCCCGGCGAACTACAAGAACGAGCCGGCCCCGAAGATCGGCGTCATCGTTCCGAACGCCTCGTAGTCACAGCCCAGCCAAGCGGGTTCCTGCGGCGCGCCGCCGTCCGTCGCGATCACGGCGGCGGCGCCCCCGCCCCACCGCATTCGCCACCCACCCGGAAGCGCGGGAGATCGTGTTCGACTTTCTTGAAGGTTACGACGTCCTAGGGGCGTTCTGGATGACGGTGAAACTCACCGCCCTCTCCGCCGTGGGCTCGCTGATCTGGGGCACCCTGCTGGCCGCGATGCGGGTCAGCCCGGTGCCCCTGCTGCGCGGCTTCGGCACCGTCTACGTCAACGTCGTCCGGAACATCCCCCTGACGGTGATCATCCTCTTCAGCTCGCTCGGCCTCGCCGACATCTTCGGTGCCACCATGGGCACCGGCGACTTCAAGGTCCAGGGCTTCCGGCTGGCCGTGCTCGGCCTGGTCGCCTACACGGCGGCCTTCGTCTGCGAGGCGGTGCGCTCCGGCATCAACACGGTGCCGATGGGGCAGGCGGAGGCCGCCCGGGCCATCGGTCTGAGCTTCAGCCAGACCCTCACCCTGGTGGTGCTCCCGCAGGCGTTCCGCTCGGTCATCGGACCGCTGGCCAACGTCCTGATCGCGCTGACCAAGAACACCACGGTCGCGGCCGCGATCGGCGTCGCCGAGGCCGCGTACCTGATGAAGACGATGATCGAGAACGAGGCGCAGACGCTGCTCATCGGCGCGATCTTCGCGTTCGGGTTCGTGGTCCTGACCCTGCCGACCGGTCTGCTGCTGGGCCGGCTGGGCAAGCGACTGGCGGTGAAGCGATGAGTTCGGTCCTCTACGACACCCCCGGCCCCCGCGCCAGGCGGCGCAACGTCCTCCTCACGGTGGTCTTCTCGGTCCTGCTCGCCCTCCTCCTGTGGTGGGCCTGGCAGAAGATGGACGAGAAGGGCCAGTTCGCCTCCGCCCTCTGGAAGCCGTTCGCCGAGTCCGAGGCCTGGACGACCTACCTGCTCCCCGGCCTCGCCAACACCCTGAAGGCCGCTGCGCTCGCGATGGTGATCGCCCTTCCCCTGGGCGCGGTCTTCGGCATCGCGCGGCTGTCCGACCACCGGTGGGTGCGGGGCGTCTCCGGCACGGTGGTGGAGTTCTTCCGGGCCATCCCGGTACTGCTGCTGATGCTGTTCGCCAACGAGTTCTACTCCCGCTCCACGAACGTCGGCAGCGAGGACCGCCCCCTCTACGCCGTCGTCACCGGCCTGGTGCTCTACAACGCGGCCGTCCTCGCCGAGGTCGTCCGGGCCGGCATCCTCTCGCTGCCCAAGGGGCAGACGGAGGCCGCGTACGCCATCGGTCTGCGCAAGGGCCAGACGATGAGCAGCATCCTGCTGCCGCAGGCGGTCACGGCGATGCTGCCGGCGATCGTCAGCCAGCTGGTGGTCATCGTGAAGGACACCGCGCTCGGCGGTGTGATGATCGGTTTCACCGAACTGCTCAACTCGCGCGGCACGCTCGCGGCCAACTACGCCAACGTGATCCCGAGCTTCATCGTGGTCGCGGTCATGTTCATCGTGCTGAACTTCATCCTGACCAGTTTCGCGAGCTGGCTGGAGCGCCGGCTGCGGCGCAGCAAGCGCAGCACGGGCACGGTGCTCGGCGTCGAGAAGGTCGACGAGCTGAACGCGGCCGAGGTGGGCGGCGGCTTCGGCTCCGGAGCGTCCGCCTGACGTCGGGTCAACCCACGTGACATCCCCGGAGGCAGTGGTCCCACGACCGCTGCCTCCGGCGTTTTCCCCCGCGTCACGGCACCCGCGCGCCCGCCATGCTGACGTGTCCCCGGGTGCGCCGCTTGACCGGGTGGCGCCCAGTCTGTTGCATACGTTCTGTGATCGTGCACCCTGCTCCAACAATCTGTTCATCCATGTCCGCCGGGACTTGCGTACGGGCAGGGGGCGCCGCGCCGTGGATCCGGTGATCATCGTCGGAGCGGGGCCCGTCGGGCTCACGCTCGCCCTGGCGCTGGCCCGTCAGGAGGTGCCGTCCGTCGTCCTGGACGAGGGCCCGGGCAAGGACGAGTCCCGGCCGGCGCGCACGGTGGTGCTGCGCGAGGACACCGCCGCTCTGGTCACGCGCCTGAGCGGCGCCCCGCTGGACGATCTGGGCACCCGCTGGACCGGCTGGCGGTCCATGCGCCGCCGGCAGGTCATGCGCGAGGTGGTGTTCGACGAGGCCACCGAGCCGTCCCCGCTGCACATCGCCCAGCACGTGCTGACGAACGCGCTGCGCACCGCGATCGCCGACGAACCGCTCGTCAGGGTCGCCACCGACAGCCGCCTGGACGGCGTCGAGCAGGAACGCTCCGGGGTCACCGCGCACACCCGTGGCCCCAGGGGCACCTGGTGGCGCGGCAGTTACCTGGTGGGCTGCGACGGCCCCCGCTCGACCGTGCGCAAACTCCTGGACATCCGTTTCCCGGGCCGGACGGCGGTGGAGCGGCACGCGGTCGCCGCGCTGCGCGCGGAACTTCCGTGGCCGGGTCAGGCGTTGCTCCATCGGACCCCGCCGTGGCGGACGTCCGGGCCCTCGGCCGGGGAGGTGACCGCCCGCCCCCTCCCGGACGGCGCCTGGCGCCTGGACTGGCTGCTGCCGCCCGGCAAGGACCTGGTGACGCCCGAGTTCCTGGTGTCCCGGATCCGCGAGACCCTCGCGGGCTGGACGGGCGGCACCACACCGCCGTACGAACTGCTGGACACCGGAGTCCACACCGTGCACCACCGGCTCGCCCGCCGGTGGCGGGTGGGCCGGGTGTTCGTCGCCGGGGACGCGGCGCACCTGCTCGGCGCGCTCGGGACGCACGGGCTGGACGAGGGCCTGCGGGACGTCGACAACCTCGCCTGGAAACTGGCCCCCGCCTGGCACCACGGCCCGCACGAGGCGCTGCTGGACAGCTACCAGACCGAGCGGCGCGCGACGGTCGCGGCCCGGCTGCGCGCCGCAGACCAGGTGCTGCCGGTGCTGCGCGGCGGCGGCGGGCTGCGCGGGTTCGTACCGGGCACGTCCCGGGGCCAGGACGCCCTCCTCACGGACGGCCATCTGGGGCACGGCGCGCTCGGTGCGCCGGGGGCGTACGCCAACTCCCCGCTCGCACCCCGGGAGCTGGAGCACGAGATCGCGGTCGACACCCCGCCGGGAGCCCCGGTCACCGACGTCCGGGTCACGGCGGAGGACGGGACCTTCGTACCCCTGCGGTCGCGGCTGGGTCGCGGCGCGCTGCTGGTGGTCCTCGTCGCGCCCGGCACGGGCGTGTGGGAGCGCAAGCACTGGATGTCCGCCGGGATCATGCCCCGGCTCGCGGCCGCCGTGACCGCGCTGCCGCACCCCGCCGAGCTGCTGGTGGCCGAGGCGTACCCGGGCGCCCCGGCGCACACCGTCCTGCTCGTGCGCCCCGACGGCCACCTGGTCACCGCCCTGAACGGGGTCCGGCCCGCCGATCTGTACACGGCCGCCGAGGCGACGCTGGGGGGCAGGGAGAAGGCCGGAACAGAGCGGCCGGAGGGCGCGCAGCAGGCGGGGAGCGCGCAGAGGACACCGGGGGCGCAGGGCGCGCGGAGGACGCAGGGCACACCGGGCACACCGGGCACACCGGGCGCGCAGGGGACGCAGGGAGCCGAGCAGACGGAAGCGGAGGCCCAGGCTCAGGCCGGCTCCACCGCACGGTGACCCTCGGTCCCGTGCGGCCGCCGTCCACCATGTGACGCTGAGTTGACCGGCCTGCACCGACATGGTGTACTCCGCATCGTGAACGACACGACTGTGCGCCTGTGGCGGAAGGTCCATGTGGACCTCGTCCGCTATGCGGGCTGCGTGTGTCTTCCGTCCTGCTGATTTCGCATCTCCTCCTTCTGCGGGCGCCGTCTGCGCCCGGTTCTGCGAACCCTCATCAGGAACGGTGCACGTGTCTGCCTCCCTCTCCTCGTCCGTTTCCCCTGCTCCTTCCGCCTCCGCGCCCGGCGCCGCGCCCACCCAGGCGGACCTCCTCGACTTCGTCCGGCGCACGGCCGCCGACGCCGAGCTGATCGCCTCCCTCCCGCTCGACCCCGAGGGCCGTACCTGGGTCCGGCTCGACGGCCCCGGCGGCAGCGAGGCCTGGCTGATCGGCTGGCCGCCCGGCAGCGGCACCGGCTGGCACGACCACGCCGAATCGGTGGGCGCCTTCCTCACCGCGGCCGGTGAGCTCAAGGAGAACTCGCTCGCCACCCGGCTGCCCACCGACGGCTGGCGGACCCTGGAGCTCTCCGAGGGCGTCGACCGCGAGCGCCGGCTGCCCGCCGGCAAGGGCCGCGCCTTCGGCCGCGACCACGTCCACGAGGTGCTCAACGAGTCCACCGAGCACCACGCGGTCTCCGTTCACGCCTACTTCCCGCCGCTGCCCAGGATCCGCCGCTACAGCCGCAGCGGCCAGGTGCTGCGCCTGGAGCAGGTCGAGCGCCCGGAGGACTGGCAGTGAGCGGGCCTGACCGGCAGCCCGCGGGCATAGCGGACCGGCAGCCCGCCGGCATACCGGACCGACGGCCCGTGGGTATCGACGAATTTCTGGAGCGGGTGCGGGCCGGCTACCGGCGCGTCGAGGCGCACGAGGCGCACGACGCGGCCCGGGCCGGCGAGGCCCTGCTGGTCGACATCCGGTACGCGGCGCTGCGGGAGCGCGACGGGGTGATCCCGGGCGCCCTCGTCATCGAGCGCAACGAACTGGAGTGGCGACTGGACCCCCAGGGCAGCCACAAGACCCCCGAGGCCACCGGCCACGACCTCCGGGTCGTCGTGATCTGCAACGAGGGCTACGCCTCCAGCCTGGCCGCCGCCTCCCTGCACCAGCTGGGCCTGCACCGCGCGACGGACCTGGTCGGCGGCTTCCAGGCCTGGAAGGCAGCGGGCCTGCCCGTCACCTCCTGACGACCCGGTTCCGACCAGGGCCGACGATCCGGTTCCGACGAAGCCTGACGACCTGGTTCCGACGGATCATGACGACCCGGTTCCGACGAAGCCTGTCGACGCCGTTCCGACCAGGGCTGACGGCCCGGCTCCGACGAACCCTGACGACCCGGCTCCGATGGGGCGCCCTTCGGCCTGCCACCGGCAGTACGCCCGGCCGCGCTACGACGCTCCGGCCCCGGTGGCGCCGCCCCGGCCGTCGATGAGGGCGGCGAGTCCGTCGAGCACCCGCCCGAGGCCGAACTCCCAGGCGTGCCCGGGGCTGTACGCGGCACCGTGCGCCGTGCCCGCCGCCGTGCCGACCCGGGCGGCGGTGGGGTAGGCGCGCGGGTCGAGGACCCTTTCGAGCAGCGGGGCGTTGGCCGCCCACCACTGCTCGTCGTCCATCGCGCTCTCCTGCCGGGCGGCGCCCGCCTCCGCCGCCGAACGGGCGTTGGCCTGGACGAAGGTGAGCAGGAACGTCAGGGCCGCGTCCATCTCGACGTCGTCGAGCCCGAGGCCGTCCAGTGCCGACAGCTCGTGCTCGTACTTGGCCATCATCCCCGGCCCCAGGGGCGGCCGTCCGGTGGAGATCACCGCCGCCCACGGGTGCGCCTCGAACAGCGCCCGGTTCTCCTCGGCGACGGCGGTCAGCCGGCTCCGCCACGGCCGGCCCGCGGTGTCGGTCCGGGGCATCCGGACGTACGCGGTGTCCAGCATGAGATCCAGCAGCTCGGCCTTGCCCGGCACATAGGTGTAGAGCGTCATCGGGACCACCCCCAACTGCTGCGCGACGCGCCGCATGGTCACCGCGTCGAGCCCTTCGGCGTCCGCCAGCCCGATGGCGCCGTCGACGACCCGGTCGATGTCGAGGCGCTGCTGCGGGCCGCGCCGCGGGGCGGCGGGCACACGCCAGAGCAGTTCCAGGGAACGAGCCGGATCACCGGCACCGCTGCGGTCGAGAGGCATCCCGCCATCCTCCCCCACAAAAATCTCTGTACGCAGTACACTGTACGGCGTACACAGTAATTCCCGGACCAGAGGAGCCCTCGTGTCGATCACCGCGTCCGCCGTGTCCCTGAACGTCGACGACGTCGCGGCGTCCAGCGCCTTCCTCACCGACCACTTCGGATTCCGCGAGGAACTGGCCGCCGACGGCTTCGCCTCCCTGACCCGTGCCGACGCCGGGATGAACGTCGTCTACCTGCGCCGGGGCCTGGCCTCGCTCCCAGAGGACCAGCGCGAGGACCACGCCGACGGCGTGATCCTCGCCTTCGTCGTCGACAACCTGGAGGCCGAACTGGCCCGTCTGACCGCCGAGGGCGTCACGATCACCATGCCGCTGCGCGAGGAGCCCTGGGGCGAGCGCGCCTTCCAGGTCACCGACCCCAACGGCGTCATCGTCCAACTCGTCGACTGGACCACCCCGACCGTCCCCACCACCCACTGACCGACCACTCCACCCTCACCGGCCGGCCCATGGCCGTAGGCCCTTGGGCCTTGGTCCTTGGCACCCGGCCCTTGGCCGGACAGTCCTGGCCGGACGGTCCTGCGTCCTTGGCCCTGGCCGGACAGTCCTGGGTCCTCGGCCCTTGGCCGGGCAGTCCGTGGCCCCTCGCCGGACAGCTCCTAGTCCTTGGCCGTCGCCACGGTCACCGCCCGTACTCGCAGGGCGGCCCGGCCGGGCAGGGCCGCGGCCACCAGTGCAAGCAGCGCGGCGGTCGCGACCACGGTGACGTAGAGCAACGGCGTCACCGTCGGCGCGGCACGGCCCGTCATGCCGACGCTGAACGCGGTCAATACGGCGAGCGCGATGCCGCTGCCGAGCGCCGTGGCCAATGTCAGTACCGACAGCACCTCGGTGCGCAGCATCCGCAGTACCTGCCGGCGGGTGGCGCCGGCCAGCCTGAGCAGTGCGAACTCGCGGACGCGGTCGGTGACCGACATGGCGAGCGTGTTGACCACGGCGATGGCGGTGAAGGCCAGCACGAGCCCCATGGCCAGGTAGTTGACCTCGGCATTGTCCTGCTGCCGGTGGGCCTGGAGGGAGTCGGCGGCGGTCGGCGAGAGAATGTCGAGCTCCGGGAACTCACGGAGCGTAGTCGCGAGTTGTGCTTGTGTACGGGTCGTGCTGACGAGGACGGAGGAGGCGAGCGGGTTGTCCACGTGGTGTGCGACGAGGTCGTGGGCGAAGGTGAGATCGCCGAAGCCGAGACCCCGGGCGTAGACGGCGGCGACGGTGAGCGTGGCGGGCGTGCCGTCGCCGAGGGTGAGTTCCAGAGTGCTGCCGGGCTGCAAATGGTGCTGGTCGGCGGCCAGTTCGCTGACTGCGACGGTGCGCTCGGTGAGCCGGCCGAGGGAGCCGGCGGTGATCTCGGGGTCCCAGGTGCGGGTGAGCCCTTCGGGGGTGACACCTTGAGCCGCGTACTTGTCGAGCCCGACACGGACGGTCGTGCGGACCACTTCGGTGACCGCGTCGTCCCGCGTCCGCAACCTCCGGGCCGCCTCGGCCGGCACGCCCGGCCCCTGGGCGGCGACGACCCAGTCGGCGGTGACTCCGGCGCGGCTCTGGGCGCGGGCGGCGTCACCGAGGGTCGACTGGACGAACAGCACGGTGCAGGTCATACCGATGAGCAGGGTGAGGGGGGTGACGACGGAGGCCATCCGGGCGGCGTTGCCGCGCAGGTTGGCGGTGGCCAGCCGGCCACCGTGGCCGGTGAGCCGCAGCGGGCCGGCCAGCAGCAGCGCGGCCGCCTTGACCAGCAGCGGCCCGAGCAGGGCGACGGAGGTGGCGAGGACCACGACGGCGAGGAAGGTGACGGGGGTCGAAGCAGGCTCGGTGCGCAGCGAGGTCAGCAGGACGACGAGGGTGGCGCCACCGGCGAGCAGCAGCAGACCGGCGGCGATCCGTGCCGGGGCCAGCCGGGTGGGCTCCACCCGGGACTCGGCCAGTGCCTCGGTCGGGCGGATCCGGCTGATCCGGCGGGAGGCGATCCGAGCGGCTGCCCAGGCACCGGTCAGGGTCGCGGCGAGGGCGACGGCCGGGGGGAAGAAACCGGTGGTGTGCTGAAGCGTGGCGGGTACGGCGCCCAGGGCGACGAACCTGCTCTGCAGCCAGGCGCCCAGGGGCAGGCCGAGGAGTGCGCCCAGTGTGCCGGCGAGGGCGCCGACGATCAGCGCCTCCCGGCCCAGCAGCCGGCGGATCTGCCCCGGGGTGGCGGCGATGGCGCGCAACAGGGCGAGTTCGCGGTGGCGTTGCTGGACGGTGAGCACGAAGGTGCCGACGACCACCAGGATCGCCACGAGCAGCGAGGTGCCGCCCATGGCCCCGCCCATGCTGACCAGCCGGACCCGGGCGGCGGAGGCGTCCAGGAACTCCACGGGGCCGCGCGCGGCCCCGGTGGAGACCTGGGCGGTGGTGCCGTGCAGCGCCCGGGTCACGGCCTGCTTCAGCCGGTCCGGGTCGGTGCCGTGGACGGGCAGCACACCGAACGCGGTGACCTGCCCGGGATGTGCGGCGAGCCTGCGGGCCTCGCCGGCGGAGAAGAAGAGGGACGTCTGGTGGCGGACGTCTGTGGCCGGGGCGGCGATCCCGGTGATCCGGTAGGTGCGCGGGGCCTGCGTCGACTGCACGGTGAGTCGGTCACCGGGCCGCAGACCGGCACGGGCGGCGAGGTCGCGGTCGACGACCAGGTCACCTGCGGCCTTCGGGGCGACGCCGGTGACCAGCCGGTAAGGGGTGAGCGCGGCGGACTCCCAGGCGTGCCCGTAGGCGGTACGGCCACCGGTGCCGGCCGGGATCGACGGCTGTGCGAGGAAGGTCAGTTCGGGCACGACCCGGGCCACGCCGGGTGTGCGGGCGAGTCGGGCTGCCAGGTCCGCGGGCAGCCAGGCACGCTCGGCGATGGGTTTGGCCTTGTGTTTGACCTTGGTCTTGCCGTGCTTGTGCTTGACGGTCGTCCGGTGCACGTACTGGTCGGCGGAGACCACGACGGGTGCCGCCGCGTAACGCTCGGTACGGATCGTGCCGCGCAGTCCGGTGTCGAGGAGGGTGCCGCAGGCCGAGATCAGCGCGGCCGCGCACAGCAGGGCGAGAAAGGCACCGAGGAACGCGGCCTTGCGGGCGCGGACGGTCTTGAGGGCGTAGCGCAGCATCATGGCGTACACCGTCGTTCACCCAAGCCCCTGCGGGCACTGCGGTGGTCCGGCGTCTTGACGGGGGGTTAACCCCACCTCGGTCCGCCACCGGGACCGCTCACCACCACAGTTGACGGTGTGTCAACGGGTCAGAGGTCCCCGTCCGTCAGGAACTCCGTGTCCTCGCCCTCCTCCTCCAGCGCCTGCCGGACCACCCTGAGAGCCATGCCCTCGGAGTACCCCTTGCGGGCGAGCATGCCGGCGAGGCGACGGATGCGTTTGTCGCGGTCGAGGCCCCGGGTGGAGCGGAGTTTGCGGGCGACGAGTTCACGGGCCGTCTCCTCCTCCTGCTCGGAGTCGAGCCGGCCGACGGCGTCGTCGATGAGCGTCGAGTCGACGCCCTTGGTACGCAGTTCCCTGGCGAGTGCCCGCCGGGCCAGTCCCCGGCCGTGGTGCCGGGACTCGACCCAGGCGTCGGCGAACGCGCTGTCGTTGATCAGCCCGACCTCCTCGAACCGTGACAGCACCTCCTCGGCGACCTCGTCCGGGATCTCCCGCTTGCGCAGGGCGTCCGCGAGCTGCTTGCGGGTGCGCGGGGTCCCGGTGAGCAGGCGCAGACAGATCGCCCGCGCCCGCTCAGCCGGGTCCGCTGGAGGCTCCCCCTGCTCGGCCCTCGACAAGGAGGAGGAGCCCCCGTTCTCACCGGACGGCTCCCCGAAGCCGCGCCGGCGGCGTGCTCCGGGCCTGCGCGGGTCACGGCCGGGTGATCCATGACCGCGGCGCCCGTCCGAACCGTCGTACGTGCCTTCCTCGTGTGCGCCTTCCTCGTACGAGCCGTCACTCCCCCGAGCCTGCTCGCCACCCCCGGCGGAGCCCGAGTCGCCCCAGGCGCCCCTCCCCCGTGGGGCACCTGGGGACGTGTACTCGTGGTCGGCCCAGTCGGTTCGTCGTGTCACGGCGTCAGCTCTTGGCGGTGGCGGCCTTGGGCTTGGTGGCCTTGGCGGCCGCCGGGGCGGGCACCGTCTTCGCCGCGTCGTCCGTGGCCGCGGTGGTGACCGCCGCGTCCGCGCCCGGCTCGGCCGCGGGCTCCTCCGGGCGGACGCCGACGCCCAGCTTCTCCTTGATCTTCTTCTCGATCTCGTTGGCCAGGTCGGGGTTGTCCTTGAGGAAGTTGCGGGCGTTCTCCTTGCCCTGGCCGAGCTGGTCGCCCTCGTACGTGTACCAGGCGCCGGCCTTGCGGACGAACCCGTGCTCCACGCCCATGTCGATCAGGCCGCCCTCGCGGCTGATGCCCTGGCCGTAGAGGATGTCGAACTCGGCCTGCTTGAAGGGCGGCGCGACCTTGTTCTTGACGACCTTCACGCGGGTGCGGTTGCCGACCGCCTCGGTGCCGTCCTTGAGGGTCTCGATGCGGCGGATGTCGATACGCACCGAGGCGTAGAACTTCAGCGCCCGGCCACCGGTCGTGGTCTCCGGGGAGCCGAACATCACGCCGATCTTCTCGCGGAGCTGGTTGATGAAGATCGCGGTGGTCTTGGACTGGTTGAGCGCGCTGGTGATCTTCCGCAGCGCCTGGCTCATCAGCCGGGCCTGCAGACCCACGTGGCTGTCGCCCATCTCGCCCTCGATCTCCGCGCGCGGGACGAGCGCGGCGACGGAGTCGATGACGATGAGGTCGAGGGCGCCGGAGCGGACCAGCATGTCCACGATCTCTAGGGCCTGCTCGCCGTTGTCGGGCTGGGAGAGGATCAGGTTGTCGATGTCGACGCCGAGCTTCTTGGCGTACTCGGGGTCAAGGGCGTGCTCCGCGTCCACGAACGCGACCTGGCCGCCGTTCTTCTGGGCGTTGGCCACGGCGTGCAGGGTCAGGGTCGTCTTACCGGAGGACTCCGGTCCGTAGATCTCCACGACACGCCCACGCGGCAGGCCGCCGACACCGAGGGCGACGTCGAGCGCGGTCGAGCCGGTCGAGATGACCTCGATGGGCTCGTTGGCCCGCTCGCCCATGCGCATGACAGCGCCCTTGCCGAACTGCCGTTCAATCTGTGCGAGTGCGGCGTCGAGCGCCTTCTCGCGGTCGGTTCCTGCCATGGGTTCCACCCGGTTTGCTTGAGTCGATCGCTTCACGTCAAAGACGCTAACGCCTGCCACTGACAATGCGCCCCGACGCCGGTCCAGCCTGTGGATAACTAGGGGACATCTCCACCGAAACCATGTCGAACTGCCGCTGGGAACCCCATCGGAAGCCTCGCCGGAGCATCCATAAGAATGGATGTTCGATTTTCATGTCAAGCGCACCACGCGGCACTTCCCTACTTCCCCGCACGGCACTCATCCACCCCGCACGGCGGCCCTCGAGCAGGTCTTCGGGGTGACTGAAGCGGGTTCGGAGACCGCGCCGCACCGCCCGCGATCCGCACGGTCCGGCGAAGGGGTCACCCGATCGTGAGTTTCCGCATGACCGGGCCCGCCGGGCCGCGATGCTCGAAGAGGCGGCCGGTGAGCGGCGCCGCCCCTGTGTGCCATGAGTGGGAGAGCGCATGACACGTGAGACGGGACGACGCGGCCTGGACGAACAGGCCGTACTGCTGGCGGCGGGGCTGGCCGATCTGGCGGTGAGCACCCTGGGTACCGCCTTCGGGACGGTACGGGGGCTGTTGCGCCGCTCGGACGCCGGCGCGCTGGCCGCGGAGGCCGAGCACGACCTCGCCGCGCGGGGCCGGCTGGCCCTGGACCGGTACACCACCGTGCCCCCGGCACATCTGGAGATCCTGGCCCGGCACGCCCTCGCCCGGCGGACCACCGGCGATGACTGACCGCTGGGATCCGGGCACCTTCAAGCACCGCGTCGACGCCGTGCTGCGCCGGTTCGTCGCCGAGGAGGCCGGCCTGTTCGCGGCGGTCGACCCGCTGCTCGGCCCGGTGGCCGAGCAGCTGGAGGCGGCCGTGGCGGACGGCAAACGGCTGCGGGCGGCGTTCTGCTACTGGGGCTGGCGCGCGGCGGGTCAGCCCGACAGCGACGCGCTGGTGCGGGCGGCGGCCTCCATGGAACTCGTGCACGCCGCCGCCGTCGTGCACGACGACCTCATCGACGACAGCCCGCTGCGGCACGGGCGCCCCACGGCACACCTCGCCCTGCGTGCCGCCCTGCGGGACCACCCGGACGCCGACGGCACCGCGCGGTGGCTGGCGATGCTGGTGGGCGACCTGCTGATGTCGCTGGCCGGACAGTCGTTCGCGACCTGCGGTCTGCCGGCCGCATACCTGGCCCGGGCCCGTCCCCTGTGGTCGGTGCTGGCACGGGAGCTGATCGCGGGCGAGTGCCTGGAGATCCTGCGCACCGGGGCCGGTCCGGACACCCAGACCTCGCTGAAGGTCATCCGCTACAAGACCGCCAAGTACACCGTCGAGCAGCCCTTGCTGATCGGCGGCGTGTTGGCGGGGGCCGGCGGGCGGCTGCGCGAGGGGTACTCCGCGTACGGGCTGCCGCTGGGCGAGGCGTTCCAGCTCCGCGACGACCTGCTGGGTCTGTTCGGGGCACCGGAGCACACCGGCAAGGCCAACACCGACGACGTGCGCGGCCGACGGCCCACGGCCCTGCTCGCGGAGACCTGGCGGCTGGCCCGCGCCGCCGACCGGGAGCGGCTGGCCACCCTGCTCGGCAGCGATGACCTGGACGCGGACGGTCTGGACGCGGTCCGCGAGGTGATGTGCCGGCTCGGCGCACCCGAACGGATCGAGGCCATGATCGGCGTGCGCGTCACGGAGGCGCTCGACGCCCTCCGCGCACTGGACGTACCGGCCCCCGCCACCACCGCCCTGACCGCGCTGGCCCACTCGGCCACGGTCCGCCTGTCCTGACACCCGCCCGCGCGGCCACCGAAGGCACCCCGCGACGACCGCGCCGACCGCGACCGCGACCGCCGACTAGCGACCGTCGACCGCCGACTAGGGACCCGCGCCCCGCGACCTGCGACCTGCGACCTGCGAAGACAAGGAGCCCCTGCCGTGATGCACACCGAGGCCTCGATGGACGCCCTGCGGGACGCCGGTGACGAACTCGCCGACGCCACGGTCGCCACGCTCTTCGAGCGCGGGGAGGTGGGCACGTTCAACACGCTGATGCGCCATGTCTCCACGGCGGGCACCCCGCTGCCGGACGGACTGCCCGACGTCGCGCGGGAGTACCTGGAGGCCACCCGGGTGCCGCCGGCCTGGGTGGACTGGGGTGAGATGGAGAAGGCCCGGCTGTTCTTCATCGACAACAACGTGCACATCTCGACCGCGCTGTCCTTCGCCTCCATGCCCGCCTGCTACGTCGTACCGCGGGTGGCGAAACTGCTGTCGGCCACGCACGGGCTGAGCTACCCCTCCAAGCGCATGGCGGAGACCGGCCAGTTCACCGTCTACCTGATGCGGCCCGACGCCTTCGAGGCGGGCAGCCGCTTCATCCCCGCCGCCCAGAAGGTACGCCTGCTGCACGCCTCCATCCGGCATCACCTCAGGCGGGAGGCCCGCTGGGACACCGCGGCGCTCGGCACCCCGATCTGCCAGGAGGACATGATCGGCGGCCAGATGTTCTTCTCGCTGCTGGTCCTGGACAGCCTGCACCGGCTCGGCGTCCACCTGTCCACGGAGGGCGCGGAGGCGTACTACTACGCGTGGCGGGTGGTCGGCGCCATGCTCGGCGTCGACCAGGACGCGGTCCCCGGGACGCTCGACGAGGCACGCGCCTTCCTGGACCTGTACATGGTCCGGTACATGGGCCCCTCGGAGGAGGGCGCGCACCTCACCCGGCAGCTCATCGACCTCTACGAGGAGGTCGTCCCCGGCACCTTCTTCGACCCGGTCGTCTCGGCCCTGATCCGCCACCTGGTCGGCGACACCTGCGCGGACTGGCTCGAGGTGCCGCGGACCCCGTGGGACACCGTCGTCAAGGCCGTACCGCACCTCCTCGGGGTCCTGGAGACCATCGAGGACCGCTCCCCGCTGGGCGCCTGGGCCCTGGACCGTCTCGGCCACCTCACCACGGTCCTCGAGCTGTCCTCCCTCACCCGTGGCCGCGTCATGCACTACGCCATTCCCGAGCACCTCAGGAAGGACTACGGCGTCTCCGGCGCGGTGCCCTGCACCCGGCGGTGGACTCCGCCGGCCGCCACGGTCTCCTGACCGCTCCCCGCTCCCCGCTCCCAGCCCCCTGCTCCCTCGCTCCCAGCCCCCTGCTCCCCCGCTCCCTGCTCCCTGCTTCCTGGTCCCTGCTTCCCCGGGCGTACGGCGGGTGTCTCCGGCCGGACGACGACCGAGCGGCCGGCCTCCCGGGAGGCTGGTCACATGCCCTCAGCCGTGCGGACGACGACCCGCAAGCCACCGCCGCGTCCCCTGGCCGGGGTCCGGCCCGCCGAGCGTCTCTGTCACGCGACCGGTGCGCTCCTCATCCTCTCCGGCCTGGCGCATCTGGCGGTGTTCGCGGTGGACGGCGGCCCCTGGTACGGGCCGGTCTCCTGGCGCAAGCCCGTCACGTTCGGGCTCTCCTTCGGGCTGACCCTGATCGCGGTCACCTGGGTCACCTCGTACCTGAGGCTCGGGGAGCGGCTGCGGACCGTACTGCTCCTGGTGTTCGCCGCCGACTGTGTGGTGGAGGTCGGCGGGATCACCGTGCAGGCGTGGCGGCGGGTGCCCTCGCATCTCGACCTGGCGACACCGTTCGACACGGCGGTGTCGATGACCCTCGCGGTGGGCGGCGGGGTGCTGGTGGTGCTGCTGAGCGTCTTCGCGGTGGTGTCCTTCCGGCGGCGGCCCGCCGGTCCGGTGGGCATGGCTCTCGCGGTGCGCGCCGGGTTCGCGATCCTGCTGGTGGCGCTGGCCTCGGGGGCCGCGATGATCGCGCGCGGGGTGGTGCTCGCCCGCACCGGACACCAGGAGGCGGCGTACGCCTCGACGGCGCCGCTGAAGCCGCTGCACGGGGTCAGCCTGCACGCGGTGCTGGTCCTGCCCGCCGTGGCCTGGCTGCTGTCCCGGACCGCCTGGAGCGAACGGGCGCGACGGCGGGTGATGGCCGCGGCGGTCGGCTGCTACGCGGTCGCGGTCGCGGCGGCCGGAGCGTGGGCCGTGTTCACCTACTGACCGCGGCGGTCGCGAGCTGCTGGTGAGGGTGTCACCGGGCGGGCGGCCGTCAGGACGGGGTCTCCTCGGGTTCCTCGGCCGGCCGCTGCCATATGAGGCGTCGCGCGCGGGTGAGCAGGCCCGGGCCGCCGGGGCCGCGGCGGCGGTGCCCGTGCACCCGGGGGTCGTCCGTGACGTCGTACCGCTTCACGTAGGCGCCCAGGAACGCCTGGAGGGTGGCGACCGCCGGGATGGCGATCAGCGCGCCGACGGCGCCGAGGAGCGCGGTGCCGGCGATGACCGAGCCGAAGGCGACCGCCGGGTGGATGTCGACGGACTTGGAGGTCAGCTTGGGTTGCAGCATGTAGTTCTCGAACTGCTGGTAGATCACGACGAACACCAGCACCCACAC
This sequence comes from Streptomyces arenae, assembly GCF_022343545.1. NCBI lineage: Bacteria > Bacillati > Actinomycetota > Actinomycetes > Kitasatosporales > Streptomycetaceae > Streptomyces > Streptomyces arenae. The sequence continues at coordinate 71,266 of NZ_JAKQYH010000012.1, forward strand.
CGCGTACAGGGGGTTGACGGTGAACGCGATCAGCATCGGCAGCGCGCCCGCGAGGTAGGTGCCGATGGTCGGGATGAACTGCGAGACCAGACCCACCCAGACACCCAGGACGGGCGCGTAGGGCACGCCGAGGGCCTCCAGCAGGATGTAGTGGGCGATGCCGGAGATCAGCGCCATCACACCGCGCGAGTAGAGGTAGCCGCCGGTCTTGTCGACGGCGATCTCCCAGGCCCGCAGCACCTCGGCCTGGCGGGCGGGCGGCAGGACGGAGCACAGGGTGCGGCGCAGCCGGGGGCCGTCGGCGGCGAAGTAGAAGGCGAACAGCGCGATCGTCAGCAGCTGGAACAGACCACCGAGCACCTGCCCGGACACGTCGAGGACACCGGCCGCGCTGTTCTGCGCGTACTTGCGCAGCCAGTCGGAGTGCAGCAGCCCCTCCTGGACGTCGACCCGTCGCACATGGGTGTGGAACGTCTCGTTGACCCAGTTGATGACGGAGTCCAGGTAGTCCGGGAAGCCCTCGACCATCTTGATGATCTGACCGGCCAGCATCGAGCCGAGCAGGGTGACGAACCCCGCGACGGCGATCGCGAGGCCGAGGAAGACCAGGAAGGTCGCGAAGCCGCGGCGCATGCCCCGGGAGGCCATCCAGCTCACCGCGGGCTCGATGGCGAGCGCCAGGAAGAACGCGATGAGGATGTTGATCAGCAGTCCGGTGAGCTGGTGGAAGGCCCAGCTGCCCAGCTGGAAGGAGGCGATGAGGGCGAGCGCCAGCACCATGGCGCGCGGCAGCCAGCGCGGCATGCGGGCGCCCGTCGGCGCGGTGCCGGCGGCCGGGGGTGCGGCGGGCGGCGTCGTGCCGTGCGGGGGTGTGTCCTGGGCGGTGCGCCCGTCGTCGTCAGTGGGTGCCACGGTGCAAGTCTCGCCCACGCCACCGACAACGCGTGGCCCGTATCCGATCTCCGTGCACGGTCAGCGCCTCTCGCCCGGAACGTTCATGACGGTGCAGACCACGCGCCACACGTCCTTGGCGTCCCAGCCGGCGTCCAGCGCCTCGTGCACGGTCAGTCCGCCGAGCTCCGTCATCACATGATCGCGCGCGAAGGTGTCGGCGTACCCGGACGAACCGAAGTGTTCCGCCATCCGCTGCCAGAAGACCGTCAACCGCATGACACCAGTATCCCGCCCCTGAGAGTGGGCCCTGCCCGGGAGCGCTTGCCGAGACCGCTTTCCGCCCTACGGTCTTTCGCATGGCCGAAACCGGAGCTTCCCCACTCCCCCCTGCGCCCCCGGCGCGCTCCCCCCTGTTCCGCGCCGAGCAGTTCGTCTGGCTCACCGCGCGCGTACTGGAGCAGCGTCTCTTCGCGTACCACTTCCTGAACGGCGGACCCGATCCGGTGGAGACGGCGCTGGACGCCTACCGCAACGAGGACGGCGGGTACGGCCACGCGCTGGAGCCCGACCTGCGCGGACCCGTGAGCCAGCCTCTGCACACGGCGCATGCGCTGCGTGTCCTGGACGCGGTCGGACGCTGCGGCGGACAGCGGGTGGAGCGCGTGTGCCGGTACCTGACGTCCGTCTCCACGTCCGACGGGGCGCTGCCCGCGGTCCACCCGAGCCAGCGCGGCTACCCGGCGGCGCCGTTCGTCCCGATCGTGGACGACCCGCCCAGTGAACTCCTCGCCACCGGTCCGGTGGTCGGCCTGCTGCACCGCAACGAGGTGTGGCACGCCTGGCTGTTCCGGGCGACCGACTTCTGCTGGCAGGCCGTGGAGTCCCTGGAGAAATCGCATCCCTACGAGGTCGAGGCCGCGGTCGCCTTCCTGGACGCGGTGCCCGACCGCTCGCGCGCGGAGGCCGCCGCCGACCGGCTGGGCCGCCTCGTGCGCGAGCAGCGGCTGGCCGCGCTGGACCCGGGCCGCCTCGGCGCGTACCCGGTCGCGCCCGGCTACGCGCCGGGCGAGCACCACTTCCCGCACGACTTCGCGAAGTCCCCGCGGTCGCTCGCGCGCGGATGGTTCACCGACGAGGAGATGGCCCGGTCGCTGGACTTCCTCGCGGCCGAGCAGGCGGCGGACGGCGGCTGGCCGATCCGGTGGCGGCAGTGGGCACCGGCCGCCGCCCTGGAGGCCCGCCCGATGGTGACGATCGAGGCCCTGCGCACACTGGAGGCGTACGGCCGCCACACGGGGTGACGACCGTCTCGCCTCACGGGGTGACGACCGTCTCGCCCCCGGAATGCCGGGCGTCTCGGCCCCACGGGGTGCCTGACGCTCACCCCCCGGGGTGCCGGACGCTCACCCCCCGGGTGCCGGACGCTCACCCCCCGGGTGCCGGACGCTCACCCCGTCACGGCGCGCAGCCCCGCCGTGACCACCACGGCGACGCCCACGACGACCAGGAAGGGCGCGCGCAGCAGCAGCGCCACGGCGGCCGCCCCGAGCCCTGCGGCGCGGGCGTCCAGCACGAGCGCGTGCCCGTCGGCGAAGGTCTGCTGGGCCGTGAGGGCGGCGAGCAGGGCCACCGGGAGCAGCGCGGCCAGCCGGCGGACCACCGGACGCTCCAGGATGCCCGCGGGCACCAGCAGTCCGGCGAGTTTGACGACGTAGCAGCCGACGGCGGTCGCGCCGATCGCGATCCAGAAGTTCACCGGGTCTCCTCGGATGCGTCGTCGCGGGTACGACCGGACCTGCGGCCGGAGACGAACAGGGCGGCCGGCGCCGCGAGCGCGGCCACCAGGACCGGTACCCCGGCGGGCAGCACGGGCAGCAGGCCGAGTCCGAGCAGTACCGCGACGGCGGCCACCGCGCGGTCGGTGGTGGTCTTCAGCATGGGGGCGAGCAACGCCAGGAAGACGGCGGGTCCGGCCGCGTCCAGGCCCCAGGCGTCGGTGTTCCCGACGGCCTTGGCGCCGAGCGCGCCGAGCAGGGTGGTGAGGTTCCACAGCACGTACAGGCTGAGCCCGGTGACCGTGAACCCGATCCGGGCGGCGCGCCGCGTCGGCTGGGCGAGGGTCACCGCGGTGGTCTCGTCGATCACCCACTGGGCGGCGAACGGCCGCACCGCGCGCGGGAGTGCCAGCACCTGGGAGAGCCGCAGCCCGTAGAACGCGTTGCGCACCCCGAGGAAGAAGGCGCCGGCCGCCGCGGTGAGCGGGTTGCCGCCTGCCGCGAGCGCGCCGACCAGGGCGAACTGGGAGGCGCCGGTGAACACCAGGAGGCTGAGCGCGCAGGTCTGGAGCAGGCCGAGCCCGCTGCCGGCCGAGGTCACCCCGAAGGCGAACCCGGACAGTCCTACGGCGACGCCCACCCCGAGGGCGTCACGGACGACGGCGGAGTCCGGCTTCGGGCCGCCGTCGCCGCGTATGTCTGCGAGTGATGTCTGATGTGCCACACCCGGAACGCTACGGCCGCCCTGGCCGCGCGTCTTGTACGTTCTTGCGCTCGCGCTGGTAGGCGCCCGGCGGGACACCGACGATCCGGGCGAAGTGGCGGTTGAGGTGCGGCTGGTCGGTGAAGCCGACGGCGACGGCCGCGTCGGCGGGGGCCGTGCCCGCGTCGAGGAGCAGCCGGGCCCGCCGCACCCGGGCGTCGGTCAGCCAGGTGTGCGGGGGCATGCCGTAGGCGTCGCGGAACGCCCGCAGCAGCGCGAAGGGGCTGGTGCCGAGGTCCGCGGCGAGCCGCTCCAGGGTCGGCGGCCCGGCCATCCGGTCCTCCAGCACGGCACGCGCGCGGGCGGCGAGCCGGGCACCGGCGGTGCGGACCTGCCGCTGCGGCAGCGGGCCGCCGTTCAGGCGCAGCAGCCGGGTCACCGCGACGCGCAGCAGGGTGTCGGCGGCGAGCGCGTTGCCCTCGTCGGCGGCGCGCAGCACCCGGTGCACCAGGGCGACGGCGTACGGGTCGTCGAGCACCGGACTGACGAAGCCGGGGGTGCCCCGGATCGGGGTGGTCTCGGCGGCGATCGCGGCCACCAGCTCGGGCGCCGGGTAGACCGCCCCGTACCGCCAGCCCTCGGGCACCCCGGCCCGGCCGGTGTGCGCGGTGTCGGGGTTGACGAGCGCGAGCGCCCCGGCTCCGACGGTGACGTCCGCGCCCCGGTGCCGGAAGACCTCGACCCCGTCCGCGATCCCGGCGATCACGAAGTGCTCGTGGGTGTGCCGGACAAACGTCTTGCGGACGTACCGGGCCCGGAGCAGATCGACGTCGGGCAGCGCCTCGTACCGCCAGTGCCGAGCCCGCTCGCCCAATCCGCTCATACGACCATTGTCAGCCCCCCCCCCACCCTCGCCCTGCCCGCCCCACACCCACCCTCGCCCTGCCCC
>NZ_JAKQYH010000087.1:0-322524 GCF_022343545.1 Streptomyces arenae
GGCCGATGGACGCCTACCGCGAGGGTGACCAGTACGTGGTGGCCTTCGACATCCCCGGCGTCACCGCGGACGCGATCGACATCGACGTCGAACGGAACATGCTGACCGTCAAGGCCGAGCGCAGGCCCGTGGCGAAGGCCGACGACGTGCAGATGGACCTGTCGGAACGGCCGCTGGGCGTCTTCTCCCGCCAGATCGTGCTGGCCGACACGCTGGACACCGAGCACATCGAGGCCGACTACGACGCGGGCGTGCTCACCCTGCGCATCCCGATCGCCGAACGCGCCAAGCCCCGCAAGATCGCCATCGGCGTCGGGTCCGACCGCAAGGAGATCTCCGGCTGAGCCGGACAGCCGCGGGCTGACGACGGCGGAGGACGGACCGCCGACCTCCGCGTGCCGCTCGCCCTGCTGGGCGCCCACCGGACCGCAACGGTGCGCGCCCAGCCCGGCGCGCCGCCCCACGGGCGCCTGCCGAGCGCGCCCGACCCCCCACCCACCGGTGACCGCACCCCGGCCGCCACGACCCCGGTGACAGAAAGGCAACCACCGCAGTGAAGTCCGACCGCAGCGCACCACTCCAGCGGCCCCATGGACGGGCGTACGAGCAGATGCTGGAAAAGGTCCGTTACGACGGCGCATACCCCACCCGTGAGAAGGCCGAGGAAGCCGTCCGCCTCGTCCTCGCCGGACTGGGACGCCAGTTGACCGGCGACGAACGAGTCGAACTGGCCGCCCGCCTCCCCTTCGAAGCCGCCCGCATCCTCACCGCCCAGGTCCCCGACCTCGAGCCGCTGACCGGCTGGTCCTTCGTCAAGGACCTCGCCGCCCGCACCGGCGCCTCCCTGGCCACCACCCGCTGGGACACCGGATCCGTCTTCTCCGCCGTCGCCGCCCACGCGGGTCCCGACCTGGTCACCCGCATCCTGAACCGGCTCCCGTCCGGCTACGCGCTGCTCTTCGGCCGCGCCGAACTCACCCAGGCCGCATAGCCGGACCCCGCTGAGATCGGCGGGCGTGGGCTGACCCCGCGCCCGCACCGACGCCGGGATCCCCACGGGGACGCGCTGCCGCCGCCATCGCGTTCACCGTGGTCACGACCGGTCTACTTCGGGCGGACTCCGTCCAGGAGGTTGTTCACGAGGGCGACGACGAAGTCGTCCGTCACTGGTTCGTCGGGGATGAGCAGCCGGTGGTAGACGGCGCCCCAGAGCTGATCGACGAGGACCTGCACGTCGATGCCGGTGCGGATCTGGCCGAGTTCCTGAGCCCCGTGGAGGCGCTCCGCCGCCAGCCGGCGCCGGTGCGAGGAGTACAGCTTCCGGTAGGCGACCGCCAGGTCCTCGTCGGTCTGTGACTCGCCGATCAGCTCGGTCAGTACGCGCCCGCCGGGGGTGTGGGTCATCACGTGGGCGAAGGCGCGAAGCTGGGTGAGCAGGTCGGCCTGGATGTCTCCGGTGTCGGGGAAGGCGAGCGTTTCCTCGACGGCGTGGAAGTAGCCGTCCAGGGCGAGCGCCCCTTTGGAGGGCCACCATTTGTAGAGGGTGGTCTTGCTGACGCCCGACGCCCTGGCGACGCGTTCGAAGGTGAGGTCGGCTATGCCCTCGGTGAGCAGCAGGTCGCCGGCGGTGCGCAGGACGTCCGCCCGGACCTCGTCCGCCGGCCTGCGACCGCGTCCGCGGCCGTTGCCTTCCTTGGCGGCGGGGCCGTTCGCCTTGTTCACCACGTGTGCTCCTGTTCGGTCGCCGGGGGTCATGTCAGTTTCCAGCGGAGCGCCGCCCGGGGTCGAGCCGGCGGCCGGTGCCGCGGCCGGCCTCACGGGGTGATCCGCAGGCTCGCGATCAGCCCGTCGCGCAGGCGGAAGACCATGGGGCCGGTGCCGTTGTGGCCGTTGCCGGTCACCGTCAGGGTCGCCACGTAGGTGTCGGGGGCCGGGCCGGGTGCGATCGCGTCCAGCTCGAAGTGTGCCTGGACGCCGATGTTGTCGGTCCGGTCCCAGGCTCGGACGCCGTCGCGGCCGTGGTGGACGCGGCCCCAGTCGTCGAGAACGGCGTCATGGGTGAACGCGGCGGCGAACGCCTCGGCGTCGCCACGGTTGGTCGCCTCGATGAACATCTGGATGGCGGCCGGGGTCTCGATGGTGGTCATGGTGATCGCCTCGGTGGTACGGGGAGCCGGTACGGGCGTGGGCCGCGGCCTTCCTCGCCCGTCCCGGCCCCGGGGTCTCAGAGCTGGACGGTGAGCAGGTCGGCCAGGTCGACGCGGGTGAGGAACTCACGGCGGACGCGGTCGGCGACCTCGGAGACCTCCTCGGATCCGTCGTCGGCGGGGTCGACGTGGACGCGGTAGGGGCGCTCTCCGGCGGGCAGGGCGACGATGCGGGCGATCTCGTCGGAGACCAGCGACGCGGACGCGTCCTCGGGGGCGAGAGCGGCGAGCTTGGCCGCCACCTGGTCCATCAGGCCGGCGTACCTGGTCTCGTACTCGGCCTCGACGGTGGTGTCGTCGGGGCGCCCGGAGTGGGCGAAGTGGTTGGTGCCGCTGGTGAACGAGCCGGGCACGACGATCGAGGTCTCCACGCCCCAGCGCGCGAGCTCGGCGGCGTAGGACACCGCGAGGGAGTCCATGCCGGCCTTGGCGGCGAAGTAGGGGGCGAGGTACGGCGGGGTGCCGCCTTTGACACTGGTGCTGGACACCCAGAGCACCAGTCCCTGCCCCCGCCTGCGCATGCCCGGCAGCGCGGCGCGGTTGACGCGCTGGGTGGACAGCACGTTCACGTTGTAGAGCTCGGCGAGCTGGTCGGGGGTGAACGCCTCGGCCGGCCCGGTCACCATGTGCCCGGCGTTGTGGATCAGCACGTCGATGTGGCCGTGCTCCGCCTCGATCCGCGCGACGGCGGTGTCGACCGAGCCCTGGGAGTTCACGTCGAGCTCGATGGAGCGCAGGTCGACGCCGTGCTCGTGGGCGTAGTCGGCGGCGGCCCGGACCTGGGGCGCGTTGCGGCCGGTGGTCTGGCGCATGCCGGCGTAGACGGTGTGACCGGCGTCGGCCAGCGCGCGGGCGGTCAGCGCCCCGAAACCGCTGGAGGCGCCGGTGATGACGACGATGGTGCCGGTGGTGGACATGGACGTGGTTCCTCTCGGCAGGGGGAGACGGGCGAGGGTGGGGCGGGGGAGTGTGGGGCGGCGGGTGCCACGAGCTCAGGCGAGGCCGCCGTTGGCGTAGAGGATCTGTCCGTTGACCCAGCGCGCGGGACCGGCGAGGAACGAGACGGCCTCGGCGATGTCCTCGGGCCTGCCCAGCCGCTCCAGCGGGGTCGCCTTGGCGAAGTTCGCGACGGTGGCCTCGTCCTTGCCGTCCAGGAACAGCGGTGTGGCGGTGGGGCCGGGGGCGACGGCGTTGACGGTGATGTCCCGGCCGCGCAGCTCCCGGGCCAGGATGAGGGTCAGGCCCTCGACTGCGGCCTTGCTGGCGACGTAGGCGCCGTAGGACGGCAGCTGCGTACGGACCACCGAGGTCGAGAAGTTGACGATCGCACCGCCCGGGCGGAGCCTCCGCGCCGCCTGCTGGGAGACGACGAAAGTGCCGCGGATGTTCGTGCGGTGCATCCGGTCCAGGTCGTCGAGGTCGAACGTCGCGATCGGGCCCAGGACCATGATGCCGGCGGTGTTCACGACCACGTCGACCCCGCCGAAGGCCGCCTCGACGGCGTCGAACGCCGCGCTCATCGCACTCTCGTCGGCGACATCGCCCCCCACCGCGACGGCCCTGCCGCCGGCCGCGGTGATCGCGGACACGGTCTCCTCGGCCCTGGCCTTGTTGCCGGCGTACTGCACGGCGACCGCGAGACCGTCCTGGGCGAGCCGCTCGGCCACGGCCCGGCCGATGCCGCCGGAGCCGCCGGTGACCAGCGCGACACGGTTGGTGGGTGCACTCATGGTGTGCTCCTTCCAAGGAACTACAAATGAACGACGCGTCCATATAAACACTTAATGAACGCGCCGTCCATATCGCCGGCCAAGATTCTTCCGCCCGCCCGAGGACGAACCCCTCGCCGGCAGTACGACGCCGACAGCCAGACGCCCGCCACGCGACCGCCGTCCAGGACGCCCAGCTGGGCCGTCGGACGTGCCTGGAGTCAGACGGGCTGGCCGATCGGACGGATCGTCACCGTGTTGAGGTCGACCCCTGCCGGCTGGTCGAGCGCGAAGCCGATCGCCTCGGCCACCGCATCCGGGCTCATCGCGATGGGGGGAGCCTGGCCGTGCCAGAAGGCGGTGTCGATCATGCCCGGGTTCACGACCGTGACTCCGACCCCGCGGGTCGTGGCGTGCAGGCGGAGGTTCTCGGCGAGGCCGACCACTGCCCACTTCGTGGCGGAGTAGAGGTTGCCCGGGCTGTTCTTGGTTCCGGCCACGCTGCCGAGGAGCACCAGCCGGCCACGGGACCGCTCGAGGTGGGGCAGGGCCGCCTTGGCCAGCAGAGCCGGACCGAGCACGTTGGCGAGCACCATCGGGGCCCACAGTTCCGGATCGCCGCCGTCGATGACGCCGGCACCGCCCGTCCGGAAGTGATCCTCGGACGCGCCGCCCGCGTTCGCGATCGCCGCGTCCAGCGACCCGAAGCGCTCCACCGTACTGGTGACCGCCGTGTTCGTGGCGTCCCAGTCGGAGGCGTCTGCCACCAGGCCCAGGACGCGGTGCGCGTGGCCGACCTCGTCGAGGAAGGCCCTGAGCCGGCCGGGGTCGCGCCCGGTGACGGCGACCCGGTGGCCACGTACGAGCAGGAGCCGAGCGGTCGCGGCCCCGATTCCGCTCGTGCCACCGGTGATCAGGACGGTCCTGCCGACGACCGGCGACGCGCCGGAGCCGGCGAGTGTGCCTGTGAGTGAAGTGTTCATGGAGGCCACTCTGTGGCGCGGCGCGGGCCCTCGACAGTTGCTCCCGAAGGTGGGGACGCCGTCCCCTGGCGCCGACGGCGCAGCCCAGGGAGGCTGTGCCCATGTCGAACACGAGGTACTCCGAACTCGGTGGCTTCCTGCGTTCGCGACGCGAACGGATCCGCCCCGAGCAGGTCGGGCTCGCGCCCGGCCCGCGGCGCCGCGTCCCCGGTCTGCGCCGCGACGAGGTCGCCGTCCTGGCCGGTGCCTCGGTGGAGTACTACACCGAGCTCGAGCGCGGTGCCGGCTCGCAGCCCTCCGACCAGATGCTCGCCGCGCTGGCCCGCGCCCTGCGCCTCAGCCGCGACGAACGCGACCATCTGTACCGGTTGGCGAACCGCCCGATCCCGCTCCAGGGCGGGACGGCGTCACACGTCCACCCCGCGATGCTCGACCTGCTGACCCGCATCGACGGGAGCCCGGCGATGGTGAGCACGGACCTGCACACCGTTCTGGTCCAGAACCCGCTCGCCGTCGCGATGCTCGGTGACCTGGCCACGCACCACGGCCGCGCGGCGAGCTTCATCTACCGATGGTTCACCGATCCGGCCTCGCGGGGGATCTACCCGCGGGAGGACCTCGCCCCGCAGTCACGCTCGTTCGTCGCCGACCTGCGCGCGGCAGTCGGGCGACGCGGCCCGGGCGACGCGGAGGCGACCCGGCTGGTGGACGAGCTGCTACAGCGGTCGCCGGAGTTCCAGGCGCTCTGGGCCGACCAGGACGTGGAGGTGCGCAGAGACGAACGCAAGCGGATCGTCCACCCCACCGTCGGCATGCTCGACCTCAACTGCCTCAGCCTCTTCAGCGAGGACGGCCGCCAGCGGCTGCTCTGGTTCACCCCACGCGCCGGCACCGACACCGCGGAGAAACTGGCGCTGCTGACCGTCGTGGGAACACAGGCGATGCAACCCGAACCATCCCGATGAATCCCCGACTGGATCTCCACAGCGAAGGCGCAACTGCGGCACAGGTGAGTTTGGTTGGTGCGGAGTTGTCCGGGTCGAAGCAGACGTGACAGCAGCTGCCGGTTTCAATGGGCAGCCCTGTATGTAGAGAGACTGCCCCCAATCCGTGTGCACGCGTGGACGGATGAGTGGCCGATCTTTTCAACTGCCCTTCTGGGAGCAACGACCCGCTGGATGCCGGGCATGCTCCATGATTTGATCCTTCGCGCCGCAGGGATCGCGCCAAGGTGTCCGGAAAGGGACGGCGCGGACTGCGGTCGCGGCCGACCATCTGTCCCCAGTCCGGCCGCTCCCCCCTTGTGGAACATCCATACGAAGGGCAGTTTCAGCATGAACTCCGCTCCCCAGGTTCAGACCCTCGAGATCTCCGACGCCGAACTCGACACCGTCTCCGGTGGCCTGAGCCCGCAGGCCGGCATCACCGCCGGCCCCACGGCGATCAGCAGCTCGAACCTCGTGTCCCAGATCGGCGCGGTCAAGGACGAGGTCCTGGACACCGTCGGCCAGTACCACCAGGTGGGACTGACCGTCTCCTTCTGATCGCCCGATCGCGAGACTCCCGCGCCGGCTGATCACCAGCCACAGCAACCAAGCCCCCTACCGTGGGTCCCCCTCCGGTAGGGGGCTTGGTCGTCTTCGATCACTGCCGAGCGACCTGAAGCGTCCTGGCGGCTTCGGTACGGCGACATGATCTGGAAGGGCGGGGCAGAGGCCCTTGAGAGCGGACGGGCAGAGGCACTGGTCACATCCCGAAACCTCTCCCATGACCAGGACAGAACCTGTCCTGGACCCGGCCTAGCGTCTCTCCCATGAGCACCGAAACCACATCCGCGCCCGCCATCCGCTACACGTCCGTCACGTTCGACTGCCCGGACCCCGCCGAGCTGGCACGTTTCTACGGCGAGGCTCTCGGCCTCCCCGTGCGCTTCTCCAGTGACGACTTCATCCTGCTGGGCAAGGAGGGTTCGACCGCACTGAGCTTCAACCGGTTGGCCGGCTACCAGCGCCCCACCTGGCCGAACCCCGCCCGCGAGAAGCAGGCCCACCTCGAACTGGGCGTCGACGACCTGGACGCCGCCCAGGCCCGACTGCTCGCCCTCGGTGCTGTCGAGGCCCCGGCCCAGCCTCAGCCCGAGCTGTGGAGGGTCCTGCTGGACCCGGCCGGCCACCCGTTCTGCATCACCACCTTGGGCTGAGCAGTCCGCTTGTTCGCGGGCGCAGGCCACCGGCGGCGGATCCACACGGCTCCGCCACCCTCTTCGGCCGGCCTGGCCGTTTGATCACGGAACTGGAGACTGCGTGGCTACCCACAGCGGTGCGACGACCGGGGCGCCGACAACCCCCGAGCCGACTTCGCGGCACATCTCCCACCAGCGGGAGACGGCCGCTCCCGGGAACGAGGCAGCAACATGAGCATCGGCGTGGTCCTGGCCGCCAACAAGAACGACACCGACACCGACACCGGCACAACCGCAGCCCCGGGCTTCGGCAACTATGTCGACGCAGTCACCCGTCAGGCGCGCGAGGCGGCGGAGGCCGGTCTGCGCTCGGTGTGGTTCGGCCAGCCGTACGGCTACGACGCGGCCGCCCTCGCCGGGATCGTGGGTCGTGAGGTCCCGGGGGTCGAGGTGGGCACCGCGGCTGTCCCGGTCTTCGGCCGCCACCCGCTTCTGCTGGCGGGCCAGGCGCAGACGGCCCAGGCCGCCACCCACGGCCGCTTCCACCTCGGGCTGGCACTGGGCAGCAAGGTGTTCACCGAAACGGCCTTCGGTCTCCCCTACGAGCGGCCGATCGCCCGGCTGCGCGAGTTCCTGACCGCACTGCGGACCCTGCTGGAGACCGGCGGCGCCGACTTCCACGGCGAACTGCTGACCACCGCGCCGACGCTGCCCGTCGGCCTGCCCGGATCCGATCCGCGGGTGCCGCTCCTGGTCGCCGCGATGGGGCCGCAGGCGCTGCGGGTCAGCGGGGAACTGGCCGACGGCATCCTGCCCTACCTCGCCGGTCCCAGAACCCTCGGCGAGCACATCGTCCCGGCCGTGACCTCGGCCGCGGCCGGGGCCGGCCGTCCCGCGCCCCGCATCGTGGCCTTCGTGGCCGGCGCGCTGGCGTCGGACCCGGAGTCGGCACGGGCAGCCGCCGCCCGGCAGATGGCCTTCTACGACCAGGTTCCGTCCTACCAGCGGGTGCTCGCTCAGGAAGGCGTGGAACGGGCCGCCGATCTGGCGGTCATCGGCGACGAGAACACCCTGACCGCGGCGGTGCGCGGCTACTTCGACGCCGGTGCCACCGACGTGGTGTTCACCCGGACCGACCTCGCGGGCGAGGCGGACCGCGAGCGCACCGTGCGTTTCCTGGGCAGCCTCCGCCGGGAGCCGGTCGGCTGAGCTGCACCCAGGTGGAGCCGGCCCTGACCGTCTTCGAGATCGTCAGGTGCAGCCCGCTGCACCTGACGATCACCCGCGGCCGGCGGCCGAGCTCGTCGCGCGCGGCTTTCCCTCGCCCGGGACACGGAGCCGCCTGGGGACACGGAGCGCCGGGTCTCGGCTGTCGTACCGACGATCGCGGACGGTGGGCGGCTCGCTCGCCGCCGGTCTCGGTTCCCTTCGCACGATGCGTGTGCACGGGGACGTGCTCAGGGGCCCTGCCGGCCGTCGTTTGACAGCTCCGGGCAGGCGGGCTACGTTTCAGACTGATCGGTCTGGAGTTGATGCTGCAAGCAGACCGACCTTGCGACCTGCCGAAACCGCACAGGCAGGAGCTCCCGACGGCAACGCCGTCGCCCGGTGACCAGGGCGATGCGGAGCGAATCCTCCTGGCCGCGGATGCAGGCCGCCGAGCCTCTGGCGAATCCGGAGGACCTCACCCCCCTCACGGCCCCATGGGCCACTTGTATCGCGGAACTGGAGAACGTCATGAGTACACGCAACGGTGAACCGACGCGCGCGGTGGTCCTGGGAGGCGGTGGCCTGGTGGGCATCGCCTGGCAGAGCGGCCTCCTGACGGGCCTGCGCGAGGCCGGACTCGACCTGGCCGACGCCGACGTGATCCTCGGTACGTCGGCGGGGTCGATGGTCGGGGCGCTGGCCGCCTCCCGCACCGACTTCGCGGCCGGCCAGGCCAGGATGGCCGCCGTGGCCGAACTCGTGGGCCCTGAGCGGCTGGCCGCGGGCTTCAAGAACTTCATGACCGCGGTGTGGCAGGTCGATCTGCTGAACGACCCCGAGAAGGGGCTGCGCGAGGTCGCCAGGGCCGCCGAAGGCTCGGACACGATCGACGAGCAGGCCTACCTGGGCGTGTACGAGGCGTTCGCCGGTCTGCCCTGGCCCAAGGCGTACCACTGCACCGCGGTCGACGCCGAGACCGGGGAACTGGTGGTGTGGGGACCGGAGTCCGGTGTGCCGCTGCAGAACGCGGTCGCCTCCAGCTGCGCCGTCCCGATGATCTACCCGACCGTCACCCTCAAGGGACGCCGCTACATCGACGGCGGGCTCGCCAACCACCTCAACCCGGCCGCGGCACCGGAGACCGACCGTATGATCGCCATCTCCTCCGTCCCCCTGGGCGTCGAAGTGCCGGGCATGCCCCCGGCGATGGGCAAGAACGCCGACCGCGAACTCGCCGCCGTCGGCAAGACCAGGTGGCTCGCCACGGTCGAGCCGATGGGCCGCAAGGAGGAGGGCCGGATGGTCAACGCGATGGACCCCCAAGCCGCGCCCGAGGCCTACGACCTCGGCCTGCGCCAGGCCGAAGTGGAACTCGAGCGCCTCACTGCCGTCTGGACGGGGCAGCGCCCGTCGGCGTGACACGTTCTTGGTCCTGCGCTGACGGCCGAACCGACTGCGGACCGTGTCAGCGACGACCGCGGCCGTTCACCCGGGCGGAGCCCTTCGGTGAACGGCCGCGGTAACGGCCGGGTGGACGAAGAACCTCACGCGGCCGAGTCCGGACTGGTCATCGGCGGCCACGACGCCTGCCGACTGCTGGAAGGCTGCCGGAAGGCCTACGAGGGCATACGGCCTCCGTTGCCCTCGAACACTTCTCGGGTGCGGTGCAGCAGGGCCTGCCGTACGCCGTCCGGGGACAGTACCCGCAGCGGGGTGCCCAGGCTGAGCAGGTACTTGGCGAGCTTGTCGGCGTCGGGGCCGCCGATCTCGACGATGGTGTCCTCGGGGCCGTCCGGGTGGTGGGTGCCGACCGTGGGCGGGATCAGCCGCAGCGCCTGGTCCAGGGGCAGCGGGAGGCGGACCGTCGTATAGAGCGGGTACGTGCCGGCGGCGATGCCTCGCGAGACGAGGTGCGCCGGGTCGGGCGGGTCGACGAGTTCCACCACCTGCCCCGTCGGCTGTACTTGCGCCACCCGGTCGGCCCGGAAGGTCCGCCACTCGTCCCGCGCCACGTCCCGGGCGACGAAGTACCAGCGGCGCCCGGCGCGCACGAGCCGGTACGGGTCGACGTCCCGGACGGTGGCGTTTCCTTCCCGGTCCCGGTACGACAGGCGGGTGCGCTCGCTCCGGTGGCACAAGGTGGCCAGTTCCAGCAGTACGCCCGGCTCGATCTGCCGTTCGTCGTGCCTGGGGGTGTGCACGAGCGCGGCGTCCAGTTCGCCGATCCGGTTCGCGACGCGCGTGGGCAGTCCCTGGCGCAGTTTCAGCAGCGCGGACAGCGAGGCCTCGTCGCTGCCGAGGATGCCGCTGAGCGCGGCCTCGCGCAGGGCGACGGCCACGGCGAGTGCCTCCTCGTCGTCGAGGATCAGCGGCGGCACCCGGGTGCCGCCGCCCAGCCGGTAGCCGCCCCACGGTCCGGGCTCGGACTCGACGCCGTAGCCCAGCTCCCGCAGCCTCGCGATGTCCCGGCGGACGGTGCGCTCGGCGACCTCCATCCGTGCGGCCAGCTCGCGACTGGTCCACGACGGCCGTGCGGACAGCAGCGAGACCAGCCGCAGCAGACGGGCAGAGGTACTGATCACCCTCCGAAGTCCCTCCTGCGCCGGCACAGAGCCCGCACGTCGTGCGTGGCTCCGTAGCAACCACGGCAATCCACTGATGGCCCCGACCCCGTCGTGTCATCCACGCAAGCGACGAGCGGCAGGCACCCGCACCACCCCAAAGCCGTCGATCAGCAGACCGGTCGAGGGCCGGCTCCGGAAGTCCAGAGCACGCTTGCCGGGCGTATACCCGCATGAACCATATCAGACCGATTGGTCCGAGGGGGTGATTGACATGACGTGCCTCACGCGACTACCTTCCGGACCGTTCAGTCCATGGACCGATCGGTCTGACGTGAGTCCCTTGGACCGCCCGGCAGTTGGATAGCTATGAGGAAAGGTGTCTCCCTTGTCGACGACGAACTCGAGCGAGCCCGGGAACGGCGCGGTCCACGTGCCCGCGTCCGGCGGCGTGGTGAAGTGGGTCTCCGGTGACGAGTACAGCATCAAACTCACCGGCGAGCAGTCGAACGGGTCGCTGGGCTTCGTCGTCGCGACCGTGCCTCCGGGAAACGGGCCGGTCGCCCACATACACCTGGAGAACGACGAGTCGTTCTTCCTTCTCGACGGTGAACTGGAGTTTCTGAGCGGCGAAAAGACCTTCACGGCGTCGACCGGTGACTTCGTCTTCGTGCCGCGCGGTGTCCGGCACCGTTTCAGGAACCTGACCACCACGGACGTCAAGATGGCTTTCCTGAACACTCCCGGTGGCCCGGAGGAGTTCTTCCTCAGGTACGGCGACGAGCCCCTGCCCGGCCACGCCCCGGAGCTGTGGACCGCCGACCGCTTCACTCCGGAAATGCTGGAGTTCTCGGAAAAGGTGATCAAGACCGTGGTCGTACCCGAGTAACACGCAGGGCGCGCGCTGTCGCTGTCCCGACTGATCACAGGGCCATGCCAATCCCGCCGGGCCTGTCGGAGCCGTCAGAGCGTCTTGAGGACTCCGCCGTCGACCACGAGGTCCTGGCCCGTGATGTTGTTGGGAGACGCGGCGAACACGATCAGCCGTGCGACCTCCTCCGGGGTCGACACGCGCCCGGTGGAGGCTCCCAGGGACGCCAGCGACTCGGCCTGCAACGCCTCCACAGTGGTGCCCTGGGCTTTGGCGAGCGTGCCCATGAAACCGTCCGGGTCGGTCCACACGCCCGTGCTGACCGGACCGGGGGAGACGGTGACGGCCCGTACGCCCTGACCGCCGAACTGGGCGGCGACCGCCTTGGTGAGGGCGTTCAGGGCACCCTTGGCCGCGGCGTAGTTGACCGGGCCGGCGGACAGATCCCGGGCGGCGATCGAAGAGACGTTGACGACCACACCACGGCGGTCGCTCAGCGTGGGCAGCGCGGCCTTGATGGCCCGCAACGCGCTGTAAAAGTGCAGGTTGAACGAGTGCTCCCACTGCGCCTCCGAGAGCTCGGCCAGAGTCAGCATCGCGTCGTTGGCCAGGTCCCGGGAGTCACCGACGCCCACGTTGTTGACCAGGATGTCGATGCCTCCCAGTTCCTGGACGGCCGCGTTGATCAGGTGCGCGGGACCGTCCGGTGTGGACAGGTCCGCCGTGACGGCCACCGCGCCCGTCTCCTTGAGCTCCGGTGTGACGGTGCGCGAGCCGCTGACCACGCGCACACCCTCGGCGAGCAAGAGGCGGACCACCTCCAGACCTATGCCCTTGCTTCCCCCGGTGACGACGGCGGTCTTGCCGGCGAGCTGCATGTCCATGGGATCTCCTTGGCGGTATCAGTTTCAGACCGATCAGTCCACAGACCGATCGGTCTGAAAAGTAGGCGCGTAGATCCGGGCTTGTCAACCGACGATTCGGACCGTTCGGTCTGGTAGGGTCTGTGGGCATGTCGCCTCGCAAACGTGATCCGGAGGTCCGGGAACGGATCCTCGACACCGCCTCCCGCCTGTTCGACGCGCACGGCATCCGCGCGGTCGGGATGCAGCAGATCACCGACGGCCTGGGCTGCGGAAAAGCCATGCTGTACCGCGAGTTCCCCACGAAGGCCGACCTGGTCGCGGCCTACCTGGAGCGGTACATCAGCGCGTGGGACCGCACCCTGGAGCAGGTGGCCGAGCAACGGCCCGACGATCCCGTCGGCCAGCTGGTCACGATCATCGGTCTGACCGTCGACATGGGTAGGGTGCCGGGCTTCCGCGGCTGCCCGGTCCGCAACACCCACGCCGAGTTCCCGGCCGAGGACCATCCCGCACACAGGATCTCCGTTGCCTACTACGACCGGGTACGCGCCGGGCTGCTGGACCTGGCCAGGCAGGCGGGCGCCCCGGACCCGGACTCGCTGGCCGACCGGCTGATGCTGATCCTCGACGGACTGAACGTCAGCGGCGCCGTGCGCGGCGGTGAGGGTGCGGCGCCCGCGGGCGTGGCGTTCGCCGAGGAAGTGATCCGGCACGCACTGGTTCCCCGCTCCTGAACGTTCCTCCCGGCCGGCACCGGTGGCTCAGGCGACATGAAGCCGAAGGTCCCGGCTGAGGACGAGGGCCGCAGCGGACGCCATGCCGCAGCACGCGGCGACGTCCGGCCATGGGGTCCTCGGGTGTGCAGTTCCCCGTACGAGCCGCGCCGCGATCAGCGGGGCGTAGACGAATTGAGGACGACCATGACTGATATCGACATCGGGGTGATGCTCCCGGCCTCACCGGCCCCAGGGGAAGCGCCCGGGAAGCTGGTCGCGGCGGCTCGGTGCGCCGAGGAGCTCGGGTTCGAGTCCGTGTGGACGGGCGACCAGCTCATCGTCGGGAGCGGCCTGCCGTTGCTGGACAGTCTGACCTCGCTGACAGCCGCGGCCGCTGTGACCGAGCGGGTGAGGCTCGGCGTGGGCGTACTCATCCTTCCGCTGCGGCAACCCGTCTGGGTGGCGAAGCAGGTCGCTTCGATTCAGCACATCTCCGGTGACCGGATGCTGCTGGGGGTCGGGGCCGGAAACGACTACCACCACCAGTCGTGGGCCGCCGCGGGCGTGTCCCAGCGAGACCGTGGCCGGCTGACCGACGAGTCGCTGCGCCTGTTGCCCGACCTCATCGCCGGCAACCCCGTTCGTCTGGGGGCGGAGGCGACGCCGATCCAGCTCAGCCCGCCCGCCACCGTGCCGCCTGTCATCGTCGGCGGGATGTCGGATGCCGCGCTGCGGCGGGCCGCCTCCGTCGGTGACGGGTGGTACACGCTCGACCCGCCCGACCGGCTCCCCGGTGCGAGGGCACGGCTGGAAGAGCTGGCCGCGGTGAACGGGCGCCCGGTGCCGGCCATCACCACGATGGCCAGAGTGGCCATCCAGGGCGACCTCTCGCTCCCCGGCATTCCGGCCGATGAGGCCGACGCCACCGTGGTCACAGGCGAGCCCGCCCTGATCGCGGAGCACCTGTCCGACATCGCTGCCCGAGGTGCCCAGCGGGTGGTGGTGATGTTCACCGCCGGTGACTGGTTCCGCCAGGCCGAACTGCTCGCCGAAGCAAGCCGACTGCGGTAGCCATCGCCCGGGTTCCTGCTCGCAGGCCGACGCTTGCATGCGCCGCGTCACTTGCACCCGGGCGATCACGTTGCTGTCGCCGTTCAGGGACGCTCCGGCGCGGTGCGCTACTGAGCCGCCAGCACCTGAGGTTGCACCATTGCCTTGACAGGCAGGGCCTGTCGGATCACTTCTTCGGCGAACGCCACGCCTGCGGGCGCCGCGCCCTCGCGGCCACGGGCGGCGCCGCTGACGCTCAGCCCGTCGATGATCAGCATCAGCCGGTCCGCCAGCCCGCGCGGGTCGGCGGCGCCTGCTTGTCTGGCCAGGTCGATCAGGCCGCCGTGGATCTGGTCGTAGTAGGCGACGGACAGGGCGTGCGCCGGGTGGTGCTCGTCCGGGAACTCGGCGTGGGTGTTGTGGACCGGGCAGCCGCGGTACCCCGGGGTCATGACCTGTTCGGCGGTCCAGCTGACAATCATGATCAACTGACCGGCGGGGTCGTCGGGCCGCTGCTCGGCGGCAAGCTCCCGGACCCGGGCGAAGGTGCGCGTGTACCGCTCCAGATAGGCCACGACCAGGTCGTCCTTGGTGGCGAACTCGCGGTACAGCATGGCTTTGCCGCAACCGACCTCGTCGATGATCTGCTGCATCCCCACCGCGTGCACGCCATACCCGTCGAACAGCCGGGACACCACGTCGAGGATCCGTTCCCGGATTTCCGGGTCGCGTTTACGGGGAGACATACGCCCGTATGTTACCAGACCGTCCAGTCCACTTGCGGTGACAGAGCACAGACAACGCCTGGAACGGCGTTGAACAGTTCGGCGGCGGCTCGGCTGTCGTAGTCGGCGGAGAGGCCGCAGCGCGGGGCGGTGCAGGCGGCGGTGTGCTTCTCGCGGCCCCGGTCGTCGTAGGCGGTGGGGACCTGGACGCGGCCGATGCGGGTGACGTTGCGGAAGCGGCGGTTGGCGGTCACGGTGGTCTCCTTTTCGTTGATCGCTCGTCCGAGGCGGGCGTGGGTGTGTAGACAGGTGGCATGACACAAGGGGCGCGGCGGCTGGCCGCCTTCGGTTCGGCCGCGTTGGTACTTGGGCTCGCGTGTGTTGGGGGAAGGTGGTGGGTGGGCGAGTCCTGGGGCACCGTGATCACCATGTGCTGCCTTGAGGTGCTGATCATTTCGGCCGTTGTCGGAACGCGGCGAGTGCTGCGGAAGCGGTAAAGCCTTCGGACAGGGCACGCCTTCAGAGCTGGGCGGCGATGACTTGGGCCATGGGGACCGGGACGCCGAGGCGGGCGCGGGGGGTCGGGGTGTCGATCGGCGCGCCGGTACGGGCGTGATGTTCGGCGGCGATCTTGCGGGCATGGGTGACCAGGGCGGACGGGACAGGCACGGTTGGGTGTTGGGGCGGGTGCCTCGATAGCGGGTTGGGCAGGCGGTTCGGGTGTGGTTTCGGGCCATCATTCCTGACCGAGCCCAGTCAGAAGGAGACCGCCATCTTCACCCGCACCACCTCGCCCCCGCTCCCGGAACTCGCAAGGCCAGCTGAACACGGCACCTTGCCCGGTATCCTCCGGCAGCTCTCCGGGCTCGGCGGCTGCACCAACCCGATCCGCCTCGACGGCCACCGCACCGAGTACGACATCGACACCACGACCGGCGAGATCGGCCGCGTCCTCCACCACCTCGACTCGACCGCCCTCCCGGCCGGCCCCTCCTCGTCCGCTGCAACAACCGCCGCACCACTCGCTGCCCAGCCTGCGCAGAGGTCTACCGCCGCGACACCTTCCATCTGATCACCGCCGGTCTGCGCGGCGGCAAGGGCCCCGGAACGCGTCGCCGCCCACCCTCGCGTCTTCGCCACCTTCACCGCTCCCGGCTTCGGCCTAGTCCACAACCGCCGCACCGATGGCCGCCCCTGCCGCTGCGGCACCCACCACGACCCAGACGACGACGCCCTTGGCACCCCACTCGACCCGGACACCTACGACTACGAGGCAGCCGTGCTCTGGAACGCACACGCAGGTGCGCTCTGGCGGCGCTTCTCGACCTACCTCCGCCGGGAGGTCGCCAAGCGCGCGGGCCTCTCGCAGCGACGCCTCCGCGAGCACGCCCGCGTGTCCTTCGCCAAGGTCGCCGAGTACCAGAAGCGCGGAGCCGTCCACTTCCACGCCGTGATCCGCCTCGACGGCCCCGGCGGCGGCGACACTCCGCCCCCGGCCTGGGCGACCGCCGAACTGCTCACGGACGCCATCGAGGCCGCCGCTGCCAAGGTCCGCGTCGACGGCCCCGTCATCGACGGCCGTACGCACACCTTCGCCTTCGGCCGACAGCTCGACGTTCGCACCATCCGCTCGGCCGACTTCGACGGCGGCCAGGAGCTGACCGAGCGGGCCGTCGCCGCCTACATCGCCAAGTACGCCACCAAGGGCGCCGAGACCGCCACGGGAGCTCTCGACCGCCGGCTGAAGTTCGCCGCCGAACTCGCTCAGCTCGACATCAGCGAGCACGCCCGCCGCCTCATCCGAACGGCCTGGACTCTCGGCGCCCGCAAGGACCTCGAACACCTCCGCCTGCGCGCCTGGGCCCACATGCTTGGCTTCCGCGGCCACTTCTCCACCAAGTCCCGCCGCTACTCCACCACCCTGGGCGCCCTTCGCGATGCCCGCGCCGAATGGTGCCGAGTCCAAGCGGCAGCAGCCAACGGCTCGGAGACCGAGACGACTTACGTCCTCGCGCACTGGGTCTTCGCCGGCACCGGCCTGTCCGACGCCGAAGCCTGGCTGGCCGCGTCCCTCGAACCCGCACCCGGAACGGAAGGAGAACCCACCCATGGCTGACCGCTACCTGACCGTGGTGCAGGTGGCCGAACTCCTCGGAACCACGGAACGCTTCCCGCGCCGCCTGATCGCCGAGCGGCGCATAGTGTTCGTCAAAGTCGGACGACACGTCCACATCCCCCAAAACACGTTGAACGCCTTCATCGACGCCAACACGGTGCAGCCGATCGGCCACCGGCGCAGCTCCCTGCGGAGGGCTGCCTGATGGCCAACAAAAAGGGCGGACGTAGGGAGTTCGGTTCGGTCAGGCAGCTTCCGTCCGGCCGTTGGCAGGTCCGCTACCGGGACCCGGAGACGGGGCAACTGCGTCCGGCTGAGAAGACGTACGCGACCAAGACCGATGCTCAGGTCGCCCTGACGCACATCGAGTCGGACATCACGCGCGGGCAGTGGTCGGATTCCGAAGCCGGATCGGTGAATTTCGCTGAGTACGCCATCGCATGGCTACGGGACCGCAAGCTCGCCGACCGCACCCGTGAGCGGAACGAGTCGGTGATGCGGCTGCACATCCAGCCCACCTTCGGCGCCGGAACGGTGGCCGACGTGATGACTGCCCGCCTGGGGAGCGGGCGCGGCAAGCTGCTGGTGGGTGAAGGCGCGGAAGGCTGCGGGCGTCACGGCCGAGCTGCACTTCCACGATCTTCGGCACACGGGTAACACGCTGGCCTCGACGGCCGGGGCCAGCACGCGGGAGCTGATGACCCGCATGGGGCACAGCAGCTCGCGGGCAGCGCTGATCTACCAGCACATGACCAGCGACCGTGACCGGGCCATCGCCGACGGCTCGGCACCATGATCCGGGGCGGTGGGGGAGCGGCCTCTGGCTCTTCCGATAAGGACCCCGTAGGCCCGTAGTGGCACGCGTGTGGCACGACCCCTGAAACGCCGAAGGGTGGGAGGAAAACCTCCTGAGCTGGCCCCTTGTTCTGTGCCCCCGGCAGGATTCGAACCTGCGACACCCGCTTTAGGAGAGATCCTATAGCGTGCCCTGTCTGTGACGACCTTTCCCTGGGTTCTCCGTTCCTTCTGGTCAGCGAGGTGCGGCCTTCTGTCCTTGCGTGATCGTTCCCTGCCTTTACTCGGCCTTCCGTTCCCATGACGTTCCCATGAGGGCCCTGTGGGGCCGTGGAAAGGGAAGCGGGAGGGGGAGACAGCCGAGCTCAGCCGCGGCCGTCGAAGCCCTGAGTACCGCACAAGCCTTGGGGCGACAGAGGTTCCACATAGCGGGGTGCCGGGGTCTCCGACTGTCTGCACGGTCACGCCGCCTGTGGGCCCTGAGGCTGAGCGGCTCGAGCTGATCTGCAGGCCGGGGGGCTTGGGCGAATCTCGGACCGGCTGACGAGTCGCACTCGTGTGACGGTGAGGCAGCCGAGCCTCAGCCCTTGCGGTGTCCGTGACGGCACTGTGCCCAGGACAGGACCCGCCAGCATCATTTGGCTTGCGGGATTCTTGGGACACGGTGTCAGTGGCCCGTACATCCTTGGGGGATGCAGCAACTAGAGGCGCAGGAAGTCTCCCTGCACAAGGTCTTCAGCAGCGACTACGACTTCCGGATTCCCGACTACCAGCGGCCCTATGCCTGGGACGTCGAGCAGGCCGTCCAGCTGCTCACTGACTTGGAGGAGTCGCTGGACAGGGGGACGGACGAGCCGTACTTCCTCGGCTCCATCGTCCTCGTCAAGGCCAAGGGCAACGCGCCCGCTGAGGTCATCGACGGCCAGCAGCGCCTCACCACCCTGACCATCCTGCTCGCCCTCCTTCGCGACCTGGCGGAGGACCCCGACCTCCGCAGCGATCTCGACAGACTGGTCACGGAGCCCGGCAACAAGGTCCGCCGGCTCGATCCCAAGCCCAGGCTCACCCTGCGATTCCGCGACGCCGGCTTCTTCCAGAAGTACGTCCAGACGAAGGGAGCCACCGAGGCACTGCGGACCCTGAAGGAAGAGACGCTGCCGACGGACGCACAGAAGGCCGTTCTACGCAACGCCAGGGCGCTGCACGCGATTCTCACCGACTGGTCGGAGGATCGACGGCTGGATCTCGTGCAGATGCTTGGTGATCGCACCTTCCTGGTCGTCGTCAGCACCCCTGACCTGGACAGCGCGCACCGCATCTTCAGCGTGATGAATTCCCGCGGCATGGACCTCTCGCCTACGGACATTTTCAAGTCGCACATCATCGGTGCTCTGGACGAAAAGGCCTCGGAGGAGTGCGCACGCAAGTGGGAAGACGCCGAGGAGGCTCTGGGGCGAGATGACTTCGCCGATCTCTTCCTTCACCTGCGCATGGTGTTCGCCATGAAGCGGGCGGAGCGGGAACTGCTCAAAGAGTTTCCCGAGCAGGTGCTCAGCCACTACCTGCCCGGCAAAGCCGAGTCGTTCGTCAACGATGTCGTCGTGCCATACGCGGACGCCTACGTGCAGATCCGTGACGCCAGCTACGCGGCGGTCTCTGGAGCGGAGCAGGTCAATGCCTGGTTTAAACGCCTCCAGCAGATCGACAACAACGACTGGCGACCCGCGGCCCTGTGGGCGCTGCGTAACCATGGTGACGACCCAGCCTGGCTCGACAGATTTTTCGGCGCACTGGAGCGGCTGGCGGCCAGCATGTTCATCCGCCGCGTCTACACCACTCCCCGCGTCACGCGTTACGCGGACCTTCTGCGCGAACTCAACGCCGGCAAGGGCATGGGCGCGACGTCCTTCGCCCTGACGGACACGGAGAAGACCGAGACGCTCGCGCGCCTGGACGGCGACATATACCTTGTCACCAAGACCCGTAAGTACGTCCTGCTGCGCCTGGACGAGATGCTGGCCGGGAAGCCCGGAGTCTCGTACGACCACACGCTGATCACCGTCGAGCACGTGCTGCCGCAGAACCCAAAACAGGGATCGCAGTGGCTGCGGAACTTCACCGACGAGCAGCGCAGTCAGTGGACGCACCGGCTGGGCAACCTCGTGCTCCTCAACCGGACGAAGAATGCCTATGCCCAAAACTACGACTTCTCCGAAAAGAAGGCCAAGTACTTCACTGGCAGGCACGGCGTGTCCACGTTCGCCCTGACCAGCCAGGTGCTGCATCATCAGGAGTGGAAGCCGGAACTGCTGCGGAAGCGGCAGCAGCGGCTCCTGGGGCTGCTGGCCGACGAGTGGGATCTTTAAGGAGTCAGGGACAGCAGCCTGCGGGGCTCACGTGCCGTGTGGGCTGCACGCTTATTCGGGAAGCTCTGCTCGGGAGATGGCGGACAAGCCGGCGATGAGCTCTGCGGACCAGTGGGGGTGCGCGTTCAGGTCGTCGGGGAAGTGTATGAACGTCTGCTTGTCTTGGACGAGCAGGCGCCCGGAGAAGCACGTCGCTGACGCGACACTGTTCTGTAGGACCGTCAGCTCCCAGTCAATGAGGTCGGGAGTGTCTCCAGCGGACCTGCACAGTGCAAACTGGCTCTCAGGCGTTGTTTTGAAGGCAAAGTATCCATCCTCTGCCGTGGAGCGGAAGAGACTCTCCTGCTTCGGCCGGGGATCAACTCCGCGTATCAGTAGCGGATGCCAGTCTGCGTCGGGGCCTGCCGCGGAGAGGTCTGCGGCCAGTCGCTTGCGCAGCTCCTGGTGGCGGAACGCGATGTCCACCAGTTGTTCGACAGCGTCGTCCGCTACCCGGCGGGCGTACGGCCACCCACTTTCCCACTGGTCGCGAAGCGCGGCATCGACCCAGGACTGAAGCAGGCCGTCCAGCGGTCCGGCAGGGTAGTTGCGTTCCGCTTCCTGCACGGCAAGGCGGACAACACCGGGAACATGGTCGGTGCGGTCCTTCTCCTGCTGCCACTCGAAAGCGGACGGGTCGGTCACTTCCAGGTGTGCGTTCTCCATCTCCAGCAGCCTGGCGAGCAGCTTCCTGCGTCCGTAAGCGCCGACGGGCACATCTCGTAGCGCGTCCGCCACCGCGTCGTCAGCGGACCATGCGTCCTCATCGAGTAGCCACGCTGCCGCTTCCACGCGCACCTCGGCCGGCTGATCCTGGTCGGCTGCGACCCAGCGGGCGATGCTGTAGGCGTGCTCATCGTCCGCGTCGTCAGTTCCGGTGGCGAGGTTCGCGATGTTGATGTCAGGAGCGAGGATCTTGACGACCTCGTATCCTTCTCGCCCCTCCTCGTTGATCAGCTCACCGATGGCTGGCCAGCGGAGGTCGTCCTGCAGATCTGAGGACGCGACCAGGTGCCGGAGCGCGGCAACGTGTTCCTGCCGTCGTTCGTCCTCGGTCAGCTTCCGCTTCGCGGGAGCTGTGTACTGGTTCGACTCCCAGGAAACCCGCTGCATCTCACGCCAGGGGTTCGAGGTATTGATGACCCACCATGCTGCGGTCGCTGCGCTTCCGCCTTTGCTCAGCAGGTGGTCGAGTGCGTCTGCGCGGTATTCGAGGTTGTCCACGGTGCCGAGGTCGGTGTCTGCGATCAAGGCCAGAAGCGCGGGGATTCCGCGGTCAGGATCAGTGTCAGCCAGTTTTGCCGCGTCCCGGACGCGTCGCGCGTCCTCGTCTTCTTCCTCCCAGCCCCATTCGTCCTCCGCGAGGTCGTCATCCTGGTTGTCGTCTCGTGCGACATCCGACACGGCTGGTCCTTTCGGTGAAGTGGTGCGCACCGCTCATCGTGGCGGATGAGGCGCGCCAGGAGCTGTGTTACCGGTGCGGTGCGGCTTCGAACCCGTCGCGAGCAGCATGGTTCTGGCCGGTGCTGCTTCTGGAGAAGGCGGGTCAGGAAGGCGGACCGTCGAGGCCGAGGCGGATCACGGCGAGTGCCTCGGCGATCTCGGCGGTCATCTCGTCGTCGGGGCCGAACACCATGCACATGTCCTGGTGGAGCGGTTCGAGGACCTGCCGGGCCTCGAGGACCCGGCCCTGGGCGAGCAGCAGCATCCCGATGTTGTGCCGTAGTTCGACGGCTTCCTCGCTCACGTCGCTGTCGACGGCTCGTACGACGTTCAGCACGCCTTGGAGAGCGGCGAGCGCGTCGGTGACTTGGCCGAGTTCGGCGCGGCACCGGGCCGCCTGGGCGCGGCAGGCGCGGGCCTGCTCGCCGGTGGGTCCGGCGATGCGGGTGTACGCGTCGGCGAGGGCGTCGAATTCGGGCAGGGCGGCCCGGTAGTCGCCGCCGAGGAGGCGGATCGCCGCTCGCTGTCGGCGCAGCGCCAGGACCTGCTTGCTCTCGGAGCCGAGGGCGAGGGCCGCGGGTTCGATGACCTCGCCGAGTACCTCGGCGGCCTGTGCGAACCGCTCTTCCTCCAGCAGGGCGTCGGAGTGGGCGTACGCCGCCTTGATGTCCTCGCGCAACTGGGCGGGTACGGGCGGCTGGGCCCCCGGGAGGACGGCTGTCGGCGTCGAACCGTCGGGTGCGGGGGCCTGGGCCCGGGCGCGGGGCGCGAAGGGGTGGCGGAACACGCCCGTCGGGTCGGGTGCGCCGGTCGGTCCGACATCGGCCGTGCCAGGCTCCTGGCCCGGCGGCGGAAGGAACGGCAGCAGCCGCGCGTACACCTCCTGCGTGTCGGCCGGCCGTGCCTCGGGTGCCTTGCGCAGCAGGTGCAGGACCAGCTCCTCCAGCGCCTCGGGGACGTCAGGCCGCAGCTGTCTCAGCGGGGTGGGGGCGGCGTTGACGTGCTGGTACATCAGCAGGTACTCGTTCTCCGCATGGAAGGCGAGGCGACCGCTGAGGAGTTCGTGCAGCACACAGCCCAGCGCGTACAGGTCGGTCTGCGGGGTGATGCGTCCGCCGCGGATCTGCTCGGGTGACATGTACTGGTGGGTGCCGATGGGGCTGCCGGTGGCGGTCAGTTTGGTGACGTCGGTGTGAAGGATCGCCGCGATGCCGAAGTCGAGGACCTTCACGGTGCCGTCGCGTGCGACGAGGATGTTGCCCGGCTTGAGGTCCCGGTGGATGACCGGCACGTCATGCGCGTACGACAGCACGGTCGCGACCTGCGCGGCGACGGCGACCGCCCAGCTGACCGGCAGCGGCCGGCCGGGGTCGAGGTAGGCGGGCAGCGGTACGCCGTCGACGAGCTCCATTACGAGGAACAGCCGCTCGTACGAGGCGTCGAGCACGGCGTCGTACACCTGCGGCACGCCGGGGTGCTGGATGCGCGCGGTGATGCGGGCCTCGCGGCGGAACCGCTTGGCGAACTCCTCGGCCAGCTGAGGGGAGGTGACCGCCGCTTGGCGGATGAGCTTCACGGCGATGGGCCGGTCGAGCACGGCGTCGTAGCCGCGCCACACGTCACCCATGCCGCCGTGGCTGAGCTCCTCTAGGAGTTCGTATCGGGCGGAGATCGCCTCCTGCGGCACCTTGCCCCCGGTGTGCGTGTTGAACAGTCACGGTCAGCGGTCAAGTGTGACCGCTGTGTCGATCTGCCGTCCAGCGGTCGCGGTGCGACGTACTCCGCCCAGACGGCTTTGCCGGGGCCGCCGTGGCGCGGATGCCAGTCCCGGCGGTCGGCGCTCACTCAGGCTTCCTCGTTGTGTTTCTCCTCGTCCTGCCACCAACGGCGCGCTCGCTCGGCGATCTTGCTGGAGAGCTTGTCCGTTACCGAGCTGGCCCGGTCGAGGGTCTCGTTGCCGAGGCTTACGGCGGCACCGACGCCCTTGGCTCCCGTCTCAAGCGTCTTGTCCCTAACCTCCGCGACCGCGTCCACCCACCGTCTAACCTCCGGTGACCGGCGACCGGACTCGATCCCGAGCCGCCCGTGGAAGTCATGGACACTGGTCGCGACATGGTTGCTCGACTGCACTACAGCCGGGGACTTGGTCGGGTTCAGCAGCACCTTCGCGTTGGCCGTGCCGGCAGCCGCATCCATCCGGGCCACCAGACGCTCGGTGCTCCGCGAGATGAGTTCCAGCCGGTCCTGCCGGGCAGCCTTCAGCCCGCGGCGATGTCCGTCCAGTTCCTCCGGAGACGCGTCTAGCACCCGGTCGAGTTCGAGGACGGCGATCGCGTCCTGCAGCTGGAAGCAGCGAGCCAGCACAGCGAGCCATTCCCGAACTATCGACTCGGCTTCCTTGGCCGTCGTGGCGAGATCACCGATGTCGGTCTTGCGCTCCATCTTCTCGGCGAGTGCGTCGAGTTGACGCAATGCGTACGCCTGGGTTTCCGCGATCGTCGTCGGCGCGGTCTGCACCTTCGACCACATGATCTCGTCGACCCTGCCCCGCTTCTCCCGGATGGTCATGGTTTCCTCGATGACGAGGCCCACTCCGATCATGCGGGCCAACGCAGTGTCCTTCTGCGCGCGCAGCACGTCGTCGACCTTCTCGTCGATCGTGGCGAGATAGTCGGTGATCTCGACCATGGACTGCTGCATTGCAACCTGCGCCATGATCCCCGCAGCACCAGCCAGAAGTGCAGGGTTGGTCAGGAACGAGCCGGCCCCCGTCTCGATCTGGAGCCATGACTTGATCGAGCCAGGCTTCCCCACCATCGCATGGCTGACGCCTGGCGTCTTGCTCTCCATCAGCCCGAACTTCTTGACCCGCTGCGCAGACTCCGTGGTCAGCTTCACCCAGCGGCCGGAGTTGGCGGCAATATCCGAACCTGCCTGCGCGGCTACAGCCCCGGTACCGAAGACGGACTTGAGCCGTTGCAGTCCGAGGTCCTTCGACGACAGTCCCTCCGAGACGAGGAAGCGGTCGACATCCGTCGGATTCCCGATGACCGCCAGTCCCTCACCGTCACTGATCAGCTGAATCTTGTTGTCCATCGCCTACTCCTGGAGAGGCTTCTCGTAGTTGAGGGGTGGTAAACGGCCGCGGCGGCCCGCACCAGCTCGTCAGCTTTCTTCTCCGCACGGCTACGGCGTACGGAGCACAATGGGTGCCCCGGCTGGCATGTCCAGCCGGGGTTTACGCATCAGACGTCGTCCTCCAAGCCCTCCTCGCGGCGGATCATCCGCCAGGCGGCCTTGCGGGCGCTGCGGTCCAGGCTGGACTTGAAGCCCTTGTCGGGGCCGAAGTACTGGCGGCCCATGCCCGCGATGGTGTCGATGTGGTCGGCCATCTTGTCCGCGAAGACGTTGTCGAAGACGAGGCCGAAGTTGTCCTCGTCGTTGACGACGGCCGCCGCCCGCACCTTCGGGTCGGCCTTGGCCTCCTCGAACGGGCGGATGACGTCCTGTTCGGTGAACTCGGTGCCGAAGCGTTCGTTGAACTTCTCGATCAACTGCGAGAGCAGCGACTTCTCCGCTTCCTTCGCGCCGCCCGAGCCGTCGCCGAAGCCCTGCATCGTCGTCGGCCCCTCGGAGGTGAGGGAGACGTCGTACTGGCCGGTCTTCTCCACCCGCATGTGGCTGAGGTCGATCTCGCCGATGTCCACGCCGCCGTCCGCGCGGCGCGGCAGCCGGTTGAGGAGGTAGCGGCCGTAGAGGTGCAGCCGCTCCAGTTCGGCGTCCTGGTAGGGGACGATCTGCGCGAGGAAGCCGTACTTCCTGACGTAGTCGTTGAGGTCGGCGCGGAAGCTCTCCGCCGCCTCCTGGTCGTCCTCGTCCTCGCTTTCGAGCAGGGGCGTGAAGCGGGCGACGGCGGGGGAGAGCAGCCGGTACAGCTCGGCGTGCAGCTTCTCCCACTTGGACTGCGAACCTGCCGCCTTCTCCTTGGCGGCGAAGTACGCGGCGGCGAACTCGTCCATCTCCTGCCCGGACAGGATCCCCGCCTGCATGACCCGGCTCTGCGCGGTGTAGAGCAGGTTGGGGTCGGAGGGGAGGGTGTTCGCCTCCTCGAAGTACGGGCGGAAGGAGTCCTGTATGTCCTCGGCTTCGTTGACGAAGTCCAGCACCGCCAGGTCCGCCTGGGTCTTGCGTTCGGCGGTCCGGTTCAGCCGGGACAGGGTCTGGACGGCGGAGATGCCGGTCAGTGTCTTGTTGACGTACATCGTCGTCAGCAGCGGCTGGTCGAACCCGGTCTGGTACTTCTCCGCGACGACGAGGATCTTGTACTCGCGCTGGCCCGCCCCGCCGGCGCGCGCGGCCTTGTCGTCGGCACGCGTGTACGCGAACGCCTTCGGCAGCGCGCTCTCGGACAGCCCGCCGTTCTCCTTCGGCTCGGTGGTCTCCTCGCCGTCGATCGTGAGCGAGCCGGAGAAGGCGACGAGGACGCCCAGGTCGGGGTACTTGGTGTCGTAGTCCCGGTCCTTGATGTAGCTCTTGATCGCGCGTGCCATGTCGACGGCGGACTGGCGGGACGCGGTCACGACCATCGACTTGGCCCGCCCGCCGAGACGGCCCCGGCTGTGGGTGACGAAGTGCTCCACGATCACTTGGGCGTGCTGGGCGACCGTCGAGTCATGGGTCAGCGCGTACCGGGCAAGCAGACTGTTCGCCTTCGACGGGTCGACTTCCTTCTCGTCGGGGTTCTTGTTCACCAGCTTCCAGTACGTGTTGTACGTGACGTAGTTGCGCAGCGGGTCGAGGATGAAGCCCTCCTCGATCGCCTGCCGCATCGAGTACGTGTGGAAGGGCCGGTAGGTCGCCTCGCCGTCGATGTCCTGGAGCGTGCCGAAGAGTTCCAGGGTCTTGGCCTTCGGCGTGGCGGTGAACGCGAAGTAGGAGAGGTTCGCAGCGCGGGAACGCTGCTCGGCCCTCTTCTTGAGCTGCTCGTCGAGGGTGGCGGCCTCGGCCTTGACCGTGGTCGCGCCCGCGTCGTCCGAGTCGGAGTCCAGGCCGAGGTCACGGAGAGCGGACCGTACGGCGGTGGCGGCGTCGCCGGACTGCGAGGAATGCGCCTCGTCCACGATGATCGCGAAGCGGCTGCCCTGGATCTCGGTGGGGTTGCGCTGGAGGTAGTCCAGCAGCGCCGGGAAGGAGTGCAGGGTGACGGTGACGATCTTCCCGGTGTCACGGGAGAGGGCCTTGGCGAGCTGCTCGCCCTTCGCCCCATGCTTCTCGTCGATCTTCACGACGAGGCCCGCGGTCTGCTCGAAACTTCCGACCGTTTCCCGGAGTTGGGCGTCCAGGTTGCGGCGGTCGGTGATGACGATGACCTTGTCGAAGACCGGTACGCCCGGCTTGAGCCCCTTGGCCACGGCCTCGGCGTCGAGCTCCGACGGGTCAGTGGGGGTGTGCAGGTCGCTGAGGCGGTGCGCGAGCCAGCCGATGGTGTTCGACTTGCCCGAGCCGGCCGAGGCCATGACTAGGTAATCGTGACCGGCGCCGTGGGTGGAGGCGTGCGCGGTGAGCTTCTTGACCACGTCCCACTGGTGGAACCGGGGGAAGATCATCGTCTTCGTCGTGCCGCCGCCGGGCGACTTGCTCTTGTGCAGGTGTACGAACCGCTGGAGCAGGTCCAGCCAGTTGTCCGGCTGCCAGACCTGCTCCCAGAGGTACGAGGTCGCGTACGTGCCGTAGGCGGTCGGGGCGGGGTTTCCGGCGCCGCCCGGCTGACCAGGGCCGTTGGAGCCGGTGTTGAAGGGGAGGAAGCGGGTGTTCTTGCCCTTGAGCTGGGTGGCGACGAAGACCAGGTCCGGGTCGACAGCGAAGTTCGCGACGACCCGGCGCGTGAA
Source organism: Streptomyces arenae (assembly GCF_022343545.1). Classification (NCBI taxonomy): domain Bacteria; kingdom Bacillati; phylum Actinomycetota; class Actinomycetes; order Kitasatosporales; family Streptomycetaceae; genus Streptomyces; species Streptomyces arenae. Next base: position 27,727 of record NZ_JAKQYH010000087.1, read on the forward strand.
GATCAGCTCGGTGGGGTCGCGGTCGGTGCGGTACTGCTCCTTGGCCTGCTCCACCCCTTGCTTGGTCAGCGGGTTCTTCAACTCGGCCGTGGCGACCGGGATTCCATTGAGGAAGAGGGTGAGGTCGAGCCGGTTGCCCCAGTCCGCTTGCTTCGTCGCGTACTCGAGTTCGCGGACGACGGTGAGGCGGTTGGCCCGGTAGCCGTCGAGCACGGAGTCGTGGGCGACGAGGTTCGGCTTGAAGTACGCGACGCGGAGCAGGACACCCCGGTCCTTGACGCCGTTGCGGAGCACGTCGAGGAGCCCGTCGGTGGCGATGGCCTGGTCGAGGCGGCCGGCGAACCCGCGCTGGGCCTCGTTCGGGTCGCCGCCGTAGACGGTGAGCAGTTCGCTCCACTCGTCGGGCTGCGTCGCCCCGATGAAGGTGAACAACTCGTTAGTGTCCAGGCCGAGATCGGCCCGGTAGTCCTGCGGACGCGCCTCGCGCCAGCCGCGCTCGACCATGGCGGCGACGATGGCGTCACCGAAGGCGGACTCCGTGTGGATGGGGCTCATGGCTAGGCGGTGACTCCGTCCGTTACGTTGCGCCCGCCGGCGGTGGAGACGTCGAACTGGCCGGTTACAGCGGCGGTGATGAGGGACTGGCGGCGCTCATCCGCAAGCCTCTGAAACCTCAGGAACGCGTCCGTAATCTGCCGAACACGTGCCATGCGGGAATCGAGCGTGCGCACCACTGTGTCTTGTTCGGCGCGCGATGGAAGATAGATCGGAAATGATTTGAGTGAATCGTTGTTGATAATGCGAATACGCGAGTACTGTGCCCATTCGCGGATCTCCTGCTCGGCAGCCCAGAGTTGCCAGGCCATGAACCTTCCACTCACCCCAACCTGAGGGGTGATGGCTGTGAGCTGCTGATTTCCGGTTGCGACGTGGTCCAGGTACGCAACCTTGCCCAGGGATTCACCAATGCCGGTAATGAGCACGCTGTCAGCCGGGAAAAGTGGCACGCCGTTTCGGCGAGTAGCCTTCTCAGGAGTTGTGATGGACATCCAGGAATCGATAGCGGCAGGCGTGTACCAAGGAATACTAGCCTCCGGCGCGCTCCCGCCTGACAGGTCGTATAGAGTCGCGGGTGTGCTGCCGGTCTGCGTAGACATGGCCGCGCGTCGCAGTTGAACCGTACTTTCGGTCGTCCCGCCATCTCGTCTGATTTGGGAACGACCGGTCAGGTCGACCGCTTCAGCGGCGAGACTTTCCCCGATCAGCGACGACTGCGTGCTTCTGAGGCGCACAAGCTTGTCGATGCGGGCGGTCTCTGCATCGAGGAAGTCGGCGATGCTGCGCTGCTCCTCCAGTTCAGGTACAGGCACCGGGAGGTTCTGGAAGGCCTCAATGTCAATCGCCTGTCCCTGTCGAATCCCCTGGGTGATGTTCGCCAGGTGGGAAATGAGCAGACTGGATCGGAAGTAGTACTTGAAGAACGTCGGATCCAAGTCGCCTGCTGACCGCAGCACCGTGTACGCCGGGCTCACAAGACCCCGTACAGCAGAGTGCGAAATACCGTGCTGGAAGCTTCGCAGTCCGATAACGAAGTCGTCTGGCTCGACCAGCTTGTAGTTGGTGATGTTGGAATCCGGATTCCACACCCCGTAGTCAAGGTCACTACGCAAGCTGACACCGTCTTTTGTCGCTGAGGCCAAGGGTGCATCTACGCCTCGTACGTCGCGACGCGAGAAGACGAACCGCGCCCGGCGAGTGTGCCAGTGAGCGGGGAAGCTCATGCCGTCACCTCACCCAACAGCGCCTGAATCTCCGCCTCCAGCGACTTCAGTTCCGCGTCGATCTCCGCCAGCGGCCTCGGCGGTTCGTACACGTAGAAGTGCCGCGTGAACGGGATCTCGTAACCGATCTTCGTCTTCGTGTGGTCGATCCACGCGTCCGGGACGTGCGGCAGCACCTCGCGCTTCAGGTAGTCCTCGACGTCCTCCCCCAGCGGCACGTTCTCGTAGTCCCGCAGGTCGGAGTCCGGTTCCGGCGCGCCCTTGACCTTCTGTACCTCGCCCTCCGGGTGCCGGACCCCGACCGTCTCCCGTACCGCCTTCGCGAACGGCGCTCCCGACGGCCAGGTCAGGCCGGCCGCGACCACCGCGTCCTTGAGCGCGATGAACGCCTCGGACTTCGTCGTCCAGGACGAGCCGAGCAGCGTACGCACCGTCGCGACGAACTCCTCGCTCTGCTCCAGCTTGGCCACCGGCTTGGCCTCCGCCAGCGCGGCCAGGGTCTCCTCCGTGACCTCGAACCGCAGCTTCAACGGCCGCTCCACGGTGATGCGCTGGTAGCCGAAGTCCTCGTTGGCGAAGACCTTGACCTTGCCGTGCAGCGGGTGCTCGGGGTCCTTCGCGACCTGCACCGCCTCCGCGTACAGCCGGGTGATGTCACCGATGTGGTCGGGGCGGCCGTTCGTCCCGTCACCCAGCTCCTTGCGCTTGTCGCCGAGAGACTTGCGCATCTTCTGCCACTGGTCGCGCGCGTCCAGCAGGACGACCTTGCCCTTGTGGCTGGCGTCCTTGCGGTTGGTGAGGATCCAGAAGTACGTGGAGATACCGGTGTTGTAGAAGAGCTGGTCCGGCAGGGCGACGATGGCCTCCAGCCAGTCATTCTCCAGGATCCAACGGCGGATGTTGGACTCGCCGGACTCGGCCGCGCCCGTGAACAGCGGGGAGCCGTTGAAGACGATGGCGATACGGGAGCCGCCCCCGCCGTTCACGTCCACCGGCTTCATCTTCGAGATCATGTGCTGGAGGAAAAGCAGCGAGCCGTCGTTGATGCGCGGCAGGCCCGCGCCGAAGCGGCCGGCGTCGCCGAGTGACTTGTGCTCGTACTCGACCTCGTCCTTGACCTTCTTCCACTCCACGCCGAACGGCGGGTTGGCGAGGATGTAGTCGAACCTGCGGCGGGCGTGGCCGTCGTCGGAGAAGGAGTTGCCGAAGGCGATGTGGTCCGGGTCCTGGCCCTTGATCATGAGGTCGGAGCGGCAGATCGCCCAGGACTCGGGGTTGAGCTCCTGCCCATACACCTCGACCGTCGCGTCCGGATTGAGGGCCTTGATGCGGTCGTCGGCGGCGCTGAGCATCCCGCCCGTGCCGCAGGCCGGGTCCATGACCGTGCGGACGACACCCGGCAGGCTGAGGGCGTCCGCGTCGGGCGCCACCAGCAGGTTGACCATCAGCTTGATGACCTCGCGCGGGGTGAAGTGCTCACCCGCGGTCTCGTTCGACTGCTCGGCGAAGCGGCGGATCAACTCCTCGAAGATGTAACCCATGTTGTGGTTGGGCACGACATCGGGGTGCAGGTCGAGGTCCGTGAACTTGCCGATGACCTGGTAGAGCAGGTTCGCGCCGTCGAGCTTCCTGACCTGCTGGTTGAACTCGTACTTGTCGAGGACCTCGCGGGCGTTGTCGGAGAAGGCGCCGACGTAGATCTGCAGGTTCTTCGCCGCGTTCTGCGGGTCGGCCGCGATCTTCCGCAGCGTGAGCTCGCTCTTGTTGTAGAAGGAGTTGCCCGAGGCCTTCCGCAGGAAGCGGTCGGTGTCGATGTCCTGGCCGGCGAAGCGGGCCACCGTCTCGACGACCTTGTCCCGGGTGGGCTCCAGGACGCACTCCAGGCGGCGCAGCACGGTGAACGGCAGGATGACCTTGCCGTAGTCGGACTGCTTGTAGTCGCCGCGCAGGAGGTCGGCGACGGACCAGGCGTGGTTCGCCAGTTCCGTGTGCTTGCTGCTGTTCAAGGTTCCCCGAGTTCCTTCCGAGCCGTTCCGCCGGGCGAGGGGGCGGGTGCGGCCAAGTGTGGTGGATGTGTGAAGAGGCGTGCCAGTGCGTCAGGGCGACGCGGTCTCGGGTGGGAGCAGTGCGCCCGCCGTCAGGCCGGTGGTCAGGAGGTCCGCGTACTCGCGGGCAAGGCCGGTGGCCCGGCGGGCGGCGGTGTGTAGCTCGTGGACGCGGCGGAAGGCCTCGCCGTAGCGGTGCTGCTCCTGAAGGGGCAGCAACGGTACGCGGAGTCGGCCGGGTTGGAGGTGGACCGTGGTGCTGCCAGTGGATGCCCCGGTGACGTTGTCGTGCGCGCCGACGAAGCCCGCGAGGAACCAGGGGTCCAGGCGCGCCGGGTCGGGGCGCAGGAGGTAGAGGTCGTGGCCGAGCAGTACGCCGATGTCCTGTTCGTCGGCCACTCGGGCCATGTTTCCGCTGTCCCCCGTGAACATGCGTACCAGGATGTCCCCTTCGGCGATGACGGGTGACGACTTCAGCGGCATTCCGTCCAGGAACGTGCCAGAGGCGGGTACGCCGTCCGCGATGTCGGTTCCGTGGAGGACCGGCCGTCCGGTGTTCTCGGCCCTCCATCGCACGCCCTCGGTCTTCTCCCTGGTGTCGGCCGCCGCCCGCAGGATCTCCAGGGCGCCGCCGCGGGTGAGGTCGGAGAGGGTGGCCGTGCGCCACTGCCGTGGGGAGTCGCCGGTGGGCTGCCATGTGCCCTGAGCGGCCTCGGCGAGGAGGCCGGCGTGCTCGGTCAGCTGCTTGCGGTGGTCGTCGGTCTGCCGTGCCACCTCGGCCGGGTCGATGTCTGTGGGCAGGGCGCGGACCTGGCGGGCCGGGGTGAGGTCGACGACCTCGTCGAGCAGGTCCCGTACGGGGACGGCCCGGGCGATGCCGGGCTGGTCGGAGAAGGACTCCGGGCTGGTGCGGAAGGCCGTCCAGTGGTCCAGCACCGTGTCGGTCAGCTCGTCCCAGTCGAGGGCGTCGCGGCGGCGGCGCGTTCCCGTCGATCCGGGCGTGCTGTCGGACCGGTTGCGTGGCCTGTCCTGCTGTCGCTCGGCGCCGGCGTCCACGAACAGCACGGAGGCGTGGTCCGGGCCGTCCGGCTGCGGGGCCTGGAGGATCCAGAGCTGGAGGCCGATGTGCAGGGGGGCGGCCGCGCCGGGCGGCAGGGCCGCGACGGCCCGCAGGGCGCCGCCGCGAACCAGTTCGGCGCGCACGCGGCGGCCCGAGGCGCGGGCGGCGGTGGCGGGGGGCAGCAGCAGGACCGCGTAGCCGCCGGGGTGCAGGTGGGCCAGGGCGTGCTGGATCCAGGCGAGTTCGGGCTCGGAGCGCGGTGGGACGCCGTAGGCCCAGCGGGGGTCGTAGGCCAGCTCGTCGTGGCCCCAGTCGCGGTCGCCGTAGGGCGGGTTGCACAAGACCGCGTCGACCGGAGGCTGTGGGAAGGCGTCGTGGCGCAGGCTGTCGCCGGCCTGTACGGCCACCGTCGCGTCGGGCGTGGCCAGCAGCAGTCGTACCGCGCTGCGTTGGGCCTGCACGGGCAGGGCGTCCTGGCCGTACAGCTCGCGGGCGCCGTGGCGTGCGGTGGCCGCGAGCAGGGTGCCGCTGCCGCACGCGGGGTCCAGGACGCGGGCCGTGTCCGCGGGCAGCAGGCGTGCCATGAGGTCGGCCAGGCGGTCGGGGGTCTGGTAGGTGCCGGTGGAGGCGCTGTCCTCCAGTTCCCGCTCGGCGAGTACGTCGAGGGCGGCCGGGGCGCCCTCCTCCCGTACGCAGTGGATCAGCGCCCGCACGACGGCCGCGTCGGCTGCTGTGAAGGGGGCGGCTTCTGTCTGCGGAAGCGTGCCGGTGAGGTCGGCGACCGCGGCGTCCGCGCGTGCGGCGAGGTCGGCGTCCGGCAGGTCGACCAGCTCGGTCAGCTCGTGCGGGGAGCGGCGGGAGGTGGCGAGGACCAGGGGGAACAGCGGTGCGGCCGGGCCCGCGCCCGTGGGGTGCAGGCGCAGCAGGGTGCGCAGCTCCTCAGCCGGGGCAGCGGCGGAGGTCTGGCCGCGTGAGCGCAGCCAGGCGCGCACGGTTTCCAGGTCGTAGAGCGGGCTGCTCTCGTTGCCGCCGGCCGGTGCCGGGAAGTCGTCGTGCCGGCGGCGCCAGTTGCTGACGGTGGCGCGCGTGACTCCCGCGATACGGGAGATCTCCGCGGCTGTCACCTGGGCTGACGGCTGGGTCATGACGGGTTCTCACCTCTCGTCGGGTACAGCGAACACACTACACCATCGACTAAGCGCGTGAACGCGTTTGACAGTGCTTTCAGTGACGTGCTTATCTGTGGATGCTTCCGGATGGCAGTGGTCGGCGGAAGCATCACCCGGGGACCGGCCACTGCGGCACGCCCCGGGACGACAGACGAAGCCTCACGAGCGGAGAGACCTGCTTGACCGAGACGGGCGAGCCCGAACTGACCGTGTACCACCGCCACTTGGCGCAGTTGCTGAAGCGCGACGCCGGGGAGAACTTCCGGGCCCTGCTGGTCCAGGCCCGGCACATCACCGGCACGTCCTACGAGACCAACCTCTACGACCACCAGCAGGCGTTCCGCCTCCTCTGGCGCCACCCGGAGCGCAGCGGCCACCTGCGCCGCGCTCACCGTGAGGCCCGCGCCCGCCTCGCCTCCGGTCACGCCGCACCCGACGAGCGCGCCGACCTGGAGCTGTTCCTCACCGTCTACGGCCAGGTCCACCCGCCGACCGCCGCCGGCGCCTGACCCACATGCCCCACCCGGTGGGCGTCACGCGCCGCCCGCCCTCTCTCCCGCTGTCCCGTCATGAAGACAAGGAGGCAACAACTGCCATGGGTCGTCGTTCTCCCCTCACCCACGCACCCCGCCCCACCACGTCCACTTGCCGCCAGGTGAGAGTGAACGACAAGGTCAAGGCCGTCGCCGGGCCGATCGTGCTCGCCACGGACGCCTCCGTCGGCGGTCCGGACCGGGTGGCCTCCGGCTACCTCGCCACCACCGGCCACGCCGGTCTGCGCGCCCACCTCTACCCGAAGTACCTCGCGCGCCCCCACTCCCGCGTGGTCGTCACCGAACTGCGCGCCGTGTACTGGGGCCTCACAGCGGTTCTCCACGAGCACCCCGGCCGGCCGATCGAGGTCCGCGTGGACAACCTGCAGGCACTGAGACACCTGCACAGCTGGCAGCAGGGCGGCACGGACATGCCGGAGGGCTACGACACCCACCTGCGCTCCCAGGGCCGCCGGCCCAGCCTGGTCAAGCTGCAGTTGCTCGCCGAATACACCCCGCACCTGACCTTCGTCCACGAGAAGGCCCACGCCGGCCACCCTCTCAACGAGGCCGCCGACTCCCTCGCCAAGCTCGGCCTGCGCTGCGTGCGCGGCGCCGTCCCGCGCACCGAACTCCCGCGTCTGGTCCCGCTGTGGGCCACCGGCGCCCTCGCCGACTACCGGCGCTCCCGGGCCGCCTGACGCACATTCCAGTTCACACGTCACACGCACCCGCAAGGTGCATCCACATCCCTGGGGGGAACCATGAGCCAGCAGCAGTACCCGCAGCAGCCCCAGCCCGGTTGGGGCGGCCCGCAGCAGCAGGGTTACGGCACTCCGCCGTTCCAGCCGCAGCCGCCGAAGAAGTCGAAGGCGGGGAAGATCGTCGGCTTCGGCTGCCTCGGCATCGTCGCCTTCTTCGTTCTGATCGGCGTCGTCGCCGCGGCCGGCGGCGGAAACGGCGACTCCACCGACACCGGCGCCAAGGACAAGGCCGTCGCCGCCGGCCGTACGCCCGAGTCCGACAAGCCCGAGGCGACGACCGCGCAGAAGACGCAGAAGACGAAGACGCAGAAGACGAAGACGCAGGCGGAGCAGTTCAGGGCCTGCGTCGCCAAGTCCGGTACGGCCACGGAGAAGAAGGCCGTCCAGCACGTCACGAAGGTGACCGGCGCGGACAAGCGGAACGACATCCTGGACTCGGCCGAGGTCTACACCGACTTCACCGGCGGGCTGATGAGCGACAACCAGGGCGACGCGAAGCTCATCGCCTCCGCGTTCACGTCCTGCTACGAGTCCAAGAACGGGCTCGTCAGCGTCTACGGCCAGGACGGCGACCTCATCGCCAACGCCAACTACTGATCTCTTCGGTCAGGGCCGTGATGGTGGTGCGGCGGCAGCTCGTTCCTCAGCGGCAAGTGGACTGACACGAGAGTCGGCTGACCGGCTGCCCAAGCGGGTCGGCACACCTTCGAGCGCGGGGGCGAGGCGATGCTCCGCCACCTCCGCGCCGCCCCCGGTCACGTCCTACCGCGTGGTTCTCACCCTCCGACTCCTTTTCATCATCTGAAGGACAACCGTGAACCGAGCCAACGTCATCGCCATCGCTGCCTGCGGGTTGGCAGCCCTTTCCGTCACCGTGGCCACGGTGGACCACGTCAGTACCCACTCCGCGCTCGCCGCCGCCCGCCGTCAGACGGCTGCGGCCGACCACCGTGCCCATCAGGCCGAGTCCCGTCCGCCCAAGGTCGTCACCCATACGGTCACCAAGACTGTGGACAAGCCCGTCTTCGGCCGCTCGACGCTCCTCGGCGCCTACGCGTCCGGCCTGATATCGGGCGGCGTGTACGCCGACGACGGCAGCATGACCTACACCGCGAGCGACAGCACCTGCTCGCAGGAGTACGCCCAGATCTCCCAAGAGCCCACCGGCGGCACCGTCCACCGCGACGACTTCATGAAGGCGTGTCTGACCAACGTCAACGACACCGCCAAGACGGACTCCGCGCCCTGACCGGCGCCGCTTGGCGCTGACCGGCAGGTCACGTGGACGCGTCGAGCACGGCACCCCTGGACGAGGCCGCCGACCCCCTCGCCGAGTTCAGCCTGCACTCCGTGCGTGACACCGTCCCGCTCAGCGAACTCCCGCGCCTGGTCACGCTGTAGGTCACCGTCGCCACCCTCACCGACTGCCGACGCTCCCAGGCCGCCTTTCCCCGCTGCTGACCGGAGATCCGGTGAACCTGCCTCGCCTTCGGCCCAGCCCTCTGGCTCTTCCATGCTTTCCCGCGCCCACACCGGAGCACCTCATGACCGAGACGGAACAGCCCCAGCACACCGCGCACCATTCCACCCAGCCGACCCAGACCATCCCGTCCATGCCCGTAGCCGAACTGGTGCAGGCCCGCCTCACGGAAGCGAGCCTCAGCGAGCCGGTGAAGGTGCTCCTCAAGGACGCTCTGGGCGAGGGGGAGGCCGAAGGGCCGTCCTCCGTCGGCCGGATCTACCTGGCCTCGGTCGCCGTCACCGGTTTCCGCGGCATCGGTCCCCGCACCTGGCTGAACCTCAGCCCCCGGCCGGGCGTGAACCTCGTGGTGGGCCGCAACGGGTCCGGCAAGTCCAGCATCGCCGAGGGCATCGAGACCGCGTTCACCGGCACGAACATGCGCTGGCACGGGCTGCACGCGTCGCGCAGCGGCAACTGGCGCAACCTCCACCTTGAGGACGGTGCCAGGCCGGAGATCGAGGTCAAGCTCGCCGTCGAGGGCGACACCGGCCGCAGCACGCTCACCCGTACGTGGGACGGCGGGGACTTCGGTGGCTCCCAGGCAGAGTTCAGGCGGCCCGGACACGGACGCGTCACTCTCGACCAGGTCGCGTGGAAGCAGGCCATGGAGGACTACCGGCCCTTTCTGTCGTACGTCGACCTCGACCGGATGATCAGCGGCAAGCCCTCCGAGATGTACGACGCCATCGCCACCATCCTCGGCCTGCGACACCTCAGCGCGGCGGACAGCCGGCTTCGCGCGGAGGAGAAGGTACTCGACGACGCGGCGAAGGCGGCGAAGGCCGAAGTCCCGGAACTCGTAGACGCCCTGTACGCGTTGGAGGACGACGAGCGCGCGGTGCAGGCCCTTCTGGCCATCGACACCCCGGGCAGCCCGGACTTCGACACCATCGAGGCACTGGTGGCGGGACTGCCCGCCGACACCGACGAGGGTCTTCTCGCCGAACTGCGGGCCGCGGCCGCCGTGCAGGGCCCCGACATGGAACAGGTCTCCGCCGCGGTGGCCGGGCTGCGCAAGTCTCTCGCCGATGCCGAGGACGTGCGCGGCACGAGCGCCGAGGACGCTCACCAGCGCGCCGACCTCCTCGCCAGGGCTCTGGCCCACAACGACCGGCACTCCGACGAGGAGTCCTGCCCGGTCTGCGGAACGGACCGCGTCCTGGACGGGGAGTGGGCCGCGCGTGCCGCCGCGCAGGTCGCCGTACTGCGGCAGGAAGCCAAGGCCGCCGACGACGCACGCAGCGCACTGCGGTCGGCGGTGCGGGTCCTGCAGGACCTCGTGCACAGGCCCCAGCGGATCCCGGCCGCGTTGACCGACCCCTGGGACGCCTGGACCGCCTGTCGCACGGTCAGCGATCCTGGCGAGCTCGTCACGCGCGCCCATGAGGCGGCCGCCACGCTGGCCGACGCTTGCGCCGCTGTCAGGGAGAACGCCGCGAGGGAGCTGGAGAAGCGGGACGAACACTGGCGCCGGCTCGTCACCCGCCTGGCCGGCTGGGCGCAACGGGCCCGTGCCGCGAAGGAGAGCGATCCCCGGCTGAGAGACATCCGGCGGGCCCGTGCCTGGGTCAAGGCGCTGAGCAGCGAGCTGCGGGAGCGGCGCATGGAGGGCTTCGCCGAACAGTCGCAACGCATCTGGGAAAAGCTTCGCCAGGAGAGCAACATCGACCTCAACGGCGTGAGTCTGCGCGGCAGCGAGAAGGCCACCGTACGCAAGCTCGTCATGGACGTCTCCGTCGACGGCCAGGACGCCTCGGCGCTGGGCGTCATGAGCCAGGGCGAGCTGCACTCCCTCGCGCTGTCCCTGTTCCTGCCTCGCGCCGTCACCGCCGACAGCCCGTTCGGTTTCATAGTCATCGACGATCCGGTGCAGTCCATGGACCCCGCCAAGGTCAACGGGCTCGCTCAGGTCCTGCACGAACTCGGCAAGCACCGGCAGGTCGTCGTGTTCACCCACGACACCCGGCTCCAGCGAGCGTTCACGAGCCAGGAGCTGCCGGTGACGGTGTTCCAGGTCGAGCGGAGCAAGGCCTCGAAGGTGAAGGTCGAGCGAGTGACCGACCCGGTCGCGCAGGCGATCGCCGACGCGATGGCCATCGTCCACACCCCGGATCTGCCGCCTGCGGCCCGGACCCATGTGCTGCCCAGCCTGTGCCGTATCGCCCTGGAGAACGCCTTCCTGGAAGCCGCGTGGATCAAGCTCCATCTCTCCGGCGGACCGGAGCAGGAACTGCACGCCGCCGTCGACGACGCCGAGAAGTTCACCAAGGTCGCGGCGCTCGCCCTGTTCGGCGACATCACCCGAATCCGCGACGTCGCCGAGGAAGTGAAAAGCCGCTACGGAGCGCAGGCGGCATACCTCATCAAGCAGTGCCAGAGAGGAGCCCACGCTGCAGGAGCGCAGATCACCGACCCGCGCCGTTTCGTCCAGGACGTCGAGGCTCTGGTGCAGAAGGTGCGCAAGCCGGAGGGGAACGCCCGATGAGTGCCTCCGCCGCATCCTCCCCCTCCGTACCCGCAGCATCCGCTTCCCCCGCATCCGTCGAAGACCTCCTGCTGACGGCCGACCAGCTGCTCGCCGGCGACCTCAGCGGGGCCACAGCCGCCGGCCGGTACCGCGGAGCCTCACTGGCCCTGAGAACTGCCCTGGAGATCTGCGTGGACCGGGTGCTCGACACAGCGGTACCGGGACTCGCCCACGCCACCATGCGAGCCAAGATGCTCTGCTTGCGCTGCTACACCCCTGAGGAGACCGCCCGGCGGACCCGCGCCGTTTGGTCGCACCTGTGCCTGGGGTGCCACTACCACCAGTACGAGATCGGTCCCACCCACGAGCAGGTCCGCACTTGGCGTACGGAGGTCGGCGAGCTCGTCCGGACTCTGGGCGTTCCCTGACTGTGTGGTCATCGGGGTCACCTTTGGTCCGCACCGTTCACCGGTCGGATTTCACTCGACGCCGAGACCAACGCCACCCAGCCCAGTACAGCAGGGGTACGCCGCCTCTCAAGCCGGGCCGACTCCGCTCCTCTCGGTGGTGTCGGCGGACCGCCTCACGCGTTGCGGAAGTGGGTGGGCCGGCGGGCCCGTCGGGTTGTGCGGGTGCAGGGGCGACGGTTCAGGAGTGGGGTGATGCTGTGTGGAAGGGCCGTCCTGCCGTGGCCTCCTCACTCATGCCTGTCAGAAAGTTGCTTCTTCACCCTCCAGCGCCCCGGTTCAGAGAGGATCATCCAGTTCCGTCCCTCCTGACGCCGTTGCGATGCGCCGCTAAGCTTCACCCATTTCGTCTGTTGCCTTCACGACCTCTTCACCAGCGAGGGAGCTGCGCTGTATGACCCGCCAAGGCAGGCTGCCTTCCACGGACCGCGCTCGGCTGGAGAGGTTGCTCGCCTCATGGCGGGACTCACTCATCGATCTGAGCTTCCGTAACCGGCTGCTCAACTACCAGCGCCGCTCGTCGTCCGCAGGCATGGATGTGGTCGAGCCCGGGTTGTCCACCGTACTGGAAGGGCTTTCCCGTGGCTGCTCCTTCGCAGCTGTACGCGAGGACGGTGACGAGAGCGCTTCGTCGGACGGCTTGGCACCCCTCGCCAGAGCGTTCCCCGCCGGTTCCGCCTCTGGGGCCAGGTCGATCGACACCCCTGCATCCCGGGCTGGAGTCGGCAGCAACCGCCCCGCTGTAAAGATCACCACGTCCAAGTCCACACAGGCTGAACAGGACCGGCATGTGCGCCGCCTCGCCCTCGTTGCGCGAGAGAAGTACAACGACTACGGCCTGTGGGTGCTTCATCTCGGTGTGGGCTTCCTCGACTGGACGCCGGCCCCGTCTGCTGAGAAGAGCTTCAGCTCGCCGTTGGTGATGGTGCCGGTCGTACTGGAACGGCGACGCGGTGACTCGTACGTCCTCAAGGCCAACACGGATGAGGAGCCGGCTCTCAACCCCGCCCTCGCGATCAAAATGGGCGAGTTGGGTGTTGACTGGCCACGCGTCGAGCAGGTGGAACACCGTGACATTCCAGCTCTGATCGCGCAGGTCCGGCGTGCGGTGGCGGGTATGCGCGGTTGGAAAGTCACCAATCGGGTGGTGCTGGACACGTTCAACTCCAGCAAGGAGGTTATGTATCGAGACCTCCTCGACAACGCCGATCGGGTGCAGGCCAGTGCTCTCGTGCGGGCCATTGGGCTCGGCGCAGACTCCGGCATCTCGCCTGGGACCTTCGCCTTCGAGCCGGCCGACGCGGATCGCATCGACGAGATCCAGCCGCCCGAGCAAGCCCCGCTTGTGCTCGACGCGGACTCTTCCCAGCGCCAGTGCATTGCCGCTGCGATCGAAGGTCGCAGTTTCGTGATGGACGGGCCGCCCGGTACCGGCAAGAGTCAGACGATCACCAATATGATCGCGGGCTTGCTGGAGCAGGGCCGTACCGTGCTGTTCGTCAGCGAGAAGGCAGCCGCGCTGGATGTGGTCCGCAACCGTCTGAGCGATGTCGGGCTCGATGACTACGTCTTGGCATTGCACAGCAACAACACGGGTCGGAAGCAGGTGGCGCAGGAGCTCGGCGGGGCATTGCAAGCGCCTCGCCGCACCCTGTCGGGCGGTGCCCGGGCCGATCTTCAGCGTGCTCGCCAACTGCGCCAGGAACTCTCCGGGTACGCGGCGGCGATGAACGAGAGCCGGCCCGGGCTCGGTATGAGCCTGCATGACGTCCTGGGCAGGATCTCACTACTGGACAATTCTCATCCACTGCCCGCTGACCCGGCCTTCGACGCGGCGGCGCTCACGGCCGAGGGACTCGACCAGGTGACCGTGGCGGCCCGCAAGGTCAGCAGGTCGTGGCGCCCGGCTTTGGAAGGCGCGGCATTCTCCTGGTACGGGCTGACAGAGGCTGGTAACCCGCTGCAGACGCTCGACCTCGCCACCGAGGCTCTCAGCGAACTCGATACAAGGCTGCTGCCGCACACGGCTCTGCTCGCTGAACTCAATTGGGAGGGAGTCCGTGACACCGCTCGGTTGACCGCGCTGCTGCACGTCGCGGGCGCTCGGCCGACGCTGCCGCACTCTTGGCTGACCGCCGATCACCAGGGCCTGACCACAGCGGTGGCGGGCTTCCGGCGCCGTCTGGACGAGGTCATCGAAGCCGAACGGTCGGCGGAACAGACACTTGGCGCAGAATGGGAGCGATTGCCTGCCGAGGCGGATCCCGCTCCGAGTGCCGAGGAGACCGCTCTGTCGGCTGTGCTGCCCCCGGCCATCGATATCAGTGTGCTGACTGCCGACGCCGCCCGTGAGCTCGCTGACCGTCTTGAGGCAGACGCCGTGGCACTCGACGAGGCGGTCCAGTCGCTGGCCGCCGTTGCCGCCATGTACGGCCTGCCCGCCCCCGAATCCTGCGACGAGGCCCTTCGCTTGGGCCACCTCGCCGTCCTTGCGGGGCAACCCGATGACGCCAAGCCCCTGCCGGCATGGCTCACCCGTGAGGGAGCGGCCGATGCCAGGACCGCCGCAATGGTCCTGCGTGAAGCGGTCAGGCGGCTGCGCGAGACTCGGAGGAAGGCCGAAGGAATCTTCACGGACCGGGTACTTCAGGAAGACTCCCTCGAAGAGGTCACGCACCGGTTTGCCACCGTGTACCGATCCTTCACCGGGAGGTTGTCCGCAGCGTGCCGTGCCGACCGGCGGTTGGTCAGGTCACTTCTTCCTGACGGCGGTAAATGCACCAAGGCGGTTGTGGCCGCGCTTCCGGCCGCGGTGGCTTGGCAGCAGGCGGCACGGACACTGGATGCTGAGGCCAGTCGCCATGCGTCTGTCCTCGGTCCGCGGTGGCGGGGCGAGGACACCGACTTCGATGGCCTGGACTCCCTTGTCACGCGAGCCGACGACATTCTCAGGCTCGCACCCCGAGTGACGAACCAGGACGCGCTGGCGCGCGAGGTAGCTTTCGGAGGACAACCGCGTGCTGCCGCGAGGAAGACCGCAGAACGGGCAGCCGCTCGGCTGGCCGAATGGCGCGACTCCCTGGTGCTTCCACCCGTGCCGGGACCGTCGTACGAATTGGAATCCGGAAGCCTCCGGGCCGCTGCGAAATGGAGCCGCGCGCATGTTGCACCTCTGCAAGAGGCCGAGCGACTGATCCGGACGGTGGAAGAGACCGCCGTCGCGAACGGAGGAGCAGTCGCGGCTCCGGGTACGTGGACTCTCTCCACGGCACGTGCCGGTGTGCATGCCGTACGGGCAGCGCGTGCCGCCGCGGTGAAGTTCCAGTCCGGAGCGGTAGACGACCGGGCACTGCTCGGGGATCTCTACAGGGGCCGGAGCACGAGCGTGTTGGACCTGACCGCCGCCCTCGACTGGATCACCACTCTGCGTGCGGCGTGCGGACTTCAGAAAACGGTGCCCCTGAGTGCGTCCACCGCCGAGATCCTCTACCACGCGGAAGCCGACACCGGACTGGAATCCGCCGCAGCCGCATGGGCACGGGCCGCAGAGGCATTGGCGGGTCTGTTCCGTCCGGAACGTGCTGAGCAGCTCCGTGAGTCGTTCTCCCGCGGCCAGGACGCGGCCTTGAAGGTGCTCGAGGTCCTGGACGGAGATCGGGGCGGCCCTGACGAGTGGCGCGCCTACGACAGAGGCCGCCGGGCACTCGACGACCTGAACCTGGGCGATCTGGTGGACCGGGCGGTGCGCCGCGGGGTTGCTCCGGCCGACTTTCCGGCGCTGGCCGAACGTGCGGCCCTCCGCGCCTGGGCCGATCTCCAACTGTCCCGTGATCCACGACTGGGAACCCCCCGATCCGCGGACCGCGATGACTTGGTGGCCGGCTTCCGGGAACTGGACGCGAGACTGGCCAACCACGCCCGCGCGCGCGTCATCCAGACCTGTGACGCCCGCCGCCCACGGACCACGGACGCTCCCGGTGCGGCGTTGCTCAGACGAGAGGGCGAGAAGAAGAGCCGGCACAAGCCGGTGCGAGAGCTCCTGGAGGCCGCCAGGGAGACGGTGCCACTGATCAAGCCGTGCTTCATGATGAGCCCCCTTACGGTCAGTCGATTTCTGCCGCCAGACCTCGTCTTCGATGTGGTGATCTTCGACGAGGCGTCGCAAGTCTTGCCGCAGGACGCCATCAACTGTGTCTACCGTGGTCGCGCACTGATCGTGGCCGGCGACCAGAAGCAGCTGCCGCCCACCGAATTCTTCTCCTCCACGGGCGATGACGACGAGGACGGTGAGGACGAGGAGTCCCCCGATCAGTTCCGTTCCGTGCTGGATCTGTGCAAGGCAAGCGGGCTGTTGGAGAGTTTGTCGCTGCGCTGGCACTACCGCAGCCGCCATGAGGACCTGATCGCCTTCAGCAACCGGGAGTTCTACGACGAGTCGATGACCACCTTCCCCGGGGCTCACGCCGAGGGCGCGGATGTCGGCGTCGCCTTCTACCGCGCCAGGCAAGGCGTCTACCGTTCCGGGGCAGCCGCACGGAACAACCCCGGGGAGGCCGAGGACGTGGCCCGCAGGGTGATCCATCACTTCAGTACGCGCAAGGGCAGATCGTTGGGTGTGGTCGCCCTGTCCCAGTCACAGGCCGTCGCGATCCAGGACGCCGTGGACGCGGCGCGCCGGAACCGCCCCGACCTCGACGAATGCTTCTCCGAGGACCGGCTGAACGGGTTCTTCGTCAAGAATCTGGAGAGTGTGCAGGGCGACGAACGGGACGTCATGATCCTGTCGGTCGGGTATGGACGGGACGCCCAGGGCAAGTTCTCGAAGAACTTCGGCCCCATGAACAAGGCAGATGGGTGGCGCCGTCTGAACGTCGCCGTGACCCGCGCACGCTACCGCGTGGAGGTCGTGGCCTCGTTCGATCCGGATGAGTTGGGGAACACCGGCAGCAAGAGTTTTCGGCACTTCCACCGCTATCTGCAGTATGCACAGAGCGGTCCATCCGTGCTCTCTCAGGAGACGGTGGACCCGGACGCCCAGCCGGAGAGCCCGTTCGAGGAATCCGTACTGGCGGTGCTGCGCGGCTGGGGCTATGACGTGCAGCCTCAGGTCGGCGTCGCCGGCTACCGCATCGATCTGGGCGTCCGGCATCCGCACCGGCCGGGGTTGTACGCGCTGGGGGTGGAGTGCGATGGCGCCATGTACCACTCCTCGAAGGCGGCCCGTGACCGTGACCGGCTGCGCGAAGGAGTGCTGCGCGGACTCGGCTGGGAACTGCACCGGATCTGGGGCACCGACTGGTACCGCGACCGGTCCGGTGCCGAAGCCCGACTGCGCGCCGCCGTCGAACGTGCGGTAGCCCTCGTCGGTACGAGCCACAGCGCCCCGGCGGCGGCCGATGGTGACGACGACGCGAGACCGGAAGCGTCGTCGTCACGAGCCGAACCACACATCGGGTCTGGGCGGCGGTCCTCTGCGAGTCAGGACGCCGCAACCCGGACTGCTTCAGCTTCTGCTCCCGCTGCGCGACAGCGCAGAACCGTGCCGAATCCGCGGCATGGCGAGTCTCCTTCGGTTGCCGTTTATCCGGTGACAGCGTTGGCCAGAACATCCCGGCAACGTGTGGAGAACGAGCTGTCCCAGATACACGAGTACCTGGGGCAGCCAGAGGCCCTTGATACCGCGACCGATTATCGGGTGCGTGCCGATAATCGGCGAAAATGGGAAAAGAGGCGTGAACAGCTGGAGGAGCGCGCCACTTTCCTGGAGAGCTTCCTCAGGGCAACCTCTGTTACCCCTCGCGCAACCGAGGGAGCGACGGTCGCCCCTGGCCGCTTGGTCGGCTTGACCTTCGGCGGTTCCGCGGGTGTCGAGGAGTACGAGATCACTTCGCAGAGCCCGGTCGCGGAGGAGGGTCAGGCGCTCAGTCCGTTCACTCCACTCGCAGCAGCCCTGCTGTGGCGCGAGGCCGGCGCCCAGGTGGAGTACGAGGACGGGTCCGGGAAGCGCCGCACCGCCCACATCCGACAGGTTCACGACTGAACGGCGGCGGTCGGCGGTTCTGCAATGCCGATGATGTTCCCGGCCATGGGCCGGATGCGGACCGACCATGCCTGAGCTGTGAGCTCGTCCGTGAGTGTCTGGGCATCGTGGAATACCTTCACGATGCGGTACTGGCTGCCGTCGTTGAGCCGGCGAAGCGCGGTAGGAGTCGGTTGGTTCGCGAGGACTTTCTCGTAGGTGGCTGCCGCTGGGCCGTCGTCGATGAAGATCGCTTTGCCGCCCGGTGCGAGCGCGGTGGCCACGGTGTTCCAGAAGTCGGCCAACCGTGTCGGGGGAACGTGGGAGAGCCAGAAGGCGAAAAACACGACGTCATAGCGTCGTGGTGGCTGCCACTCGAACAGGTCGGCTTCACGGAACTGGACGGTGGGGGATGCGGTGCGCGTACGGGCGATGGCCAGTACTTTGGGTGATGCGTCGACAGCCGTCACCGAACGTACCCGTTCGGCGAGCCTCAGGGTCCACTGGCCCGTTCCGCAGGCCAACTCCAGAACATCCCCGCCAATCGGGAGGTCATCGACGACAGCCAGCAACTTCTGCAGGGCTTCGTACTCTGCGTATTGCCGGTCGTACTCGGCCGCGCCGGCCGCGTAGTAGGCCATTTGCTCTGCCAGGAGAGCATCGTCATCCATGCGTGCTCCTCTCGTCGGGGTTCGCTTAGAGACAAGCTCCCCGCTCGCCAACTTGGACGCCGCAGACAGCGTCGTCCTTCACCTTTGGGCAAGGTCAAGAGTCATGGGGGCTTGGGCGCCGCCGGAGCAGATCGACTGAGACAGCATCTGGCATTTTCTGGCGCGGACGGCATCACCTGAGATTCCCGGCACCTCCACGTCTCAGGTGAACTGGTCGCCGCATGTCACGGGGACGACGCGCAACCAGATCATTTAAGACGGGACATCTGTTCGCATGCCTACAAGGAAGGGCACTTGGTTCCACGGCGCCCGCCCTCCGGCCTATCTCCTTTGCCTGAGGCAGGAGTTGGCCGGACAGCACATCGCGGTCGGCACACCAGGAAGCGTGGCGGGTGCTTCGTGCGGACCCGAGGCGCGGGACGCCGGGCGGGTGTGCGCCAGGGGGATCGAAGCGGTGAGCGCCGCTTTCGCCAGCGGATTCTCCAAATGCGCGAGCCAGGTGCTTCCGCCCCGCTCAGCATCGCCCAGAGCAGTTCGCCGGGGCTGGCAATTCCCCCTTGGATCATGATGAGGCTACAAGAAGCAGCCATGAGGTAGCGGCGAAGGGTTACTGCTCGTTACCCATCGTGCCGTTCCCATCTAGGACAAAAGCACCCGTCCGCGATCTTCGCCGACGGGTGCTGTGTCCGATTATCTAGCATTTTGTTGTGCCCCCGGCAGGATTCGAACCTGCGACACCCGCTTTAGGAGAGCGGTGCTCTATCCCCTGAGCTACGAAGGCGGGGTGGATCGTGGCCCGTGGGCCGTAGGCGTCAGCGTACCGGATACGGCTGGTGGGGTGTGGAGGTGTCAGGACAGTGGGACGTGGGTGAAGCGGGCGGCCGTGTGCAGGTCGGTCTGGATGTCGGCCGCCGTGGCGTGCAGGGCGGGGAGGAAGTCCGTGACGCAGTCCTCCAGGGTGCGGCGGGCCGCGTGGGTGGCCACGTTCAGCGCCGCGACCGGGCGGCCCGTCCGGTCGCGTACCGGTACCGCGATCGACCGCAGGCCCGACTCCAGTTCCTCGTCCGCCAGGGCGTACCCGGGCGGGTCGTCCGGGGCGAGGAGGGCTCGGCCGAGGGCGGTGTGGGCTGCCGGGAGGCGGGTGCCGACGGTGATGTCCACGGTGAGGACCCGGCTCGTGGCCGCCACCGCGATGTACTGGATCTCCTCGGGGGTGGTGCCTGGGACAGGGATCGCCAGTGCCGTCGGTTCGTGGAGGCGGTCCGCCAGGGCGCGCAGGTGCGGGGCGGCCAGGCGGGAGAGGGTGGTGCGGGACAGCGGGGGGTAGCCCAGGGACAGCACCCGGGGAGTGAGGACGAACGTGCGGTCCCGGGCCGTCACCAGGCCCAGGTGTTCGTAGGTGATCAGGGCCCGGCGGGCCGTCGCCCGGGCCAGGCCCGTCGCCTTCGCCACGTCCGTGAGGGTCAGGGCCGAGCGGCCCTCGCCGAAGGCGGTCAGCACCGTCAGGCCCCGGGCCAGGGACTCCACGAAGTCACGCCCCAGTTCGTGCTTCGACGCCGTCGTCCAGCCGGCCAGGCCCGAGGGGGGCGGGCCCGGCTCCGGGGGGTGGGCCTCGCGCAGTTCCCGTTCCATCGCCGTCACCGCCGCGCGGAGGCGAGGGAGGAGGGTGTCGCGCAGGTCTGCGGCCGTGTGGCGGCTGGTGTGGCTCACCACGCTGGCCACGCATGCCGGGCGGCCGGTGGCGGGGTCGCGGACCGGCACCGACACCGCCACCAGGCCCGGTTCGATCAGCTGGTCGTCCAGGGCCCAGCCGTCCTCGCGGGCCCGGTCCGCCCGTGCCGCGAAGTCGTCCGCACCGTCCGGTCCCCTCGGCGGTACGGCCGGAAAGCCCGCGTCCGTGGGGTCCGCGGCGCGGCGTGCGCGCCAGGCCCGCCACTCGGCCTCCGTCCAACCGGCCGCGAACAGCGGGCCGGGCGCGGTGCGTTCGGCCGGCAGCAGGTCGCCGATGCGGAAGCTGACGGACATCGCCCGGCGGCGGGTCGCCTGGTGGATGAAACGGATGCCGTCCCCGTCGGCGACCGCCAGGGACACGGACTCGTCCAGTTCGTCGGCGAGCGCGTCGGCGTGCGCGTCCAGCAGCGCGGGGAGGCGGAGCGCGGCCAGGTAGGCGTTGCCCAGTTCCATCACGCGGGGGGTGAGCACCGCGTCCCGGCCGTCCAGACGGACGTGTCCCATGCGGGCAAGGGTCGCGGTGATCCGGTCGACCGTGGAACGGGCCAGGCCGGTACGCCGTTCCAGCGCGCTCGCGCTCAGCGTCCCGCCCGCCCCGGTCAGCGCCTCCAGCACCGCCACGCCCCGGATCAACGGCGCGACCGCCTCGGCCGGCGGCTCGACCGACACCCCGGTCCGTGGTTCGGCCGACACCCCGGTCCGTGGGTCGACCGACACCCCGGTCCGTGGGTCGACCGACACCCCCGTCCCTGGTTCGACTGACGGCTCGTGCGGTGCGGGAGAGCCGGGAGAGGAGGCAGGGGTGGGGGAGGAGGCGGGCTGGGGGGCGGCGGGCATCGGTTCTCCGGTACGGCGATCAG
Organism: Streptomyces arenae; assembly: GCF_022343545.1. Taxonomy (NCBI): domain Bacteria; kingdom Bacillati; phylum Actinomycetota; class Actinomycetes; order Kitasatosporales; family Streptomycetaceae; genus Streptomyces; species Streptomyces arenae. Next base: position 48,816 of record NZ_JAKQYH010000087.1, read on the forward strand.
GGCACGCCTACCGTAGACCGCGAGAGAGGGACAGGCGCCCCGCTCTCACCCCCGGCTCACCCGCACCCGGTACCCCCCGTCCCCGTCCACGCCCAGCACCCGTATCTCGATTCCGTGGCCCGGGTCCTTCAGGGTCTCGCCCGGGCCGAACGGGGCGTCGGAGAGTTCCGCCTGGACGTTGGGGCTGCGGGTGCAGCCGCCGCTGTCGCGGTGGGCGTCGTAGACCTTGATCGGGCCGCGCCCGGTGTCGACGTTCGCGTCGACCTTGTAGATGAGGACGCCTGGGCGGCAGACCTCCTCGTCGTTGCCGCCCTTGGTGCGCACCTCGAGGGCGTAGCCGGTGCGGCCGTCGACGGGGACGAAGACCAGTTTGCGGCCGCCCGCGCGGGACAGCGGCGTGAGGGTGAGGTCGGTGGTGCCGCGCTTCGCCGCACAGCTGACCTGGTCGGCGTCCAGCCACCCCAGCTTCCACTTGTGCCAGGCGAGCAGGTCGTTGTCGGCCCCCCAGTCCTCGCTCATGATGTCCCAGTGCCCCACCGCGCCCCCGCCCTCCTGGGTGTAGAGGTCGGGCAGGCCGAAGACGTGGCCGTTCTCGTGCGGCAGGACCCGGTAGCCGGTGCGGGCGTAGGAGCCGGAGCCGTCGTCCTGGCGGGAGTAGACGAAGGAGGCGTTGGCGACCGGTACGCCGTCGGCGACCGGGGCGTCGGCGTTGCCCGCGAAGGTCACCGACAGCACCGTGTCCAGGGCGGACGGACCGGCGTTCGGGGTGACCAGCACGTTCAGGAGGTCGTACGACCGGAAGTCCACGTCCGGGTCGGCGGCCGCCACGATGTCCTGGACCAGCTGCCGGTAGCCGGGGTCGAAGGGGGCGCCGCGCTCTATGCCGTACGCGGCGAACGGCTTGGGCATCCGCAGCCAGTGGTCGACCGGGGCGGCCGGCTGGTAGTCGAGCTTGCCGTAGGAGGCGGTCCGGAACCACTCCTGGGTCTGCGGGAAGAACTCGTGGTAGCGGTCGAGCGCGTTGCCCTGGCCGGGCGCGTCGGAGAAGTCGACCATCAGGGTCAGGGCGTGCACGGTGCCGGTCGAGCGGGAGTAGCCGCCCGGTGTGGGTATGCCCTCGGTCATCTGTACGTGGTGGCCGCCGCTGATCAGGCAGGGGCCGTACGCGGCCGAGCGGGCCAGTGCGATCGGGCCGGCGCCGGCCGGGGTGGGTGCCGCCGTGAGGTGCCCGGAGCCCGCCGACGTACCGACCGCGAGGATCAGCGCGGTGACAGCGGCGAGGCAGACCGCACGGCGGGGGCGTATACGACCGCCCGCGGTTCCCGCGGCTCCCGCCGCTCTACCGGCTCCCGCGGCTCCACCGGCTCCCGCCGCTCCCGCCACTCCACCGGCTCCCGCCGCTCCACCGGCTCCCGCCACTCCACCAGCTCCTGCCGCTCCACCGGCTCCCGCTGATCCCGCTGATATGGCGGCTCCCGCGGATATCCGCCGGCCCGAAGGAACCCGGCGGTGGGCGGGGCCGCGCCGGAACGCGGAGGTGCGGCGGCTCACGGGTGTACGGCGACCGGGGTGCGGCTGCATGCAGGGACCTTTCGCGCCACGGCAGCCGCCGGTGTCCGGCTGCACCCTTTCGATCACCCTGTGTCGAGGAGGCGGAGGACGCGCGCTGAAGAGGCCGATCGTGGGATTTCCCGGGCATGCGAGTGTGATTCAGGTCACAGGAATTAGAGGGAGGGTGGGGAAATAACCGGGGACCCTCTCCCCGTTTAGACCTGTGTCAGAGCGAAACGGGGACCCGGTCCCCGGATCACGAAGACACCGGATCACCGGCACCCGTAGCGGTACCGACCAGTCCCGGAGCAGTTACCGACCTACCAGACCAGGAGTGCGCCGTGCAGACCGCGACCGCAACCCCCGCCGTGCGCAAGGCACCCCGGCCCCGTGCCGACGCCCTGCGCAACCGGGAGCGGATCGTCACCGCCGCCCGCGAGATGTTCACCGAGTTCGGCCCGGATGTGCCGCTCGACGAGATCGCCCGCCGGGCCGGCGTCGGCAACGCCACTCTCTACCGCAACTTCCCCGACCGCGACGCGCTCGTCCGTGAGGTCGTCTGCTCCGTGATGGACCGGACGTCGGAGGCGGCCGAGCTGGCGCTCGCGGAGACCGGGGACGCCTTCGAGGCGCTGGAGCGGTTCGTGCACACCTCCGCCGACGAGCGGGTCAGCGCGCTGTGCCCGATGGTCTCCAGCACCTTCGACAAGAACCACCCCGACCTGGAAGCGGCGCGCGAGCGGTGTGAGCGGCTCATCGCGCAGATCATGGACCGCGCCAAGGCGGCCGGACAGCTCCGTCCGGACGTGGGCGTCGGTGACGTGATGATCGCGGTGGCCCAGCTCAGCCGGCCCCCGGCCGGCACGGGCTGCCTGATCAACGACCGCTTCGTCCACCGCCATCTGCAGCTGCTCCTGGACGGACTGCGGGCCCCGGCCCGCTCCGCCCTGCCGGGCACGGCCGTGACCATGGAGGACCTGCGCCAGTCCTGACCCTCCCGCGAACCACCGACCAACTCACGGATCAACCGACCGATCGGCCCACCGGTCAACCGGCCGATCAACCCACCGACCAACCGGGTGATCCGCCCATCGATCAGTCCTGGGCCGCCGACCGGTCCCGTATCTCACACGTCCGACGTGTGTGACGCGTCGCGCACGCCGATTACCGATTCTTCCTGCCGAATTCCGTCACGAACTCCCGACTTTCCGTCACGAAGTCACGAAGTGGGTACCCCCATGTCTGAAACAGCCGCCAAGGCTCCCGGCGCACCGGCACCGTCCGGTGACGCCAACCGCTGGAAAGCGCTCGTCTTCATCGCGCTCGCCCAGCTGATGGTCGTCCTCGACGCCACCATCGTGAACATCGCGCTGCCCTCCGCCCAGACCGACCTGGGCATCTCCGACGGCAACCGGCAGTGGGTCGTCACGGCCTATGCCCTCGCCTTCGGCGGTCTGCTCCTCTTCGGCGGCCGGATCGCCGACCTGTGGGGCCGCAAGCGGGCCTTCGTCATAGGCCTGACCGGCTTCGCCGCCGCCTCCGCCCTCGGTGGCGCCGCGACCTCCGGCGCCATGATGTTCGGCGCCCGTGCCCTCCAGGGTGTCTTCGGCGCCATGCTCGCCCCGGCCGCGCTCTCCCTGCTCGCCGTGATGTTCACGGACGCCAAGGAGCGTGCCAAGGCGTTCGGCATCTACGGCGCGATCGCCGGTGGCGGCGGCGCCGTCGGCTTCATCCTCGGCGGTGTGCTCACCGAGTACCTCGACTGGCGCTGGACGTTCTTCGTGAACATCCCGTTCGCCATCGTCGCCGCGCTCGGCGCGTACTTCGTCATCCGGGAGCCGGAGGGCGGCCGCAACCGCAACCCGCTGGACATCCCTGGCGTGCTGCTCTCCACCCTCGGCCTGGTCTCCCTGGTCTACGGCTTCACCCGCGCCGAGTCCGACGGCTGGGGCGACGCCACCACCGTCGGCCTGTTCGTCGCCTCCGCGGTGCTGCTGATCGCGTTCGTGGTCACCGAGGCCCGGGTCAAGGCCCCGCTGCTGCCGCTGCGCGTGGTCCTCGACCGCAACCGCGGCGGTATCTACCTCTCGCTCGGTATCGCGATCATCGCGATGTTCGGCACCTTCCTCTTCCTGACCTACTACCTCCAGGTCATCAAGGGCTTCTCGCCGATCAAGACCGGCTTCGCCTTCCTGCCCATGATCGCGGGCATGATGATCGGCTCCACCCAGATCGGCACCCGGCTGATGACCCGGGTCCCGGCCCGGGCGCTGATGGGTCCCGGCTTCCTGGTCGCCGCGGCCGGCATGCTGGTCATGACGCAGATGGAGATCGGCTCCTCGTACGCCTCGACGATCCTCCCCGCGATGCTGCTGCTCGGTCTCGGCATGGGTACGGCGTTCATGCCGGCCATGTCCCTGGCCACGCTCGGTGTCGAGCCCCGCGACGCCGGTGTCGCCTCCGCGATGGTCAACACCTCGCAGCAGGTGGGCGGCGCCATCGGCACGGCCCTGCTGAACACCATCGCCGCCTCCGCGACGACGTCGTACATCAAGGACCACATCGCGACCGCGACCTCCAAGCCGCAGCAGCAGCTGGTCCAGATGGAGGGTGCGGTGCACGGCTACGCCAACGCGATCTGGGTCGCCGTCGGCATGCTGGTGCTGGCCGCGGTGGTCGTGGTGGCCCTCGTCAACGCCGGCAAGCCCGAGACGACCGCGGTCACCTCCGGCGAGGGCGCGGAGGACGAGCTGGCGGTTCCGGTGGTCGCCCACTGAGCCGTGTTCCGGTGGGTCGCTCAAGCCGCTGAGCGACCCACCGCGGGGTACCCGCACGCGGACCTGTGCCGGCTCTCAGCGGAGCCAGGGCAGGTCCGCGCCCGCATCGCAGGGCTGCAGGCCTTCGGCGACGATCTGCATGATCTCGCCGAAGGCCTGCTGCTGTTCCGGGGTCAGCCGCTCGAACAGCGCCTGCCGTACGGCGGCCACATGGCCGGGCGCGGTGCGCCGCAGCACCTCGGCGCCCTCGTCGGTGAGGACGGCGAACTGGCCGCGCTTGTCGGAGGGGCAGTCCTCCCGCCGTACCCAGCCGTTCTTCTCCAGGCGGGCGACGGCGTGCGAGAGCCGGGAGCGGGTGATCTTCGCGTTCATCGCCAGCTCGGTCATCCGCAGCCGCCGGTCGGGCGCCTCGGCGAGCGCGACGAGCAGTCCGTAGTAGATGTGCGGCATCCCCGCGTCCCGCTGGAGCTGACGGTCCAGATGGTCCTCCAGCAGGGTCGAGGCGTGCAGGTACGCGCGCCAGACGCGCTGTTCGTCGGCGGTGAGCCAGCGCTGCTGCCGGGTGGTGGCGGATGCGGATGCCGTAGTCATGCGTCCCACTGTACGAGGCCGCTCCTTGAAGATTAAACAAGTCCGGCGTAAGGTGTCGTACGGAAAGCTTGAGAGTTAAAACGTCTCGTCACTCTCGTCACTCTCGTCACATCCAGTCAGCTCTGGTTACAGCTTGTTGCATCGGGTCGAGGAAAAGGCCCGGAGGGAGTCGCTGTCATGTCCGCCGCCGCCCCGGAGCGATCCGCCGCTTCCCGTGAGCGCATGCCCGCCCTCTACCTGAGCCACGGCGCGCCGCCGCTCGCCGACGACCCCGTCTGGCCGGGCGAACTGGCCGCCTGGAGCGCCGGCCTGCCCCGCCCCAAGGCGATCCTGATGGTCTCCGCGCACTGGGAGGAGGCCCCGCTCGCCCTCGGCGCCGTACGGACCGTCCCGCTCGTCTACGACTTCTGGGGTTTCCCGGAGCACTACTACCAGGTGCGGTACGAGGCCCCCGGCGCGCCGGAGCTGGCCGAGAGCGTGCGCAAGCTGCTGCGCGCCCCCGGCACCCCCGTGCAGGACATCCCGGACCGCGGCCTGGACCACGGCGCCTACGTACCCCTGGTGGAGATGTTCCCGGCCGCCGACATCCCCGTCCTCCAGATCTCCATGCCCACCCTCGACCCGGTCCGGCTGATGGAGATCGGCCGCCGGCTCGCCCCGCTGCGCGACGAGGGCGTCCTGATCGTCGGCTCCGGCTTCTTCACCCACAACCTCGCCGCCCTGCGCCACACCGGCGGCGGTGTGCCGACCTGGTCCTCCGAGTTCGACGACTGGGGTCACCGCGCCCTGGAGAACCGCGACTGGGACGCCCTGCTCGACTTCCTCGACAAGGCCCCGGCCGGCCGCTACGCCCACCCGCGCACCGAGCACTTCGCCCCGCTCTTCGTCACCATGGGCGCGGCGGAGGCGGGCGGCGAACTGGACGCGCAGAAGTCGGTGATCGACGGGTTCTGGCTGGGAATGGCGAAGCGGTCCGTGCAGTTCGGGTGAGCGGGGCGGGAACGCCCGGACAGAGGCCGCCCGGTCGGAAGCCGCCCGGACAGAGGCCGCCCGGTCAGAAGCCGTCCGGTCAGAGGTCCTTCTCGTACCAGGCCACGTCCCAGTAGCGGCCGAACTTGCGGCCCACCTCGCGGTACGTGCCGACGTACCGGAAGCCGAAGCGCTCGTGCAGCCGGGTGGACGCCTCGTTCGGCTGCGCGACGCCCGCGTACGCGCGGTGCAGGTCCTCGCGCGCGAGCGCCGCGAAGAGGGCCGTGTACAGGAGCGTGCCGACACCGCGCCGGCCGGCGTCCGGGGCCACGTACACCGTCGTCTCCACCGAGGTGCCGTAGGCCGGTTTCACGCGGTAGGGACTGGATGTGGCGTACCCGAGAATCTCCTGTGAGTCCGCCGCCACGGCAACCATCAGGCGGTACGGGCCGTCTTCCGGGTGGGAGAGCAGCCACGGACGACGCTCTTCCGGAGTGAAGACCACCGTGTCGAATGTGATGGGCGTCTCACGGATGTAGTGGTTGTAGATCTCGGTGAGGGCTTCGAGGTCCCCCTCGTTCCCCGGCCTGACCTGCACCTCTGTACGTTCCGACGACACCCTGACTCCTCACGTGGTCGCGCAGGATACTGCATGATCAGAAAAATCGGGGGGCAGCGTGGGAATTCTGTCCGGATTCCAGTCGTTGTTTCCATCAGATGCAGGGCACTCGGCGAGAGTCCGAGGAGTTCCAGGAGTGGAGTTCCCCAGGGCGTCGAGTCGAGGACCCGGCAGCTGAAGGACCGACAGGACCACCCGCCCGCCCACCATCGCAAGGGAGCACGCATGGCAACCCGTGCCGTCGCCCGTCGTAAGACCGCCACTGGCGAGGCGGCCGACTCGGCAAGCAGTGTTCGCGCCCGTGGCGTCCGCAGCCACACCGGCGAGATCGCCGACCGTGACCTGGTCGGCATGTACCTCGACGAGATCGCGCGCACACCGCTGCTCGACGCAGCCAAGGAGGTCGAGCTGTCCCAGGCCGTGGAAGCGGGAGTGTTCGCGCGGCAGGTCCTCGACGGCGAGGAGGAGTCCGCGTCGGACGCCACCCGTGAGGAGCTGGAGGCGCTCGTAGCCGAAGGTGAGCGTGCGAAGGACATCTTCATCCGCTCCAACCTCCGCCTGGTCGTGGCCGTCGCCCGGCGCTACCCGCGCAGCGGTCTGCCCCTGCTCGACCTGATCCAGGAAGGCAACGCCGGCCTGGTGCGCGCCGTCGAGAAGTTCGACTACCGCAAGGGCTTCAAGTTCTCCACGTACGCCACCTGGTGGATCCGCCAGGCGATCACCCGTTCCATCGCGGACCAGTCCCGGACCATCCGGCTCCCCGTCCACCTGGTGGAGGAGCTCGGCCGGATCCGCCGAGTCCAGCGCGAGTTCAACCGGGAGAACGGGCGCGACCCGGAGCCCGCCGAGATCGCCGCCGAGCTCGGCTCCACGCCGGAGCGCGTCATCGACGTCCTCGACTGGGCCCGTGACCCGGTCTCGCTGAACATGTCGGTGGACGACGAGGGCGACACCCAGTTCGGTGACCTCCTGGAGGACACGTCGGCGGTCAGCCCCGAGCAGTCCGTCCTGACCCTGCTGCGCAGCGAGGAGCTGGACGACCTGATCGGCCGTCTGGACCAGCGCACGGCGTCGATCATCAAGATGCGGTACGGCATCGAGGACGGCCGGGAGCGCACGCTGACGGAGGTCGGCAAGGAGCACGGGCTGACCCGTGAGCGCATCCGCCAGATCGAGAAGCACGCACTGCTGGAGTTGAAGAAGCTGGCCCGTTCCACCGGGTTCGAACCGGCGGCGTAAGGCGTGCGGCGGTGAGGGGGAGACGAGGGGAACGCGTGGACGTGGGGCTCGCGTGCCTGGGGGCGCGCGAGGTTCCACTCACCCTGGGCGCGTACGCCGGGTGGCGAAAGACGGCGCAAACATGGCGCGGTACCGCCGCTTCAGGACCCGTGCGCAGGGAACAACCATTCTGCACCGGGGCGAATCGTTCCGGCAGATCGCGTCACTGCCCGACCGCCTCTTCGACGACCCTCGACGACCTCTGACCGACCCCCCAGTGAGACCACGTCCCGACGCAACATCCCCCCCGGCGCCGGGACTTTCCCAGAGCCGGGCTCTGGCGCCCATCCCCCCCGGGCGCCGGAGCCCGGTTCCATGCGTTCCGCGGGTCCACCGGTGCTGATCCTCCCCCGCATGCCGGAACGGTGGTCCACCCCGTACCTGAACCACGGGGTGAACCACCGGATGGCAGATTCTGCCACAGCGGCATAGCCTGCCGAGGTGAGCACCCCCCGCACTACCGGCACTACCGGCACCACTGGCACTACCGGCACCACTGGCACCACCCCCGAGCAGTACCCTCCCGCCGCCTCCCTGACGGAGCGGCGCAAGGCCGAGACCCGGATGGAGATCGCCCGGGCCGCCGCGGGCCTCTTCGTACGGCACGGTCTGCGGGCCACCCGCGCCGAGGACATCGCGCAGGCCGCGGGCATCGCCCCGCGCACGTTCTACCGCTACTTCGCCACCAAGGAGGAGGCCGTCGCCCCGCTCTACGCGGCGGGCGCCCGGCGCTGGGTGGAGGCGGTGCGGTCGGCCCCGGCGGACCTCTCCGTACCCGACGCCCTCGAACACGCCGTCCACCACACGCTCACCCCGGGCGCCGGTGTCTCGGCGGCTTCCTGGGAGTGGGTCCGCACCCTGATCCACCTGGCCGAGACCAGCCCGGCGCTGCGGAAGGTGTGGGCGGAGGTGTGCCAGTCCGCGGAGGACCTGCTGGCCGCGATCCTGGCGGAGCGCACCTCGAACCCGGAGGACGACGTCGCCCCGAGCCCCCGCCTCCGCTTCACGGCGGCGGTGGCCGGCGCGGCGGTCCGGGTCGCGGTGCAGTCCTGGGCGGCGGGCACGGCACCACCGTCGGGGGAGAGGGGCCCCGGCGCGCTCGCGCTGCGCAACCTGGCGGCGCTGCGGCAGTTCGACTGGGAAGACGGCAAGAACTGACGACACCTCAACCCGCCCCCGGCTCACGCCCCCTCGCCGGCACGGGTCAGTCGGCCGCCCAACTCCCTCACGCACGTCACCAGTTCCGGTGGCTCCCGTACCGTGAACTCGCACCGCGCCATCACCAGCCGCACCGCCAGCCACTCCACCGGATCCCCGGTGGTCCCCCGGACGACACACCGGCCGCCGTCCCCTTCGCTCACCGGCGTCCCCAGCCACGCCGGCAGCCGGGCCGACACCTCCTCCACCGACCCCGCGAAGGCGACCACGAACTCGTACGTCTCCTGCTGCCGTTGGATCGACCGCCGCAGGAACTCCGCCGCGTTCCCGGTCGGCAGCTCGCGCGGGGTGAACCGCGCCCCGGTCGCGAACGGCTCGCTCACCCGGTCGACCCGGAACGTCCGCCAGTCGGCGCGGTCCAGGTCGTACGCCACGAGGTACCAGCGCCGCCCGGTCGACACCAGCCGGTACGGCTCGGCCTGCCGCCGGGTCTCGCTGCCGTCCGCCGCCCGGTAGCCGAACCGCAGCCGCTCCCGCCCCGCGACCGCCGAGGCCATCACGGTCAGCGTCTCCGGCGCGATGCTCGCCCCGTCGCCGACGGTCAGCGGGGTGGTCGCGGCCTGGAGCGTGGACACCCGGTGCCGCAGCCGGGCCGGCAGCACCTGCTCCAGCTTCGCCAGCGCCCGCACCGACGCCTCGTCCACCCCGGCCACGGCGTGCCCGGCACCGGCCCGCAGCCCGACCGCGATGGCCACCGCCTCCTCGTCGTCGAGGAGCAGCGGCGGCATCGCCTTCCCGGCGACCAGCCGGTACCCGCCGTCGGACCCCTTGCTGGCCTCCACGGGGTACCCCAGCTCCCGGAGCCGGTCGATGTCGCGCCGCACGGTTCGCCGGGACACCCCGAGCCGGCCGGCCAGCTCACCGCCGGGCCATTCACGGGGCGTCTGGAGCAGAGACAGCAGCTGGAGGAGCCGGGCCGGCGTGTCCGTCGTCATGCAGATGAGGATGCCGTACCAGTAGGACAGGATCTGGCCTAGTGCATGTCTACGGTGCCGATATGACTTCCACGCTCCCCGGACCCCCGCCGGACCGAACCCGCTGGCTGGCCCTGGCCATCGTCATGACCGCCGCCTTCATGGACCTCGTCGACGTCACGATCGTCAACATCGCGATCCCCTCCATCCAGCGGGACGCCGGCGCCTCCTTCAGCCAGATCCAGTGGATAACCGCCGGTTACGCCCTCGCCTTCGCGGCCGGCCTGATCACCGGTGGCCGCCTCGGCGACATCCACGGCCGTAAACGGCTGTTCCTCGTCGGCGTCGCGGGCTTCACCCTCGCCTCGGCCCTGTGCGGCTTCGCCGCCAACCCCGGGATGCTGGTCGCCGCCCGCATCCTGCAGGGTGCCATGGCGGCGATGATGGTCCCGCAGGTCCTGTCGATCGTGCACGCCACCTTCCCCGCCCACGAACGCGGCAAGGTGTTCGGCCTGTTCGGCGCGATCGTCGGGCTGGGCGCGGTCTCCGGCCCGCTGCTCGGAGCCCTGCTCACCGAGTGGAACCTGTTCGGACTCGAATGGCGCCCGATCTTCCTGATCAACCTCCCGGTGGGCATCGCGGCGCTGCTCCTGGGCCGCCGCTACATCGGCGAGTCCAGGGCTCCGCGCGCCCTGAAGCTGGACCTCGTCGGCGTCGCCCTGGTCACCCTCGGCCTGCTGATGCTGCTCTACCCGCTGACCCGCGGCCGCGAGCTGGGCTGGCCGCTGTGGGGGTACGCGTCGATGGCCGGCGCGCTCGTCGTCTTCGGCGTCCTGGTCGCGTACGAACGCCGGAAGGCCGCCGCCGACGGCTCCCCGCTCATCGAGACGTCCCTGTTCACCGTGAAGAGCTTCGCCGCGGGCATCGCCGTCCAGACCGTGTTCGGTGTCGCGCTCGGTGTCTTCTTCCTGGTCTGGACGCTGTACATGCAGATCGGCCTCGGCTGGACCCCGCTGCACGCCGGGCTCACGGGCGTGCCGTTCTCCATCGCGGTGTCGGTGGCGGCCGGCATGTCCGTGCAGAAGCTGGTCCCGCGCTTCGGCCGCGGGGTGCTCCAGGCCGGTGCCCTGCTGATGGCGCTCGGGGTGCTGGTCTACGTCTGGGAGTCGCACCGCTACGGACTCGCCATCGCCTCCTGGCAGATGGCGCTGCCCCTGGTCGTGATGGGTGCGGGCATGGGCCTGATCGTCGCGCCGCTGACCGACGCGGTGCTGTCGGAGGTGCCGCGCGAGCACGCCGGTTCCGCCTCCGGCCTGATCAACACCGTGCAGCAGATGGGCAACGCGCTTGGGCTCGGCCTGGTCTCGGTCGTCTTCTTCGGTGTCATCGGCGACCGGCTGACCCCGGCCCAGGTCGGCCCGGCCTTCGCGAACGCCTTCCAGCACGCGCTGCTCTGGGTGGCCGCCGTGCTGGCCGTGATCTTCCTGCTGATGTTCGCCCTGCCGAAGCGCCCGGCACAGCACCTGGAGGCGGGCGCGGCGGACGAACCGGAGCAGTCGGCGGAGCCGGAGGCCGAACTCGTCCACTGACCATCCGCCCGACCTCCGACGAGGGGCCCCGCACCGCAAGGTGCCGGGCCCCTCGTCGCACGCGCCCTGAGCAGGCCGTGAGCAGGCCGTGAGCAGGCCGTGAGCGGGCCGTGAGCGGGTCCTGAGCGCAGGACCGGAACAGGACCGCAACGGGTCCGGTAACGGCCGGAAGTCCGATCATGCCCGTTTGAGGTCCGAACCTGTTTACTTTCCGGAAATCCCGGCGTAGCCTCCCAGTGAAACCACAAGTTCGGGCATGAGTCGGACACAGTCGGACCCGGCCGGACATCGAGTGGACGTCGTATCGAGTGGTCGCATCGCTGGAGCGGAGGCACAGGGGCATGTACGCACCGGAGCGGCAGCAGGAGATCCTCCGGCTCGCCCGTGACGGCGGCCGGGTGGACGTCGTGTCGCTCGCCGAGGAGTTCCAGGTCACGCAGGAGACGATCCGCCGCGACCTGAAGGCCCTCGACCGCGCCGGCCTGGTCCGCCGGGTGCACGGCGGTGCCATACCGGCCGGGCGCCTCGACTTCGAGCCCGACCTCGCCGAACGCGAGTCGACCTCGGCCGACGAGAAGGACCGCATCGCCAAGGCCGCCGTCCCGGAGCTGCCCATCGAGGGCACCCTGATCCTTGACGCCGGCACGACGGTCGCCCGGCTCGCCGCGGCCATCCCGCTGGAGGCGAACCTCACGGTCGTCACCCACAGCCTGCCGATCGCGGCCCGCCTCGCCGACCACCCGGGCATCCAGCTCCACCTCGTCGGAGGGCGCGTACGGCACCGTACGCGCGCCGCCGTGGACGCCTGGGCGCTGCGCGCGTACGGCGAGATCCGCGCGGACGTCCTCTTCGTCGCCGCCAACGGCTTCTCCGCCGAGCAGGGCCTGACCACCCCCGACCTCGCCGAGGCCGCGGTCAAGCGGGCCGCCGTGGCCGCCGCCCGCCGGGTGGTGCTGCTCGCCGACTCCGCCAAGCACGGCCAGGAGCACTTCGCCCGCTTCGGCGCCCTGGGCGACGTGGACCTGCTGATCACGGACACCGGACTGACCCCCGAGGACGCCGCCGCCATCGAGCGCGGCGGCACGGAAGTAGTACGAGCATGAGCACCACGAACAGCACGAACGGTACGGGCATGATCCTCACCGTCACCCCCAACCCCTCCCTCGACCGCACCTACGAGGTCCCCGCCCTGGAGCGCGGCGAGGTCAACCGCGCCACCGGCGACCGCATGGACCCCGGCGGCAAGGGCGTGAACGTCTCCCGTGCGGTCGCCGCGGCCGGATGGCGGACGGTCGCCGTGCTGCCGCTGGGCGGTGCGCCGGGGGCGCTGGTCGCCGATCTGCTCGACGCGCAGGGCATCGAGGTCGCGCCGGTCCCGGTCGCCGGGGCCACCCGCTCCAACATCGCCCTCGCGGAGTCCGACGGGGTGCTCACCAAGATCAACGCACCGGGTCCCGAACTCTCCGCCGAGGAGCAGGAACTCCTCCTCGACACCGTGCGCGAGCAGTCCCGCGACGCCGGCTGGATCGCCTGCTGCGGCAGCCTGCCGCGCGGCCTCGCACCCTCCTGGTACGCCGATGTCGTCGCCCGGGCGCACGCCGAGGGAGCGCGGATCGCGCTGGACACCTCGGGGCGCGCGCTGCTCGAGGCGCTGCGCGAGTGCCCGGACGTGGTGAAGCCGAACGCCGAGGAACTCGCGGAAGCCGTCGGCCGCCCCCTGGCGACCGTCGGCGACGCCCTGAAGGCAGCCGAGGAACTGCGGGGCATGGGCGCCCGCGCCGTGCTCGCCAGCCTGGGCGCCGACGGCCAGCTCCTCGTGGAGGACACCGGCGCCTGGTTCGCGAGCGCCCGCGTGGACGCCGTCCGCAGCAACGTGGGCGCCGGCGACTCCTCCCTCGCCGGTTTCCTCATCGCCGGCGGCAGCGGCCCGAAGGCCCTCGCCTCCGCCGTCGCCCACGGCGCCGCCGCCGTCCAGCTGCCCGGCAGCGTGATGCCCACCCCGGCCGACCTGGACCCCACGGCGGTGACCGTCACCAACCTGGTCCCCGTCGACCGCGAACTGACGGAGCCGGTGTCATGAACCCAGACACGACCGCCACGACCGCCACGACCGCTCGTACCGTCGCGCTCCGCCCCGCCGCCCGCCGACGACCCGTCCAGGAGCGGCGAGGTCCCTCGTTACTCGCCGCGCCCACGGGCCGTCGGGGCACCCTGAGCCGCCCCGCCGTCCCCGGGAGGCGGGGCTTCCCCGGCCCCGTCTCCCACCCAGCCCCCCACGGCACCCCCGTCCCCACCCCCGCCCACCCCACACTCCGGGCGATACGCGTGCATAGGAGCCCGCGATGAGCGACATGATCACCGCGGACCTGGTCGATCTCGACCTGTCCGCCGACACCAAGGAAGCGGCGGCGCGCGCCCTCGCCGAGCGCATGGTGACCCTGGGCCGGGTGACCGACCTGGAGGGCTTCCTCGCCGACGTGGCCGCCCGCGAGGCCCAGATGCCGACCGGGCTCGACGGCGGCATCGGCATCCCGCACTGCCGCAGCGCGCACGTCACCGAGCCGACGCTGGCCTTCGGGCGCAGCGCCGCCGGCATCGACTTCGGCGCCCCCGACGGCCCCGCCGACCTTGTCTTCCTGATCGCGGCCCCGGCCGGCGCCGACGACGCCCACCTCACGATCCTCTCCTCGCTGGCCCGCCGGCTGATGGACAGCGAGTTCACGGACGCGCTGCGGTCCGCGGGCGACGCGGAGACGGTGGCGGCGCTGATCCGGGGCGACGAGACGACCGCCCCCGCGAAGGACGCCGAGCCGGCCGAGAGCCCCGCCGTGAGCGCGGGCGCCCCTGCGAGCGGCGCCGACGCGAGCGGCGCGGGCGCCTCCCAGGACACCGCTGCGGCGCCGGCGGCGGCCTCCGCCGGCCCCGCAGCGGCCGACACCGGCACGCGCACGGGCACGGGCACGGGCGCCGGCTCTCCCGGCTCCGCCGAGCGTCCCTTCCGTATCGTCGCCGTCACCTCCTGTCCCACCGGTATCGCCCACACCTACATGGCCGCCGAGTCCCTGGAGAGCGCGGGCCGCGACGCGGGCGTGGAGCTCGTCGTCGAGACGCAGGGCTCGGCCGGCTTCACCCGGCTCGACCCCGAGGTCATCGCGGCGGCGGACGGTGTGATCTTCGCGCACGACGTCCCCGTCCGGGAGAAGGAGCGCTTCGCGGGCAAGGCGACCGTCGACGTCGGTGTGAAGGCGGGCATCAACCGCCCCGCCGAACTCATCGGCGAGGTCCGCGCGAAGGCGGCCCGCGGCGAGGTCACCTCCGGATCCGCACCGGGCACGCCGGTCGAGCGTGCCGGTGAGGCCGGCGAGGGCTACGGCACCAAGCTGCGCAAGTGGCTGATGTCCGGCGTGAGTTACATGGTCCCGTTCGTCGCGGCCGGCGGTCTGCTGATCGCCCTCGGCTTCGCGATCGGCGGCTACGAGATCAAGTCGGCGCCGTCCGTGATGAACCACTTCGTGTGGACCCAGACGGACAGCTGGGCCGCCCTGATGTTCCAGATCGGCGCCGTCGCCTTCGGCTTCCTGGTCCCGGTCCTGGCCGGCTACATCGCCTACGGCATGGCGGACCGGCCGGGTCTGGTCCCCGGCTTCGTGGGCGGCATGATCGCCTCCACCATCAACGCGGGCTTCCTCGGCGGCCTGGTCGCCGGTCTGCTCGCCGGTGGTGTGGTGATGGCCATCCAGAAGATCAACATCCCGGCGGTGCTGCGCGGCATCATGCCGGTGGTGGTGATTCCGTTGATCTCCACGGCGATCGTCGGATTCCTGATGTTCGTCGTGGTCGGCAAGCCCATCGCCTCCGCCCAGAAGGGCATGACCGACTGGCTGAACGGCCTCTCCGGCTCCAACGCCGTCCTGCTCGGTGCCCTGCTCGGCCTGATGATGTGCTTCGACCTCGGCGGCCCGGTCAACAAGGTCGCCTACACCTTCGCCACCGCCGGTATCGCCGTCTCCAACCCCAGTGACTCCGCGATGAAGATCATGGCGGCGGTCATGGCGGCCGGTATGGTCCCGCCGCTGGCGATGGCCCTCGCGACCACCGTGCGCGGCAAGCTCTTCACCGAGACCGAACGGGAGAACGGCAAGGCCGCCTGGGTCCTGGGTGCCTCGTTCATCTCGGAGGGCGCCATCCCGTTCGCGGCGGCCGACCCGCTGCGCGTGATCCCGTCCTCGATGGTCGGCGGCGCGATCACCGGTGCCCTGTCGATGACCTTCGCGGCCACCCTGCGCGCCCCGCACGGCGGCATCTTCGTGGTCCCGCTGATCGGCAACCCGTTCCTCTACCTGATCGCCATCGCCGTCGGCGTCTGTGTCACCACGGCCCTGGTCGTCGTCCTGAAGGGCATGCGCAAGCCGGCCGGGCAGGCCTCGGCGGCCGGCTCCGCGTCCGGTACGGCCGCCGCCGCGAAGGAGGACAGGCAGCCGGTCGCGGCCTGAGCGCCGGCGCGGCCCGCGCCCCTCTTGTCCCTTTGATTCGCTGTGAGTTGTTCACGGCACCTGCGAGATACGTCACGGTCCGGGGCCAAAGTCCCGGACCGTGGTGTGTACTGGGGGCTATGCCTGAGCACGTCTCGACCTACCAGCTGATCGGCATGGCCGCGCTCACCCTGGCGACCGTCGCCTGGGCGGTCGTCGTGTCGCGGCTGCTGCGCCGCAACCGCCGCGAGGCCATCGCCCGGCGTGCCGCGGGCGCCTTCCCCGGCTTCCCGCACCCGCTCAGGCCCAGCCCCTCCCGCGAGGTCGTGGAACTGACCCCGGCGGAACAGGACGCCTTCGCGGGTCTGGTCCGCCGCCTCGGCGGCCGCTGAGGACCCGTGAGGTCGGAGGTCCCGGGCGCCGTGGCGTCCTGGCCCCGGTGGGTCGCGCGTCAGCCCCGGTGGGCCGCCCGTCGTTCCATCGCGTCCCTGGCCGCGTCCTCCGTCGGGTACACCTCGCACATGTGCCGGCCGTCCGGCGTCGCCGTGTGCTCGACCTCCCACAGCGACAGCTCCTGGCCGTCCCGCAGCAGGAACGCGTGCTCGTAGAGCGAGAAACTCAGGCCCGACCGGCCGGTCCGCCCCGGCCGCCCGAACGCCTGGGTGATCTGGTGCGCGAACGCCGTCGTCAGCACCCGGGCCGTCTCCGTGCCCGGCCGGTCCGCGTTCTCCGCACGGCGCAGCAGCCGGCGCGCGTGGTCCGCCGACTCGTCCGGCAGGTACACGTGCCGGGGCTCCGGGACCGGCGCCAGCGTCATCAGCACGGGTAGCTCGAAGTCCGGGGTGTCCGGCGGTAACGGCAGCCGCAGGGTCGCGGCCCGCAGCTCCTCCTCGTCGACGTACACCTCGTGCTGCGGGTCGCCGCCGGGCACGGTGTTGTGCACGAGCTCCCACAGGGTGACCGCCGAACCGTCGGCGAGCAGCCAGGTGTGCCGGTACGTCTCCCGGTGCAGGCCCGCGCTGTGGTGCGCGGAGTGCAGCGAACTGTCGTGCGCCAGCGCGCAGTCCAGTTGCCTTATGGCCTCGTCCGGCAGCTCGAAGGAGTTAAGGGCACGACCGAGGAGTCGCGCGAGGTGCTCCTCCGGAGACTCGGGCGACTCGGCTGGTTCGGGCGCTGCCGTCTCGTACGGAACGCTCAAGGTTTCTCCCGGCGTTGCTGCATGTCACCTTGTGGGTGCATACCGTAGCCCCTCGGTCGGACATCATGTCCGGGAACCGAGAAAACGTACGCCGGGAAAACGCGCGGGCCGCGCGAAAAGTTCCCGCGCGGCCCGACGATCCGTCAAAACAAGCCGGTCAGACGGCACTTCCGGCGGTCCACTCGCTCCACGACAGGTTCCATCCGTTGAGCCCGTTGTCGGGCTGCACGGTCTTGTCGGGCGAGTTCTTCACGATCACGACGTCCCCGATCAGCGAGTTGTCGTAGAACCACTTGGCCGTCGTGTCGCCCTGCGCGCCCTGCACGTCCGCCATGCCCACGCAGCCGTGACTGGTGCCCGTGTGCCCGAACGGCGGGTTGCTCCTGCTGTACCAGTAGTTGCCGTGGATGAACGTCCCCGACGTCGTCAGCCGCATCGCGTGCGGCACGTCCGGGATGTCGTACTCCCCGCCGAGACCCACGGTCTGGCTGTTCATCCGGGTCTGGGTGAACTTCTCGGAGATCACCATCTGCCCGTTGTACGTCGTGTGCTCGGGGCTGCCCGTGGACACCGGTACCGACTTGAGGAGCTTGCCGTCCCGCATCACGGTCATGGTCTGCGTGTTCGCGTCCACCGTGGAGACCTGCGAACGTCCGACGGTGAAGGTCACCGTCTTCTTCTGCACCCCGTAGACGCCGTTCGCGCCCTCGACCCCGTCCAGGTCGATCCTCATGGTGACCTTGGAGCCGGCCTTCCAGTAGTCCTGCGGCCGGAAGTCCAGCCGCTGCGCCCCGAACCAGTGCCCCACCACCTGCTGGCCGCTGCTGGAGGTGACCGTGATGTGCGACTGCACGGCCTTCTTGTCCGTGATGACCTTGTCGAAGTCGAACGACACCGGCATCCCCACGCCGACCGTCGTCCCGTTGTCCGGCGTGTACGTGCCGATGTAGCTGTTCGCCGAATTGACCGTGGTGAAGATGGAGTTGGCTGCCGCCGTGAGCCCCTTGGCGTCCTTTGCGGTCGCCGATATCTCGTACTTGGTGCCGCGCTCCAGCTGATCCTTCGGCTTCCAGGTGCTGCCGTCCGCCGAGAGGGCGCCGGCCACCGTCTGCCCCGACCCCGCCACGGTCATCTTCACGGTGGTCAGCCTGCCGCCGCTGACCTGCACGCCGGTGGTGTTGATGGACGCGCCGGTCGAGCCGTCCTTCGCCGAGATCGCGATCTTCGCGGCAGACGTCCTGGCGGCGCTGTCCTGACCGCCCCCGCTCTTGCCGCCGCCGCTCTTGTCGTCGGCGTTGGCGTCGCCACCGCAGGCGGTGAGGGTGAGGGCGCCGACCATCAGGGCGGCACAGGCCCCCAGTACGCGCCGCGCTGCAATGTCCGGCCTTGTCACGGGCTGCTCCAGGTTCATGTGATGTGCGTGATCCGCTCCAGTGCGTGGAGAAAGAGGGCCGCCGGGCCGGTCGGGGTTCCCCCGAACGGCCGCGGACACCATCACGTGACAGAACCAGGACAATCGACAGGAACCCGCAAGGTTCCGGCGCCGCCCCACACCTCGAAGTCAGCGCGCCCCATGCAGCTCCCCGTACGGCTCCCCGTGCGGCTTCCCGTACAACTCGCCGTACGACGGCCACGTCCCGCCCGGCCCGTCCACCGGCACGGCGGCCCGGACGGCCCGCACGATCGCTCGGGTCACCAGGTCCGCGCCGGCCGCGAGGATCTCGTTGAGCGCGAGCGGGTGGTCGTCGAGCGGGCGCGCGCCCGTCGCCAGCGCGAAGACGGTGTCCCCGTCATTGAGCAGGTGCACCGGCCGGACGGCCCGCGCGATCCCGTCGTGTGCCGTCCCGGCCAGCTTCTGCGCCTGCGCCTTGGAGAGTCCGGCGTCCGTCGCGACCACCGCGAGCGTGGTGTTGAGCAGCGGGGGCGCGTTCTTGGCGGCGGCCTCCGCGAGCCGCCGGCGCGCGGCCTCGTGCACACTTCGCGCGGGATACTCCACCCGCCCCTGGAACAGCTCCCCGTACAGCGCACCGGTCTCCGGCTGCACCACCGCTCCGGCCGGGTTGGCGACCACGAGCGCGCCCACGGTGATCCCGGAGTCCAGTACGACGCTCGCACTGCCGACCCCGCCCTTCAAGCCTCCGGCCACGGCGCCCGTACCGGCCCCCACGCACCCCTCGCGGACCGGCGCCCCCGGTGTGCTCGCCCCGGCCGCCTCGACCGCCGCACGCCCCAGCTCCGCGTCCGGCCGGGCCCCGAAGTTCCCGCCCCGCCCCAGGTCGAAGACACAGGCGGCGGGCACCACCGGCACCACGTGCGCCGGGTCCGGCCCCACCCGCACCCCGCGGCCCCGCTCCGCCAGCCAGGCCATCACCCCGGACGCCGCGTCGAGTCCGTAGGCGCTGCCGCCCGTGAGCACGATCGCCTCCGCCCGCTGCACCACGTTGCGGGGGTCCAGCGCGTCCGTCTCCTTGGTGCCCGGCCCACCGCCGCGTACGTCCACGGCGGCGACCGCGCCGCCCTCCGGAGCGAGGACGACCGTGGTGCCGGTGAGCCAGCCGTCGCCGCTGCGGGTTGCGTGACCCACCCGCAGTCCGGCCACGTCCGTCAATGCGTCAACTGTCATGACGGCCAGTCTGGCCCAGCCCGGCACCCCGGCGGAGCGGTCAAGGGGCGTCCGCGGTGGTGTCCGCCGGGCGCCCGCGGCCCGCCGTACGCGCCGTACGCGCCGTCAGGACGGTGCCCGTGGCCACCGCGGCCGCCGACACGAGGCCCGCCGCCGGCACCGCCCGGTCGCCCAGGAAGGTGCAGCAGAGCACCAGCAGCGCCGTGACCGGCAGCACCAGCTGCTGGGCGAGTCCCACCTTGAAGTACCGCGAGTGCAGTGCCCACACCGTGAGCAGGTACAGCGCGGTCGGCAGAGTCACCGCCGCCGACGCGGCCTGCGTCGAGAGGTGCGCCTTGCCGACCGCCTCCTCCACGGCCACCTCCAGGCCCGCGCCGATCGAGGCCGCCGACGCGAAGATCAGGTAGTGGCCGTAGCCCCACAGGAACGACTGTCTGTTGGAACGCAGATGGCCGTGGATCGGCACCACGAAGTAGATCCACCACGCCGAGAAGACGATCAGCAGACCGCCCGCCGCGATCGGCAGCAGCTCGGCCAGGGCGTAGTGCTCGGCCACCGCCGACTTCACGGCGACCGTCGCCGCCGCGATCGTCTCGCCGAGCACGATGATCGTGAACAGTCCGAAGCGCTCGGCGATGTGGTGCGGGTGCCAGGAGGTGGTGTGGTCCTTCTCGGCGTACACGGGCACGCACAGCTCGGCGATCGCCATCACCAGGAACACCCACGGCCGCGCGTGCTGGGGCAGCACCACCAGCCCGGCCCAGCCGACCTGGCACAGCAGCACACCGCCGGCGTACCGGAGCGCCATGGTCCGCTCCGGCCCCTCGGTCTCCCGCGCGGCCCGCAGCCACTGCGAGGCCATCGCCAGCCGCATGATCACGTAGCCGAGCCAGACCGCCATGTAGTCGTGGTCCGCGTACGCCTGCGAGACGCCCGCCGCCAGCACCAGCACGCCGGCGATCTGGACCAGGGTGACGACCCGGTAGAGCACGTCGTCGTTGTCGTACGCCGAGGCGAACCAGGTGAAGTTCATCCACGCCCACCAGATGGCGAAGAACAGCATCGCGTAGTTCAGGACGCCCTCGCCCGCGTGTCCCGACGCGACCGCGTGCACCAGCTCCGCGCCCGCCTGGGCGATGGCCACCACGAAGCACAGGTCGAAGAAGAGCTCGAGCGGCGAGGAGACACGGTGCGACTCCTCGCGCCCGCGGGCGGTGAGGCGGCGCAGCGGCCGCTGGGGCTGGGGCGCGCCCGGGGAGGCGGGCGCCGGGGCGGAACTGGACGTCATGCCCCTAGCACAGCAGAAATCCGCACCGGCCTCGCGCGCAGGGGCGGGCGCGGACGGCCCGGCCCGGCAGGCCGGGCCGTACCCTGGACGCATGAGCAGCGCCCCCGAGCCCGAGTCCGAGCCGCGTGACCCGCGTGACCCCAAGGCCGCGCTGGTCTTCGACGACCCGCTGGACCGGCAGTCCTCGGACGACACGGACCGCGGCTGGGGCGAGCGCCCGGCGGGCGACTCCGCGGCCGACCTCCGGCGCTTCCTCGACGAGAAGCCGCCCCACCACCTCTGAGCCGGCCCCGGCGAGACCCCGGTCAGCGCTCCTGTCGGCCCGTGCCCCGCTGCGCGACCAGCTCGTCGCGGATCTGCTTGAGCACCTCCAGCTCGGTCACCTCGATGACCTCGTGCGTGCCCTCGCGCGCCTTCCTGCGGGCCTCCACCCGGGCCAGGTACTTGGCCATGGGCAGGACCATCAGGAAGTACACGACCGCGGCGGTGATCACGAAGGACAGCGTGGACCCCAGCACCGAGCCCCACATGATCTGGACACCGCTCTTCACCGTGCCGTCCGCGTTCAGCGTGCACGGGTGCTTCAGGCACGAGCTGTAGCTGTCCAGGTTCTTCGTGCCGATCGCGCCCACGACGGGGTTGATGAGCCCCTTCACCACCGAGTTGACGATGTTCGTGAAGGCGGCGCCGATGACCACCGCGACTGCCAGATCGACGACGTTGCCGCGCATCAGGAAGGTCTTGAAGCCCTGCCAGACACTCGGTTCCTTCTTCGCGCTCACCTAGGGGACTCTCCTTGCGTGCACAGGCTGTGGAACAAAACTTTCCGCAACCTACGGCACCATGCCGCCCTCGTGCCCCGTCCGGTCGTTCGAATGACCGGCTTGGCAGGGTTCGGCCCATAAATCTCCTCAGGCTGTTCAGCACACCGTCACCGCCAGCCGTGCCGTGGTGCTCGCGCCGACCAGCCGGGCCGCGGTGCCGCGCGGGACCGAGAGCACGATCAGCGCCCCGCTCTCCGCGGCCCCCTCGGCCGGTTCCGGCAGTCCGGTCACCCGGACTCCGCGCGCGATCACCGTGGCGCCCCCGCCCGTCGCGGGATCCCCGGCGGCGATGACGTCCACCCGGTCGCCGGGGCGCAGCAGCCGGACGGTGGCCGCGTCGGCGATCCGCACCGGCGCCGTCACCAGGTGCACCGGCGGCGCGTGCCGTCGTACGGGCCGGGCGGCCGGATGACCGCGGGTCCGCTCGGCGTGCGGGGTGTCCGGGGCGGCGCGGGGCCCGGCCACGACGAGTGCCGCCGCGGTGACCGCCAGCCCGGCCACGAGGGCCCGCCCGCGGTGCCGCAGCAGCCGTGCCGGCCGGTACCGGCCGGCACGGACCCGCACCGGCTCGAAGTGGGGGACCTCGCAGGTGGCGGGGGCGTCCGTACCCAGCGGGCGCGGCACACGAAGGGGCGGCGGGGCGGAGAACGGCGGAGGGGCGGCGAACGGCGGAGGGACGGTGAAGGACGGAGGGACGGCGAAGGACGGAGGGACGGCGAAGGAAGGGGGGACGGACACGTGGGACACCACCTGCGACGAGGGATCGGCTTGCAGTGCCACGATGGGGCCTCGAGCCGACACGCGTCGGAGCCGGTGGGCTACCGGCTGGTTGTGGACAACTCGGCCACCCGAACGGGACGTTCCGCCACGCCGACCGGAATCGCGCCGTCACGGCAGCCGGAACCGCGCCGTCACGGCAGCCGGAACCGCGCCGTCAGGGCAGCCGGAACCGGACCGCTACGGCAGCCGGAAGCCCGGGTCCATCCCGCCGAGCGCGTTCGTGCACAGGCAGTCCCGTGCCGTGTTCTCCGGCAGGGCGGCCACCGCGTCGAACAGCACGCCCCGCAGCCGGTCCACGTTGGCCGCGAACACCCGCAGCACCTCGTCGTGCGAGACGCCCTCGCCGGTCTCCGCGCCCGCGTCCAGGTCGGTGACCAGCGTCAACGACGTGTAGCAGAGCTCCAGTTCACGGGCGAGCGCCGCCTCGGGGTGGCCGGTCATGCCCACCACGGACCAGCCCTGCGCCTGGTGCCACAGCGATTCGGCGCGGGTCGAGAAGCGCGGTCCCTCGATCACGACCAGCGTGCCGCCGTCCACCGGCTCCCAGTCCCGGCCCCGGGCCGCCTTCAGCGCGGCCGCCCGGCCGGCGGGGCAGTACGGGTCGGCCAGGGACACGTGCACCACGTTCGGCACCCCGCCGTCGGGCAGCGGCAGCCCGTCGAAGTACGACTGTGCCCGCGACTTCGTACGGTCCACCAGCTGGTCCGGCACGAGCAGCGTGCCCGGACCGTACTCGGGGCGCAGACCGCCCACCGCGCACGGTCCGAGCACCTGGCGCACCCCGACGGAGCGCAGGGCCCACAGGTTGGCGCGGTAGTTGATCCGGTGCGGCGGCAGATGGTGGCCGCGGCCGTGCCGGGGCAGGAAGGCGACCCGGCGTCCGGCGATCTCGCCTAGGAAGAGGGAGTCGCTGGGCGGCCCGTAGGGGGTGTCGACCCGGACCTCGGTCACGTCGTCGAGGAACGAGTAGAAGCCGGAACCGCCGATCACACCGATCTCTGCGTTCACCATGCCCAGCACCCTAACCGCCCACGGGAACGCCCAGGGAACGCCCAGGGAACGTCTCGGACCCCGCCGTCGGCCGACAGCGGGGTCCGAGAGAAGCTTTCTCAGGCCGCGGAGGTGCTCGCGGAACCGGAGGAGGACGCCGAGGACGACGACGACTTCGACTCGGACGAGCCGGAGCCCGTCGAGGACGACGTCTTCGACTCGGACGACCCGGCGCCGGACGACTTCGCCGCGGGGCTGCTGCTCGACGAGGAGCCGCGGCTGTCGTTGCGGTAGAAGCCGGAGCCCTTGAAGACGATGCCGACCGCGGAGAACACCTTCTTCAGGCGGCCACCGCAGTTGGGGCACTCGGTCAGGGCGTCGTCGGTGAACTTCTGCACCGCCTCGAGGCCCTCGCCGCACTCGGTGCACTGGTACTGGTAGGTCGGCACTGTCTTCCTCCTGGCACTCTCACTCGATGAGTGCTAACGACGGTCCATAGTGACGTATTCCTGAGGATCAGTCCACCGTCATCGGCACGCGGTGACCGACGCCACGTGCGACGGTACGGTTCCGGGGCGGGGCGACCAGCCGTGAGCGCAGCGCCAGCAGGGTCGCCAGGGCGAGCAGGGTGCCGGCCATCGGCACCAGGAATCCGGCGCCGCCCCACAGCCGGTCCTCCAGCTGTCCGGCGACCGTGACGGCGGCCGCCTGGCCGAGCGCCACCGCGCCGGTCAGCCAGGTGAACGCCTCGGTGCGGGCGCCGGCCGGGACCAGGCCCTCGACCAGCGTGTAGCCGGTGATCAGGGCGGGCGCGATGCACATGCCGACCAGCAGTCCGAGACCGGCCAGCACGAGCACCGAGTGGGAGGTCCACAGGGCCGAGGCGGTCAGCGCGAGCGCCGCGTAGCCGACGACCAGCCGCCGGTGCGGTGCGGCCCTCCAGGCGATCGCGCCGCAGACGATGCCCGAGAGCATGTTGCCCGCGGCGAAGGTGCCGTACAGGACGCCGTTCAGGCCGGGCTCGCCGATCGACTCGGTGAACGCCGCCAGGGAGACCTGCATGCCGCCGAAGACGGAGCCGATGCCGAGGAAGGTCACGACCAGCACGCGCACGCCCGGGACGCGCAGCGCGGAGGCGTGCCGCACGCGCGCGTGGCCGGCGCCGGTCACCTGGGGCTGGGTGCCCTTCTGGGCGGCGAACAGCAGACCGCCGACCAGTGTCAGCGCGGCCTCGGTGACCAGGCCGGCGGCCGGGGTCACGGTGGTGCACAGGGCGGTCGCGAGCAGCGGGCCGAACACGAAGGTGAGCTCGTCGGTGACGGACTCGAAGGCCGCCGCGGTGGACATCAGGGGCGAGTCCTGGAGCTTCACGCCCCAGCGGGCCCGCACCATGGGGCCGACCTGCGGCACCGAGGCACCGGTCGGCACGGCCGCCGCGAACAGTGCCCACAGGGGCGCGTGTGCCAGCGCGAGCGCCGTCAGGGCGAGGCCCGACAGGGTGTGCACGAGGACGCCGGGGAGCAGCACCGCGCGCTGGCCGTGGCGGTCGGCCAGCCGGCCGCTGTAAGGGGCGAACAGCGCCATGGAGACGCCGGTGACGGCGGCAGCGGCGCCGGCGGCGCCGTAGGAGCCGGTGGTGTGCTGCACGAGCAGCACGATGGAGATGGTGAGCATGGCGAACGGCTGGCGTGCCGCGAAACCGGGGAGCAGGAACGTCCAGGCGCCGCGGGTGCGCAGAAGCTGTCCGTAGCCCGGGCGGGACGGCGCCGCCGAGGTGTCCGACGGCTCGGTGGTGACCGTGGATGCCACGGCCCGTGCCTTTCTGCCACCTGGTAGCGCGGCCCCTCCGGATCGGGGGGGCGTCGCCGAGAGCTGTCCTCTTGCGCGGAACTGCGGTAGATACCGGCGCGCGCTGCGAAGAGCGATCCCGGCCGCCATACGGTCGCGCCAGCTCTGCGTCAGGCAGAGTTGGTTCGATCAGGGTGCTTTCATCCTACAGGGGCAGGGGCGCCGTCCACCTGTGAAAACGGGCACCACACCGTGCGTTCGCCTGGCATTGGCGGGGGTGTGAACATACCGAAACGCGCCCTTAACGCACGTCCGTGCCCAGCCAGCCGGCCAGCTTGCCGCCGTGCCCGACCGCGCGCAGCCGGTGCTCCGCGGCGTCCCGCACCGGGTCGGTGGCGACCACGAGGAGTTCGTCGCCGCGCCGCAGCACCGTCGTGGGCAGCGGGACAAACGATTTTCCTTCGCGGACGACCAGGGTGACGGCGGCCCCGGCGGGCAGCCGCAGCTCGTTGACCTCGACGCCGTGCATCAGGGAGCCCTCGGGGATCGAGACGGACAGCAGATGCCCGCTCAGCCGCTCCAGGGGCGCGGACTCGATGCCGAGGTCGGCGGCCTCCGGGCCCTCGCCGAGCCGCAGCTTGCGCGCCAGCCAGGGCAGGGTCGGCCCCTGGACGAGCGTGTAGACGACGACCAGGACGAAGACGATGTTGAAGATGCGGTGGCTGGCGTCGACGCCGTTCACCATGGGGATCGTCGCCAGGATGATGGGCACGGCGCCGCGCAGCCCGGCCCAGGACATCAGCGTCTGCTCGCCCCAGGGCACGCGGAACGGCGCGAGGCTGACGACGGCGCTCAGCGGCCGCGCCACCATGGTGAGCACCAGTCCGATGACCAGGGCGGGCAGGAAGTCGTCGCCGAGTTCGTGCGGGGTGACCAGCAGGCCGAGCAGGACGAACATGCCGATCTGGGCGATCCAGCCGAGCCCCTCGGCGAACCCGCGGGTGGCGGGCCAGTGCGGCAGCCTGGCGTTGCCGAGCACCATGGAGGCCAGGTAGACGGCGAGGAAGCCGCTGCCGTGCGCCAGCGCGCCGGCGGCGTACGCGGTGACCGCGATGGCCATCACGGCGATCGGGTAGAGGCCGGAGGCGGGCAGCGCGACGTGCCGCAGGCCCCAGGAGCCCAGCCAGCCGACCGCGAGCCCGAGGGCGGCGCCGATGGCCAGTTCGGTTGCTATCTCGCCCAGCAGGACGTACCAGTGCTCGACCGGTCCCGCGGTGGAGAAGGCGACGACCAGGATGACCACCGGGGCGTCGTTGAAGCCGGACTCGGCCTCCAGGGTGCCCGTCACGCGCGCGGGCAGCGGGATGCGCCGGAGCACCGAGAACACCGCCGCGGCGTCCGTCGAGGACACCACCGCCCCGATGATGAGCGCCTGGCGCCACTCCAGCCCGACCAGGTAGTGCGCGCCCGCGGCGGTGACGCCGACGCTCACCCCGACCCCGACCAGGGCCAGCATGGTGGCGGACGCCAGGACGGGTTCGACCTCCTTCCACTTCGTGCCGAGGCCGCCCTCGGCCAGGATCACGACCAGGGCCGCGTAGCCGATGACCTGGGTGAGCTCGGCATTGCTGAAGTGGATGTTCCCGATGCCGTCCTGACCCATGAGGACGCCGATCCCCAGGTACACGAGCAGGCTGGGGAGCCCGCTGCGTGAGGAGATCCGCACGGCCGCGACGGCGACCAGCAGGACCAGGGAGCAGACGAGCAGGAGCTGGTTGAGGTGGTGGACGGTCAGCGGCGGTTCCCTTCCTTGGCTCACGCGCGGGCGACGCGGAGCGCACGTGCACAGGACCGAGGCTGCGGTACTCCGCACCCAAGTACTTCGTTACCTTACCTAACTCTTGACGCTTTCTTGACGCTTACCGAGGCAAGATCGAACGCCCGTGCGCGCCGGTACCCGACTCCGCGTCAAGTGGCTCGGGGCCCTGCGCCTATGGTTGCTCCAGCGCTCAGTCAAATGCACAAGCCCGCCTGCCGCTCGCGTTAGGACAGCAAGGACAGCGATGCCCCCCAACACCACCGCCACATCGGGTGACAAGCCCGGCAAGTCCGGCCGGAAGAAGGGGCGCAAAGCCCGCCTGATCGTGCTGGTGCTCGTCCTGGCCGTCATCGGAGGCATCGCCTTTGGGGCCTACTGGTCGATCAGCACGGTCCGCGCCTCCTTCCCGCAGACCAAGGGGTCGATCACCCTGCAAGGGCTCTCCGGACCCGTCACCGTGAAGCGCGACGGCAACGGCATCCCGCAGATCTACGCGTCCACCGACGCCGACCTGTTCATGGCGCAGGGCTACGTCCAGGCGCAGGACCGGTTCTACGAGATGGACGTGCGCCGCCACATGACGGCCGGGCGCCTGTCGGAGATGTTCGGCAAGGGGCAGGTGAAGAACGACGAGTTCCTGCGCACCCTGGGCTGGGACCGGGTCGCGAAGGAGGAGTACGACACCAAGCTGTCGGACTCCACGAAGAAGTACCTCCAGGCCTACTCCAAGGGGGTCAACGCCTACCTCGCCGGCAAGGACGGCAAGGACATCTCCCTGGAGTACGCGGCCCTCGGCTTCACCAACGACTACAAGCCCGGGCAGTGGACCCCGGTCGACTCGGTCTCCTGGCTGAAGGCGATGGCCTGGGACCTGCGCGGCAACATGCAGGACGAGATCGACCGCGCCCTGATGACCAGCCGCC
The DNA here is from genome assembly GCF_022343545.1 of Streptomyces arenae. Lineage (NCBI taxonomy): Bacteria > Bacillati > Actinomycetota > Actinomycetes > Kitasatosporales > Streptomycetaceae > Streptomyces > Streptomyces arenae. The sequence goes on from NZ_JAKQYH010000087.1 coordinate 77,027, forward strand.
TGGGCCCGCAGCAGATCAAGGACCTGTACCCGGACTACCCGTACAGCCGCAACAAGGCGATCGTCCAGGAGGGCCAGTACGACGAGCTCACCCGGACGTTCCAGCAGAGCGGGTCCACGAGCGGCTCAGGGGCCTCCACCGGCACCGGCTCCTCCTCGGCCTCCTCGTCCACCGGTTCGGCGCTCACGAGCCAGCTGGCGGGCCTCTACAACGTCCTGGACGACGTCCCCACGGCCGTCGGTGTGAACGGCCAGGGCATCGGCTCCAACTCCTGGGTCGTCGGGGGCAAGTACACCATCACGGGCAAGCCGCTGCTCGCCAACGACCCGCACCTGTCGGCCTCGCTGCCGTCCGTCTGGTACCAGATGGGTCTGCACTGCGTCACGGTCTCCAGCAAGTGCCAGTACGACGTCACCGGCTACACCTTCGCCGGGATGCCCGGTGTGATCATCGGCCACAACGCGGACATCGCCTGGGGCATGACGAACTCCGGTGTCGACGTCACCGACCTCTACCTGGAGAAGCTCTCCGGCGACGGCTACCTGTACAACGGCAAGACGAAGCCGTTCACCACGCGCGAGGAGACCATCAAGGTCGCCGGCGGCGCGTCCAAGAAGATCGTCGTCCGCCAGACCGCCGACGGCATGCCCCTGCTCTCCGACCGCGACGACGAACTCGTCCAGGTCGGCAAGAAGGCCTCCGTCGACACCGCCGCACCCGACCGCGGCGACGGCTACGGCATCGCCCTGCGCTGGACCGCCCTGGACCCGGGCACCACCATGGACGCGGTCTTCGCCATCGACAAGGCGTCCGACTGGAGCGAGTTCCGCGACGCGGCCGCGAAGTTCGACGTGCCCTCGCAGAACCTGGTCTACGCCGACACCAAGGACAACATCGGCTACACCCTGCCGGGCCGGATCCCCACCCGCTCCTCGGCGGACGACGGCTCCATCCCGGCGCCGGGCTGGGACTCCAAGTACAAGTGGACCGGCTACATCAAGCAGGACGAGCTGCCCTACGAGTACAACCCGAAGAGCGGCTACATCGTCACCGCCAACCAGGCGGTCGTCGACAAGGACAAGTACCCGTACACGCTCACCACGGACTGGGGCTACGGCACCCGCAGCCAGCGCATCACCGACCTGATCGAGTCGAAGATCAAGGACGGCGGCAAGATCTCCACCGACGACATGCGCCAGATGCAGCTGGACAACAGCAGTGAGATCGCCAAGCTGCTGGTGCCCAAGCTGCTGAAGATCAACCTCGACGACAAGGACGTGCGCGAGGCCCAGAAGCTCCTGGAGGGCTGGGACTACACCCAGGACTCCGACTCCGCGGCCGCCGCCTACTTCAACGCGGTCTGGCGCAACATCCTCAAGCTCGCCTTCGGCAACAAGCTCCCCAAGGAGCTGCGGGTCAAGGGCCAGTGCCTGTGGGTCGACAAGATCGACAGCACCGGTCCGGTGGACGACGACACCAAGGTGCGCGAGTGCGGCGAGCGCGACGCCGACCAGGCCCAGCCGGACGGCGGCGACCGCTGGTTCGAGGTGGTCCGCACCCTCATGGAGAAGCCCGACAGCGACTGGTGGAAGACCCCCGCGTCCGGCACCCGGCCCAAGGCCGACAACATGGACCAGCTGTTCCGGCGGGCCCTGATCGACGCCCGCTGGGAGCTGACCGCCAAGCTCGGCAAGGACATCGACACCTGGAGCTGGGGCCGGCTGCACCGGCTGTTCCTGAAGAACCAGACCCTGGGCACCGACGGCCCCGGCTTCCTCAAGTACGTCCTCAACCGCGGCCCCTGGAAGCTGAGCGGCGGCGAGGCCACGGTCAACGCGACCGGCTGGAACGCGGCCGGCGGCTACGGCGTCGTCTGGGTGCCGTCCATGCGGATGGTCGTCAACCTCGACGACCTCGACAAGTCCAAGTGGATCAACCTGACCGGGGCCTCCGGGCACGCCTTCAGCGCCCACTACACCGACCAGACGGGCAAGTGGGCCGCCGGCGAGCTGCTCCCCTGGTCGTTCTCGGACAAGGCGGTCGACAAGAGCACCAGCGACACCCTGGTGCTCAAGCCGTGAGCCCGTCCGCCCGTTGACCGCACGCCCCGGAACGGCCCGCCACGCACGCGCGTGGCGGGCCGTTCCGCACGAGAGCGGCTAGGCGTCCGTGAACCGGCGGACCCCCGACGGCGTCACGACCGCCTGCACGGGCCGGTCGTGCGCCTCGGCCGGCAGGTGCCCGACGACCTCCGTGTCGTAGAGCAGCACCACGAGCGCGGGGTGCGCCCCCGCGCCCGCCAGCCGGGCCAGCACCCGGTCGTACGACCCACCGCCGCGCCCCAGGCGCATCCCGCGCCCGTCCACCGCGAGGCCCGGCAGCAGGACCACGTCCGCGCCGAGCACGGCGTCCGGTCCGAGACGTTCACCCGAGGGTTCGAAAAGGGCCATCTTCCCGCCGTGTTGGACGCGCGCGAGGGAGCCCTCGCCGGCATAGGCGCCCCAGTCCAGGTCGTTGTCCGGCAGCAGTACCGGGAGCAGGACCCGGACACCCCGCGTGAGCAGGGCGTCCAGCAGGGGGAGGGTGCCGGGCTCGTTCCCCACGGAGACGTACGCGGCCACCGTGCGGGCCCCCGCCAGAGCGGGCAGGTCCAGCGCGTGCCGGGCCAGCGCGCCTGCCGCCTCCCTGGCGACATCCGTCGTCAACCTGTTCCTCACCCCGAGGAATTCCCGCCGCAATGTTGGCTTGTCAGTCTCGGCCTCGGGTTCACTGTGCTCCACAGGTCGTTCCCGCACCCTTCTTCAATCAGGTCATATGAGTGCCAATTAACCGGAGACTCAGATTCTCCGCAAAGGCACCGGATAAGGTTGCGGACATGACTCAGTCGCACCCCAGGATCAGCAAGGCTGTCATTCCCGCGGCAGGCCTCGGCACCCGGTTCCTGCCGGCCACCAAGGCCACTCCCAAGGAGATGCTGCCGGTCGTCGACAAGCCGGCGATCCAGTACGTGGTCGAGGAGGCCGTGTCGGCGGGGCTCGACGACGTCCTCATGATCACCGGACGCAACAAGCGTCCTCTGGAAGACCACTTCGACCGCAACTACGAGCTGGAGTCGGCCCTCCAGAAGAAGGGCGACGCCCACCGGCTCGCCAAGGTGCAGGAGTCCAGCGACCTCGCCACCATGCACTACGTCCGTCAGGGCGACCCCAGGGGCCTCGGCCACGCCGTGCTGTGCGCGGCCCCGCACGTCGGCCACGAGCCCTTCGCCGTGCTCCTCGGCGACGACCTGATCGACCCCCGCGACCCGCTGCTCCAGCGCATGATCGAGGTCCAGGAGCGGCACGGCGGCAGCGTGATCGCGCTCATGGAGGTCGCCCCCGAGCAGATCCACCTCTACGGCTCCGCCGCCGTCGAGACCACCGTCGACGGCGACGTCGTCAAGGTGACGGGACTGGTCGAGAAGCCGGACGCGGCGGACGCCCCGTCCAACTACGCGATCATCGGCCGGTACGTCCTCGACCCGCACATCTTCGACATACTGCGGCGCACCGAGCCGGGCCGCGGCGGCGAGATCCAGCTCACCGACGCCCTGCAGCAGCTCGCCCAGGACGAGAAGGTGGGCGGCCCGGTGCACGGCGTCGTCTTCAAGGGCCGCCGCTATGACACCGGAGACCGTGGCGACTACCTGCGTGCCATTGTCAGACTCGCGTGCGAACGTGAAGACCTGGGCCCGGACTTCCGGACCTGGCTTCGCAGTTACGTAGCCGAGGAGATGCAGCAGAGTTGAGCAGCGCCGCGACCCGCCCCGCCGGCCAGGACCACCTGTGGTCGGTGGACGAGCACCTGGAGGACATCCTCTCGACCGTCCTCCCCCTGGAACCCATCGAGCTGCAACTCCTCGACGCCCAGGGCTGCGTCCTGGTCGACGACGTCACGGTGCCTGTGTCGCTGCCGCCGTTCGACAACAGCTCCATGGACGGGTACGCGGTGCGGGTCACGGACGTGGCGGGCGCGAGCGAGGAGTTCCCGGCCGTCCTGGAGGTCGTCGGGGACGTCGCGGCGGGCGCGGCCGAGCTGACCCCCGTCGGCCCCGGCCAGGCGGCCCGCATCATGACCGGGGCCCCGCTGCCGCCCGGTGCGGAGGCCGTCGTCCCCGTGGAGTGGACCGACGGCGGACTCGGCGAGGGGCCGGTCACCGGGATGCGGGCGAGCAGCCTCGCGCCCGAGGGCGCCCGCGGGCAGGTGCGCGTGCACCGGCCCGCCGAGGCACGCGCGCACGTGCGCGCGCGCAGCAGCGACGTGAAGGCGGGCGACCTCGCCCTGGAGGCGGGCACCGTCCTCGGGCCGCCTCAGATCGCCCTGCTCGCCGCGGTCGGCCACGGCTCGGTACGGGTGCGCCCGCGCCCGCGCGTGGTCGTCGTGTCCACCGGCAGCGAACTCGTCCAGCCCGGCGAGGCACTGGGCCCCGGCCAGATCTACGACTCCAACAGCTTCGCCCTGACCGCCGCCGCGCGGGACGCGGGCGCCATCGCCTACCGGGTGGGCGCCGTCGTGGACGACGCCGACACGCTGCGCTCCACCATCGAGGACCAGCTGGTCCGCGCCGACCTCCTGGTCACCACCGGCGGGGTGAGCGTGGGCGCGTACGACGTCGTCAAGGAGGCGCTGGCGCACGTCGGCGACGAGGACGAGGCGGGCGGCGGCATCGACTTCCGCAAGCTCGCCATGCAGCCCGGCAAACCCCAGGGCTTCGGCTCCATCGGCCCCGACCACACCCCGCTGCTGGCCCTGCCCGGCAACCCGGTGTCGTCGTACGTCTCCTTCGAGCTGTTCGTCCGCCCCGTCATCCGCACCCTGATGGGCCTGGCCGACGTCCACCGCCCCCGCACCAGGGCCACGCTCGGCGGCGGCCGGGCGCTGAGCTCCCCGAAGGGGCGCAGGCAGTTCCTGCGCGGGGCGTACGCGGACGGCGAGGTCACCGCCGTGGGCGGAGCCGGCTCGCACCTGGTCGCGGCGCTGGCCCGCGCCGACGCGCTGATCGTCGTACCCGAGGACGTGACGGCCGTGGAACCGGGTGACGAGGTCGAGGTCGTCCTGCTCGGCTAGCGGCCGCCCCGGCGGTACCCCCGCGGGCGGTCCTGCCCGGTGGAGTGCGCCCGCTTGGCGGTACCGTGTCGCGCACAGCAGGCCCGAGCGCCGCACCGCGACGGGCCCGGACCGGGAGCGCCACACAGCATGACTGAGCCCTTCCGGGGGGAGACCCCCGGACCCCCAGTGCCAGAGCGTCTGACGCACATCGACGACGCGGGCGCCGCCCGCATGGTCGACGTGTCCGGCAAGGACGTGACCGCGCGCACCGCCCGCGCGAGCGGACGTGTCCTCGTCTCGCCCCGCGTGGTCGAGCTGCTGCGCGGCGAAGGCGTTCCCAAGGGCGACGCCCTGGCCACCGCGCGCATCGCCGGGATCATGGGTGCCAAGCGCACCCCCGACCTGATCCCGCTGTGCCACCCCTTGTCGGTCTCCGGTGTGAAACTGGATCTGTCGGTCGCGGACGACGCGGTGGAGATCCTGGCCACCGTGAAGACGACGGACCGCACGGGCGTCGAGATGGAGGCCCTGACGGCGGTCTCCGTCGCGGCTCTCACCGTGATCGACATGGTGAAGGCGGTCGACAAGGGAGCGGTCATCACGGACGTACGCGTGGAGGAGAAGACGGGCGGCAAGTCGGGCGACTGGAGCCGGGCGTGACCGGCGCCCCGGCGGCCGGCCGTGCCCCGTACCGGGCGCTGGTCGTGACCGCCTCCAACCGGGCCGCCGCCGGAGTCTACGAGGACCGGGGCGGCCCGCTGGTCGCGGCCGGCCTCGCGGGCCTCGGATTCGCCGTGGACGGCCCGCGGGTGGTGCCCGACGGGGATCCCGTGCGGGCCGAGCTGCGGGCGGCGGCCGACGCCGGCTACGACGTCGTCGTCACCACCGGCGGCACCGGTGTCTCGCCCACCGACCGCACCCCCGAGGCGACCCGCGCGGTGATCGACTACGAGGTCCCGGGCATCGCGGAGGCCGTCCGGGCGTTCGGACGGGAGAAGGTGCCCACCGCCGCGCTCTCCCGGGGCCTGGCCGGAGTGGCGGGCCGGACACTGATCGTCAACCTCCCGGGGTCCACCGGCGGGGTGCGGGACGGCCTGGCCGTCCTGGAACCGCTGCTGGCGCACGCCGTCGACCAGATCCGCGGCGGCGACCACCCCGGGACCGGCAGTGGGGGTGCGAGCTGAACAGCCCATCCTGGCCCGTGGTGCTGGTGGACGGCGATGTCGTCCTGCGGCCCATAAGAGTGCGCGACCAGCGGGCCTGGCGCGAGGTCAACCGGCGCAACCGGGACTGGCTGCGCCCGTGGGAGGCGACCATTCCGCCGCCCACGCCCAGCGGGCCGGTCACGCACCGTCCGACCTACCGGCAGATGGTCCGGCACCTGCGTTCCGAGGCGAACGCGGGCCGCATGCTGCCCTTCGTCATCGAGTACCAGGGGCGGCTGGTGGGCCAGCTGACGGTCGCCGGGATCACCTGGGGGTCGATGTGCTCGGGGCACGTCGGTTACTGGGTCGACCAGTCGGTGGCCGGCCGCGGGGTGATGCCGACCGCCGTCGCGCTCGTGGTGGACCACTGTTTCCGCGCCGTCGGCCTGCACCGCATCGAGGTCTGCATTCGCCCCGAGAACCGGCCCAGCCGCCGGGTGGTGGAGAAACTCGGATTCCGCGAGGAGGGGCTGCGGCCGCGTTATCTCCACATCGACGGGGCCTGGCGGGACCACCTCGTCTTCGCCCTGACCGCCGAAGAGGTGCCCGACGGGCTGCTCGCCCGCTGGCAGCGGGCACGTGCGCGGAGCGCGTCCGCGAACGCGCCGGGCACGGCGGGCGGGCCGAACGGGCCGCGGAATCCGCAGAACACCCCGGGGAATCCCGGCTAGCTCGGAAAATGGAATACGTGTTCGAAATTGATCGATTGGTGACCGTCTCGGGGCAATGAATTCGCGGCTCCGACGGCCTGGTGATCGCATCGGTCACAAAAAAAGCTCGAAATATCAGCCGGATCGTGCGACACACCGGCGCAATTGGCAGATGGCCCCACGCAAACCCCTCTACCGTGTGAGGCGTGAGCAGCAGCGGCCTCATCTACGCAGTCATTGTCGGGGCCTGGGCCGCCTACTTGGTGCCGATGTGGCTCCGTAGGCAGGACGAGCTGAACGAGGCCCGTCCGACGGAACGCTTCAGCACCGCCATCCGGCTGCTGTCCGGACGGGCGGGGATGGAGCGTCGGTACGCCAGGGACCTAAGGGCGCGCTCCGCCTCGGAGGGGGAGCAGGACGCCGGTGAAGCGGACGCCGTCACCGACTCGGTGGACGTCCGGGCCTTCGCCATGCCTCCGACCCGCCGTCAGGTCCGGGTGGACGCCCAGCCGGAGAGGGTGCCGGAGACACCCGGGCACCAGGAACCCGCCCGCGACCGGCAGGCCGCGCCGACGGCCGGCTCCCCGGCCGCGCAGGCGCGTCAGGGGAGCGGCGCGGCCGCCTCCGCACCGGCCCAGGCACCGGCCTCCGTTCCGGCCCAGGCATCCGCCTCCGCACCGGGCTCCGCGCGCAAGCGGGTTCCGGCGGCCCGGCGCGCACCCTCGGCGCAGACGGCGGCAGCACGCGCCCAGCGCTCGAAGGCGCTCGCGCGCCGCCGACGCACCACCGTGCTGCTCTTCGTCGCCTTCACGCTGGGCGCGATCGTCGCCGCCGTCGGCGGACTGGCCTTCCTGTGGGCGCCCGGTGTGCCCGCCGTGATGCTCAGCACGTACATCGCCTACCTGCGCACCCAGGAACGGCGCCGCTTCGCCTACCAGATGGACCGGCGTCAGGCCGAGGCCGCCGCACAGCGATTGCGTGAACGGCAGCCGCGGCGGCGCGCGCCCCTCGACCCCGGCGTGGTCGCCGACGAACCGGACGAGGGCCCGGCGGCCGGGACCGACCCCGGACTGTCCGCGCTCGCCGCGGACCGGCGCGCCCTGGTGGAGCAGACCGACCACGCCGAGTGGGTCGACCAGCAGCGGGAGCGGCAGCGCAAGCCCGGACAGGGCGACAGCTGGGACCCGGTGCCGGTGCCCCTGCCGACGTACGTGACCGCGCCGGTCGCGCCGCGCGCCACCTCCGACGTGGACCTCGGGGCGCCCGACGCGTGGAGCTCGGCGCGGTCCAGCTCCGTCGCACCGGAGCAGGAGGCGAGGCCGGCGGCGCCGGAGGCCGAGGCGCACGAGCCCGCCGCCGAGGACGACCGGCCGGCCGAGGCCGACGGCCGCACCGACGCGCGCCGGGCGGCGTCCGCCCGCCGGGCACGGGAGCGCGGCCGCACGCCGCTCTTCGACCAGTACGAGGACGGCGGGCGCCCGCGCGCGGCCAACGAGTGATCCGCGGCGGTCCCGGGAGACCCTCGGGACCGCGGTCCTGACCAGTCAGGGAACGGATTTCCAAGCACCCCGAACGGGATGCTAGAGTTTCACTCGTTGCAAGGGCCTGTGGCGCAGTCCGGTAGCGCACCTCGTTCGCATCGAGGGGGCCAGGGGTTCAAATCCCCTCAGGTCCACTGCACAGCTGTTCTCGAGTTCGCTCGGGAGCGGTTGACGAGATCCCGCCGATCTTCATGATCGGTCGGGATCTTCGTCGTTTCCGGGGCGAGTTCGAACCGGCCGGCGCCCGTCGGCCCGCCGCACCGGCCGTGGTCCTCGACGGCCGGGACGCCGTACCGCCGGCCCTGCGACGGACCGTGCCCCGTTCCACGGCAGTTGCCCTCGACCGGCCGATGAACCGTGATGCTCTGTGGCGCCCCGCCGCACCACCGCCGATTGCGGGCCGCGCCGTGATCCCCAAACCGCCCTTGCGCGGCCCCCGTTGGCGTGACCTCGACGGCACCGTCCGCAACGGCGGTGACCACCGCCTGACGCTCCTGCTACAGATCGCCGCGCAGGGTCTTCGCGTAGCAGCGGCTCGACTCGTGGTGGCGGTAGTAGCCGAACTTGGTGCACGGGGCGTAGCCGCTGGAGGTGTACAGGGCGATGGCCTCCGGCTGCTTGGTGCCGGTCTCCAGCACCATGCGCAGCCGGCCGGCCGCGCGGGCGTCGTCCTCCAGGGCGGTGAGGATCCGGCGGGCCAGGCCCCGGCCGCGCATCTGCTCGATGACGAACATGCGCTTGAGCTCGGCGTCGCCGTCCTCGTTGCCCTCGCCGTTCGCGTCCTGGCTGCGCCAGCCGCCGGTGGCCACCGGGCGGTCGGACTCGTCGTACGCGATCAGGTAGACCCCGTTCGGCGGTGCGAAGTCGGACGAGTCGAGGGCTGTGGCGTCGCCGCCGTCGCCGTAGCGGACGTGGTACTCGGCCTGGACCTCGTCGTTCAGCTTGACGGCGTCGGGGTGGTCGAAGGCAACGCGGCGTATATCCATGTGAGGCATCGTATATTCGTGCAGGCGGCCGTCGGGCGGCGCGGTGGGCGGACGGGACTCCGTCCAGTGTGCCGGTATCGTTCCCGCGTGCTGACTGTGACCTCGGTGAACGTGAACGGACTGCGGGCCGCCGCCAAGAAGGGCTTCGTGGAGTGGCTCGCGGAGACCTCCGCGGACGTGCTCTGCCTCCAGGAGGTGCGCGCGGAACCGCAGCAGCTCCCGGAGGAGGTGCGCGCGCCCGGCGGCTGGCATGTCGTGCACGCTCCCGCGGCCGCCAAGGGGCGTGCGGGCGTCTCCCTGTACACCCGGCGTGAGCCGGACCGGGTGCGGATCGGTTTCGGCTCGGACGAGTTCGACGCGAGCGGACGCTACGTCGAGGCCGACCTCCCCGGGGTCACCGTCGCCTCCCTGTACCTCCCGTCCGGCGAGGTCGGCACCGAGCGGCAGGACGAGAAGGTCCGGTTCATGACCGAGTTCCTCGCCCACCTGAAGGACCTGCGGGAACGGGCCGCCGCCGACGGCCGCGAGGTCGTCGTCTGCGGCGACTGGAACATCGCCCACCAGCAGGCCGACCTGAAGAACTGGCGCGGCAACACCAGGAACTCCGGCTTCCTGCCGGAGGAACGCGCCTGGCTGGGCAACGTCCTCGACCCGTCCGACGGCGGCTACGTCGACGTCGTACGCACGCTGCATCCGGAGGCGGAGGGGCCGTACACCTGGTGGTCGTACCGGGGCCGAGCCTTCGACAATGATTCAGGATGGCGCATCGACCTCGCCGTCGCGACCCCTGGACTGGCCGCCCGTGCCGTCAAGGCGTTCGTGGAGCGGGCGGCCAGTCATGAGGAGCGGTGGTCGGATCATGCTCCTGTGACGGTGGTCTTCGAGACGTGAGGTGACATGGGCCGTTCACCGGTGGTGAAGGTCAGGCGTGAGGTGTCGGGCCCGGCCGACCGGTCCGGTCCGCCACCCGATCGCCCCTTGGCGACAGTGACGCGCACCCCGTCCCTGAGCAGCTGCTCCCGTGTCACCTCACCGTCCGTGCCGAACGCCTCGCGATAGCGCCTCATGGCGTACTCGTCGAGCCAGTCGGAGCGGATCCCGGTGGGACGGGGGCAGACTTCGCCGCGCGCAGTTGCGCGGCACATGTAGTCGCCGTACGGATAGCCCTTGCGTGCGGCGAAGTACATGCGCCCCTTGCAGCCTGCGCAGTGCGCGATGCCGGTGAGCAGGGCGGCTGTGCGGCTTCTGGGCCGGCGAGTGCCGTTGGAGCGGGACGCCAGGATGTCCTGCAAGGCCTGGAACTCCTGCTCGGAGAGCAACGGCTGACCGACGAGTACCGGGCTGCCGTGTGCGTCGCGGACCGTCTGTCCGCCATGTGTCCGGTGTCCTGCCAGCGATGGGCTCCGCAGGACCTTGGACAGAGTCCCCGACGTCCACCGGAACCGCTCGAACTCCCGTCCGTGCCGACGCCCACCCGTCGGGCGGCCCTGGAGCTGGGCGTGTCGGTCGCGGGGCACCGGTACCTCCGAGTCGTTCAGTTCGCGTGCGATGGCGATCAGGGAGCGTCCCTCGTGCACGGCGGCCACGATCATGTGAACGACGGTGACGGACTCGGGGTCGGGGGCCAGACACCACCCGCTGCCTGAGGGATGCGGTGCCTTCCGGTATCCGAACGGGATCAGGCCGCCGCCGTATCGGCCCGCTGCCCGCAGTGATTCATGGCTGCTGCTGAGCCGGGCGGAGATGGTGCGGGCCTCCTTCTCGGCGTCGTGGGCGAGGTCCATGCACTGCCGGATCGTCGAACTGTCCGCCTGTGGTGTCACGACGAGAGGGTGACCGGTTTCCGGCATGCCGAAGACGAACGTCCGCCCGTGCCGCCGCCCCCAGGCCAGCAGCTCGACCATGTGGGCCATGGAGCGTACGGCACGATCCACGTGGGCCCAGATGATCGCTTCGAACGCCTGCGGCCGTAGCAGCCAGGGCGAGAGAGAGGGCCTCTCGAACGGTGTTGTCCGACGGGCCGAGATGCCGAGGTCCGAGGCCTCGGCCATCAGGTCGAAGCCGAGCCGTTCGGCGGTGAGCCGGATGACCGCACGCTGCCGGTCCGGCGAGGTCGTCGCGCTGGTGAGACAGCTGAGGCGCAACGCGGCGAGAGCTCTTGGTCGCTCGGCACGGCGAAGATGAGACAGGGCAGGAGGAGTTGCTTGAGAACTACGCTTGGGCACGTCGACGCTCCTGGCAGAGTCGGCCGTACCCCGGGGCTGGTCGCACAGCCGCCGGGGCCTTTCGATCTCACTGTCGGAGCGCGAACATCATTCCGAGGAGCAGTTCCCGGAAAGTACCTCGAAGGAGTGAGTCCTTGCGGCCGGCGATCTAGCCGCGCTTCCGCAGGCGGCGGTCCAGGGCCAAAGAGATCTCCGCCTCCACCACGCTGCGGGCCAGGGGGCGCAGGCGGGTCAGGTCCTCCTCGGGGCCGTGGCGCAGGACGAGCTGGGCGAAGAGTTCGGCGAGCGCGTCGGCGTGCTCGCGGACGCTGCGGCCCGCCGCCAGCACCTCCGCCAGCGGGAAGCCCTCGCGGACCAGCGCCGAGGAGGCGTCCAGGAGGCGGCGGCTGATGTGGACGATGTCGTCGCCGTCGGTGCCGAGGTAGCCGAGTTCCATGGCGGCGGCGAGGTTTTCCGGGGTGACCTCGCCCTCGAAGCGGGCGGCGAGTTCCTCGGGGGTGAGGCGGACCGGCTCCTCCTCGGTGGGGGTGTCGACGCCGAGCAGTTCGGCGACGTCCCGGCCGTGGTCCAGGGCCTCCGCCAGTTCGGCGATGCCGTTCAGGGTGTGGCCGCGTTCCAGCAGCGCCGCGATCGTGCGCAGCCGGGCCAGGTGGTGCTCGTCGTACCAGGCGATACGCCCCTCGCGGCGGGGTGGTGCGAGCAGCTTGCGTTCGCGGTAGAAGCGCAGCGTGCGCACGGTTATGCCGGCTCTTTCGGCCAGCTCCTCCATGCGGTACTCGCGCGGTCCGTCATCGTCTGCCACGGGCGCAGCCTATGTGTTACCGCCGGTACCCGCGGCGGAGCCGCTGATGCGAACGTCCTCCGCACAGCCCCTACCCATCAGTACGGAGCTGCCCTAAAGTGCGACTGCGCCAGTGATTACTGGCGTAATCGCGGTCGAGGGTGTGGAGGCTCCGGGATGGCCCAGCACGAACATGTCAGGGTGGCGGTGATCGGGTCCGGGTTCGGCGGACTGGGCGCGGCCGTACGGTTGCGCAGGGAGGGGATCACCGACTTCGTCGTCCTGGAACGAGCCGGCAGCGTCGGCGGCACCTGGCGCGACAACAGCTATCCGGGGTGCGCCTGCGACGTGCCCTCCCACCTCTACTCCTTCTCCTTCGCGCCCAACCCCGACTGGCCGCGCACCTTCTCCGGGCAGGAGCACATCCGCGCCTATCTGGAGCACGTCACGGACGTGTTCGGGCTCCGCCCCCACCTGCGTTTCAACGCCGAGGTGACGCGGATGACCTGGGACACGGAGCAGCTGCGCTGGGACATCGAGACCGCCGCCGGCACCTTCTCCGCCGACGTCGTCGTCTCCGCCACCGGGCCGCTGTCCGACCCGAAGATCCCCGGGATCCCGGGGCTGGACTCCTTCCCGGGGAAGGTCTTCCACTCGGCCCGCTGGGACCACGACTACGACCTGCGCGGCAAGCGGGTGGCCATGGTCGGCACCGGCGCCTCCGCGATCCAGATCGTGCCCGCCGTCCAGCCTGAGGTCGCGCACCTCACCCTCTTCCAGCGCACCCCGCCCTGGGTGATGCCCCGCATGGACCGTGCCATCGGCACCGCCGAGCGCGGGCTGCACCGGGCGCTGCCCTTCACCACCCGGGCCCGCCGCGGGTTCCTGTGGGGCGTCCGGGAACTCCAGGTCCAGGCGTTCACCAAGCGCCCCGACGAGCTCGGCCTGGTCGAGAAGCTGGCCCTGCGCAACATGCACCGGGCCGTCAAGGACCCGGCGCTGCGGGCCAGGCTCACCCCGGACTACCGGATCGGCTGCAAGCGGATTCTGCTGTCCAGCACCTACTATCCGGCGCTCACCCGGCCGAACGTGGACGTGGTGGCGAGCGGGCTCGCCGAGGTCCGCGGTTCGACGGTGGTCGCCGCCGACGGCAGCACCGCCGAGGTCGACGCGATCATCTTCGGCACCGGCTTCCACGTCACCGACATGCCGATCGCGGAGCGGGTCGTCGGCGCCGACGGGCGCACCCTCGCGGAGTCCTGGAAGGGCGGCATGCAGGCGCTGCGCGGTGCCGCGGCCGCCGGGTTCCCCAACTGGATGACGATCATCGGGCCCAACACCGGTCTCGGGAACTCCTCCATGATCCTCATGATCGAGTCCCAGCTGAACTACCTGGCCGACTATCTGCGCCAGCTCACGGTCCTCGGCGGCCGGGCGGCCCTCGACGCGCGCCCCGGCGCGGTGGCTGCCTGGAACCACAAGGTCCAGGAGCGCATGAAGCGCACTGTCTGGAACACCGGTGGCTGCACCAGCTGGTACCTGGACGCGGAGGGCCGCAACACCACCATCTGGCCCGGTACGACGACCGAGTTCCGGCGCGCGACCCAGCGGGTGGACCTCGCGGAGTACGACGTGATCCGCCCGCCCCTGCCGGACGGCGCGGGCCCCGCGCACGGCACCAGGTCCGGCGCGGAGGTGGGCGCGTGAGCCGGCTCGGCCATGTGACCGGCGGCCCCTACGCCCCGCCGGTGCCCGCCCGGGAACTCACCGTCGTGTCCGCCGACGGCGCCCGCCTGCACGTCGAGGTGCACGGCCCCGACGGCGCGCCGTCCGTCGTCCTCGCCCACGGCTGGACCTGCTCGACCGCCTTCTGGGCCGCGCAGATCCGGGAACTGGCGGTGGACCACCGGGTCGTCGCCTACGACCAGCGGGGCCACGGGCGCAGCCCCGCGAGCCCGGCGTGCACCACCCGCGCGCTGGCGGACGACCTGGAGGCGGTGCTGGCCGGGACCCTCGCGCGCGGCGAACGCGCCGTGATCGTCGGCCACTCCATGGGCGGCATGACCGTGATGGCGGCCGCCGGCCGCCCCCGCTTCCAGGAGCATGCCGCCGCCGTTCTGCTGTGCAGCACCGGCAGTTCGCGGCTGATCGCGGAGGCCCTTGTCATACCGATGCGCGCCGGGGCGGTACGCACCTGGCTCACGGCGCGCGTCCTGGGCTCGCGCGCCCCGCTGGGGCCGGTCACGCCCGTCGCGAAGCGCGTCCTCAAGTACGCGACCATGGGCCCCGGTTCCGCCCCGCACATGGTGGAGGCGTGCGCGCGGATCGTGCACGCCTGCCCGAGTTCCGTACGGCACGCCTGGGCGGGCGTCCTCGCGGGACTCGACCTGGAGGCCGGCGTACGGGAGTTGGACGTGCCCACGGCGGTCGTCACCGGCACCGCCGACCGGCTCACGCCCCCGTCGCACGCCCGCGCGCTGGCCGCCGCGCTGCCGCACTCCCTCGGTCTCACCGAGCTGCCCGGCATGGGCCACATGACGCCGGTCGAGGCGCCGGAGGCGGTCAACGCAAGGATCCGGGAGCTCGTCACCCAGTACGTGACGGTCACCCCGGAGGACACCGGCGCCGCGGCGCCCGAGCGGATCACGGAGGGCTCATGAGCAGGGTCGGTCTCGAAGGACAGGTCGCCGTCGTCACCGGGGCGGCGCGCGGGGTCGGCGAGCTGCTCGCCCGCAAGCTCTCCGCGCGCGGGGCGCGGATCGCGCTGGTCGGCCTGGAGGAGGACGCGCTCAAGGAGGTCTCGGGGCGGCTGCACACCGACAGCGCCCACTGGTACGCCGACGTCACCGACCACGAGGCGATGAGCCGGGCCGCGGCCGAGGTCAAGGAGCGGTTCGGCAAGGTCGACATCGTGGTGGCCAACGCCGGGGTGGCGAACGGCGGTCCGTTCGCCGACTCGGATCCGGTGGCCTGGCGGCGGGTGATCGAGGTCAACCTGATCGGCTCGGCGGTGACGGCGCGGGCGTTCCTGCCGGTGCTCACCGAGAGCCGCGGCTACCTGCTTCAGGTCGCCTCGCTGGCCGCGATCACACCGGCGCCGATGATGACGGCGTACTGCGCGTCCAAGTCCGGGGTGGAGGCGTACGCGCACAGTCTGCGCGCCGAGGTCGGCCACCGGGGCGTGCGCGTCGGTGTCGCGTACCTGTCCTGGACGGACACCGACATGGTGCGCGGCGCCGACCAGGACGACGTGATGCGGGAGTTGCGGCAGCGGCTGCCGTGGCCGTCGAACAAGACGTACCCGCTGGGCCCGGCGGTGGACCGGATGGTGGCCGGGATCGAACGGCGGTCGGCGCACGTGTACGGGCAGTGGTGGCTGCGCGGGATGCAGGGCGTGCGCGGATACCTGCCGGCGCTCATCGGGACGGTCGGGCAGCGCGAGATGAAGCGGTTCGCACCCCGCTTGCAGGGCATGCGCACCGGTCTCGTCGGTGCAGGTGGGGCGGCCGACGAGGAGGCGCGCGCTACACACCGTAACTGATCGAAATGCGCGCGGAGTCGGGCCGTGTGAACCTGGTCGAGGCCCCACCGAGGGCCGATCCCCTCACCCTCCACAGGAGTGAACCCACATGGGTATGAAGGACAAGGCCGGCAAGATGCAGGACCAGGGCAAGCAGAAGATCCGCGAGGCCCAGGACCAGGCCAAGCAGCGCGGCCAGCAGACGCAGGAGCGCGGCCACCAGGCTCAGCAGCACGGCCAGCAGACGCGTGACCGTGGTCGCCAGGACATGGACGACACGGAGCAGGAGATGCGCGACCGGTTCAACCAGGACTACGACGCGTAGTCGTCGCACTGGCCTGACCGACAGATGTGGGGCGCCCTTCGTTGCGGAGGGTGCCCTGCGTCTTTTTTTGGGGGGCAGCGGTTGGGGGCATGTGCGGGTGGGTGGGGGCTTGTCGCGCAGTTCCCCGCGCCCCTTCGGGGCGCGCAGTTTCAGGGCTGGCAGTTCCCCGCGTCCCTTCGGGGCGCTCTAGGGGGCCGTGGGGCGCGGGGGGAGCTTGGGGCGGGAGCGGTCGGGGACCTCGCTGTGGTCGGGGGGGATCGCCGCCGGGTGGTCGGTGAGGAGGTCCAGGGCCAGCTGGATCGCCTCGTCCATCTCCACGTGGCGGCCCTCCGCCCAGTCCAGGGGGGTGCGCAGGACCTCGCGGTCGGGGGCGACGCCGTGGTTCTCGACGGACCAGCCGTACTCCTCGAACCAGGCCGCGTTCATCGGCACCGTGATCACCGTGCCGTCGCCGAGCTGGTGCCGGCCGGTCATGCCGACCACTCCGCCCCAGGTGCGCTGCCCGACCACCGGGCCGAGCCGGAGCAGTTTGATCGCGGCCGTGATCATGTCGCCGTCGGAGGAGGTCGCCTCGTCGGTGAGCGCCACGATCGGGCCGCGCGGTGCGTTGGAGGCGTACGACACCGGCTGGGCGTTCCTGGTCAGGTCCCAGCCGAGGATGGTCCGGGTGAGCTTCTCCACGACGAGTTCGCTGATGTGGCCGCCCGCGTTGCCCCGCACGTCGACGATGAGCGCGGGCCGGGACACCTCCCCGCGCAGATCGCGGTTGAACTGGGCCCAGCCCGAGCCGCCCATGTCGGGGATGTGCAGGTAGCCGCACTTGCCGCCGCTCATCTCCCGGACCACCTCACGGCGTTTGGCCACCCAGTCCTGGTAGCGCAGCGGCCGTTCGTCGATCAGCGGGAGGACGGCGACCCGGCGCGGCGGCCCGGACTCGCCCTCGCCCGGGGTGAACGTCAGCTCCACGGTCGTACCGCCTGCTCCCGCGAGCAGCGGGTACGGACCGGCCACCGGGTCCACCGGCCGGCCGTCGACGTGGGTGAGCACCGCGCCCTCGCGGATCCCGGTGCCGGCCAGCGGGGAGCGTGCCTTGGAGTCGGAGGAGTCACCCGGCAGGATCCGTTTCACCGTCCAGCCGCCGTCCCGGCGTACCAGGTTGGCGCCGAGCAGACCCTGGAGGCGCTGGTAGTGGGGCGGGCCCTCGTTGCGCCGGGCGGGGCTGACATAGGCGTGCGAGGTGCCCAGTTCGCCGAGGAGTTCGCGCATCAGGTCGGCGAACTCGTCGGGGGAGGCGACGCGTTCGACCAGTGGACGGTACTGGTCGAGCACGCCGTCCCAGTCGATGCCGCACATCCCCGGGTCCCAGAAGTAGTCCCGGATGAGGCGGCCGGCCTCGGCGTACGCCTGGCGCCACTCGGCGGGCGGGTCGACCTGGTGCAGGATGCGGCGCAGGTCGATCCAGACGGTCGTGTCGCCGTCGCCGGACTCGGTCGAGGGCACGGCGCGCAGTTCGCCCTCGTCGACCACCACCAGCCGGCTGCCGTCGCCGCTGACGGTGAACCAGTCGAGGTGGTCGACGAGTTCGGCCTTCTTCGCCTTGACGATGTTGAAGTACTCCAGGGTCGGCCGGCCGCTGGTGTCGGCGGGGTTGGCGAAGGTCTCGCCGAGCGCGCCCGAGATGGGCCAGCGCAGCCAGACCAGACCGCCGCCCGCGACCGGATACAGCGCCGAGTACTTCGAGGCGGCGACCGGGAACGGGGTCACCCGGCTCGCCAGCCCCTCGACCTCGACGGTCACCGCGCTGCCGTCGCCGGGTTCCTCCTCCTCGACGGGGTCCAGGCCGCCCGCGGCCGGCCGTCCGTCCGGGTTGAGGGCGAAGGGGGAGGGAGTGGCCGAGGAGAGCGGGACCAGGTACGGGCGGCAGCCCAGCGGGAAGGAGAGGTCGCCGGTGTGGACGTCGTACACCGGGTCGAAGCCGCGCCAGGAGAGGAAGGCGAGGTAGCGGCCGTCGCGGGTGAACACCGGGTTCTCGTCCTCGAAGCGGCCGTTGGTGACGTCGATGACGAGCCGGTCGCTGATCCGGGCCAGCTTGATCTGCCGCAGGGTGCGTCCGATCCCCGGGTGCGACCAGGTCAGCCAGGTCCCGTCCGGTGAGAAGGCCAGGTCGCGGACGGGTCCGTTGAGGGAGTGGATCAGCTCGGTGACCACGTCGGCGGGGGTCTCGTCCGCGACCTCCTCCGGGACGTCGATCAGCAGCAGCCGGCCGTCGTGCGACGCCACCGCCAGCCGCTCGCCCAGCGGGTCGGAGACGAGTTCGAGCACCCGGCCCAGCCGCCCGGAGGCCAGCCGCAGCGGCGGCCGGTCGCCGCTCGCCCGGGGCAGCGAGGCGATCTCGACCGCGTCCTCGCCGTCGGCGTCGGTGACGTAGGCGATCCGCCCGGTCGAGCCCAGCATCTCCGGGAGCCGTACCCGTACCCCCGGGGTGTCCGCGATGGTGCGGGCCGGGCCGTCGCGGTGGGTGAGCCAGTACAGGCTGCCGCGTACGACGACGGCGCTGGCCCGGCCCGTCTCGTCGACGGAGACACCGTCGACGTGCTGGGCGGCCGGCACCTGGTAGGGGCGGCGTCCGGCCCGCGGCCCGGACAGCCGTACGTCCAGCCTGCGCGGTGCCGCGTCCGGGCCGAGGTCGTCCACGAGCCACAGGTCGCCCGCGCACTGGTACACCACCCGGGTGCCGTCGCTGGCGGCGTGCCGGGCGTAGAAGGCGTCGTGGTCGGTGTGCCGTCGCAGGTCGGAGCCGTCGTGGGCGCAGGAGTAGAGGTTGCCGACGCCCTCGTGGTCGGAGAGGAAGGCGATCCGGCCGCCGACGAACATGGGGGCGCACAGATGGCCGCCGAGGTCCGGCAGCAGCCGCTGCCCGTGCAGCCACAGCCGGCCCATGGCGCCGCCCCGGTAGCGCTTCCAGCCGGCCGGTTCGTGCGGCGGGGTGCCGGTGAGCAGCAGGGTCCTGCGTTCGCCCGCGAGGTCGGCGACCTGGATGTCGGCGACCGGTCCCCAGGGCAGCTTGCGGCCCGGGTCGCCGTCGGTGGAGACCTTGTAGGCCCAGGTGAAGTAGGAGAACGGCTGCCCGTGCGAGGCGACCGCGAGGATGTCGGCCGTGCCGTCCTGGTCGGGGGGCGTCCAGCCGCACACCTGGGTGTCGGCGCTGCCCCAGTACGTCAGCTGCCGGCCGGGGCCGCCGTCGACGTCGACCAGGTGGATCTCGGGCACCAGGCTGCGCCAGCTCGTGTAGGCGACCTGGCGGCCGTCGGGGGAGAAGCGCGGGTGGCCCACCTTGGTGCGGTCGACGGTGAGCCGCCAGGCGCGGCCCGGGGTGTCGAGGGAGGTCAGCCAGAGGTCGTCCTCGGCCACGAAGCACAACAGGTCGCCGCTCAGGTGCGGCAGGCGCAGATAGCTCACCTCCCCATGCTTTTCCGGCCCGGGTGGGGGAGCAACTTGTGGGGACGTCCGCCTTCCCGCCGACGTTCCTGTCGGCGTTCCCGCCGGCGTTCGCGGCCGCGTGAGACAGCACACGTACGAAACGGTTTCGTTTCTGTAGAACGCAGGGTATCTTCATGGATGTACGCACGACGATGCCGACGGAGCAACGGAGGGTGAGTGGCATGACTGAGGTCGCAACGGCGCGTCGCAGTCGGATCACACCCGAGCGCGAGGCCGAGCTGTACGAGGCCGTGCTCGACCTGCTCCGTGAGGTCGGCTACGACGCCCTCACCATGGACGCCGTCGCCGCCCGCACCAAGTCCAGCAAGGCCACCCTCTACCGCCAGTGGGGCGGGAAGGCCGAGCTGGTGGCCAAGGCGGTGCGCCACAACAAGCCGGGCGGCTTCGGCAACATCGACACCGGTTCGCTCAAGGGCGACCTGCACGCCCTCACGCTGCGCTCGGACGACTGCCAGATGGAGCAGAACTCCGCGCTCATGCGCGGGCTCGCCATGGCGATCCACGGCAGCCCGGATCTCCTGGCGGCGTTCAAGGAGCACCTGATCGAGCCGGAGATGGCCGAGTTCCGCCGGGTGCTCCAGAGGGCGATCGACCGGGGCGAGATCCATGCGGACAACCCGGCGATCGACTTCGTGATGCACATGATGATCGGCGGTTTCGCCGCCCGTTCCCTGATCGACGAGCAGCCGCCCACCCAGGCCTTCCTGCTGAAGTACATCGACGCCGTGGTGCTCCCCGCTCTCGGCGTCCGCACCCACTGACCCCTCCCCGCAGCCTGCCCACCTGACGCCTCCGCTCACGTCGTCGGGCCGATCACCCCTGCCACCCACCGGGCTGATCACCCCTGCCCTGCACACCCCACGACCTGACCAGGAGTACGCCCTCGTGGCCACGTTCCTCTACAAGCTGGGCCGGCTCGCCTTTCGGCGACGGCACTTCGTCGCCCTCATCTGGGTCGCGCTGCTGACCCTCGCGGGGGTCGGCGCGGCCAGTGCCCCCGCCGCGGGCTCCACGTCCTTCTCGATCCCCGGCACGGAGGCCCAGAAGGCCTTCGACCTGCTGGACCAGCGCTTCCCCGGCTCCAGTTCGGACGGCGCCACCGCACGGGTCGTCTTCAAGGCCCCGGCGGGCGAGAAGATCTCCGACACGCTGAACAAGGCGACCGTCGAGAAGACCGTGAAGAAGCTCGCCGACGGCTCCGAGGTCACCTCCGTCGCCGACCCGTTCCAGACGAAGGCCGTCAGCCAGGACGGCACCGTCGCCTACGCCTCGGTGCGCTACGCCGTCTCCGGCATGGAGCTCAAGGACTCCTCGCGGGACGCGCTGGAGGCCGCCGGGCACGACGCGCAGAAGGCCGGGCTGACCGTCGAGATCGGCGGTGACGCCCTCCAGGCCGGAGCCGAGCCGGGGGCGGCCGGCGAGGTCGTCGGCCTCGCCATCGCCGCCGTCGTCCTCGTCATCACCCTCGGGTCGCTGGTCGCGGCCGGGCTGCCGCTGCTGACGGCGATCATCGGCGTCGGCATCGGCGTCTCCACCATCACCGTCCTCGCCAAGGCGCTCGACCTCGGCGACACCACCTCCACGCTGGCGCTGATGATCGGCCTGGCCGTCGGCATCGACTACGCGCTGTTCATCGTCTCCCGCTACCGCGGCGAGCTGGCCGAGGGCCGCGACCGTGAGGAAGCGGTCGGCCGCGCGGCCGGCACCGCGGGCTCGGCGGTGGTCTTCGCGGGCCTCACGGTCGTGATCGCGCTGGCCGGCCTGTCCGTCGTCGGCGTCCCGATGCTCACCAAGATGGGCCTCGCCGCGGCCGGCACGGTCGTGGTCTCCGTCCTGATCGCGCTGACCATGATCCCGGCCCTGCTCGGCTACGCGGGCAAGCGGGTCAGGGCGGCCGGCGAGAAGCGCCGCGGCCGCCGCGACACCGCCCCCGCCACCCCCGCCACCCCCGGCGCCCTCGCCAGGAGGCCCGGTCTGGGCGAACGCTGGGCGAGCTTCGTCGTCCGCCGTCCGGCCGCCGTGCTGCTGCTCGGCGTGGTCGGCCTCGGCGCGGTCGCCCTCCCCGCCTCCCAGCTGGAGCTGGGCCTGCCCGACGACGGCTCGCAGCCGACGTCCACCACCCAGCGCCGCGCCTACGACCTCCTCTCGGACGGCTTCGGCCCCGGCTTCAACGGCCCGCTGATGATCGTGGTCGACGCCAAGGAAAGCGCCGACCCGAAGGCCGCCGCCACCACGGTCACCGACGGCATCAAGGGCCTCAAGGACGTCGCGTCCGTCAGCCCGGCGATGTTCAACCCGGCCGGCGACACCGCGACGATCACCGTGGTCCCGTCGTCCAAGCCGTCCTCCGTGCGCACCGAGGACCTGGTGCACGCCATCCGTTCCGAGGGCACCGAGGTCAAGGCGGACACGGACGCACGGGTCCTGGTCACCGGCACCACCGCGATGAACATCGACTTCTCGCAGAAGCTCAACGACGCGCTGGTCCCGTACCTGGCGCTGGTGGTCGGCCTCGCCTTCCTCCTGCTGATCGCGGTCTTCCGCTCCGTCCTCGTCCCGCTGAAGGCGGCCCTCGGCTTCCTGCTCAGCGTGCTCGCCGCGCTCGGCGCCGTCGTCGCGGTCTTCCAGTGGGGCTGGCTCGGCGGCCTGCTCGGCGTCGAACAGACCGGGCCGATCATGTCGATGATGCCGATCTTCATGGTGGGCGTGGTCTTCGGACTCGCCATGGACTACGAGGTGTTCCTCGTGACCCGGATGCGGGAGGCGTACGTCCACGGTGAGACGCCCGGCCAGGCCGTGGTGACCGGCTTCCGGCACAGCGCCCGCGTGGTGGGCGCCGCCGCGGTCATCATGATGTCCGTCTTCGGAGGCTTCATCACCTCCAGCGAGTCGATGATCAAGATGATCGGCTTCGGTCTCGCCATCGCCGTCTTCTTCGACGCGTTCGTGGTCCGCATGGCCATCGTGCCCGCGGTGCTCGCCCTCCTCGGCAAGCGTGCCTGGTGGCTGCCGAGGTGGCTGGACCGCGCGCTGCCCAACGTCGACGTCGAGGGCGAGGGCCTGCGCACGGCCGCCGACGCCGACGCCGACGGCCGGGGTGACGGGGACCGCGAGCTGGTCCGCGCCTGACACAGGCGCCTGACACAGGCGCACGGCGCGACAGACCGCCGGTGAGGGTCCGTGGGGACGGGGCGCCCTCACCGGCTTCCCCGTGTATCCCGCACCTAACCACTCGCCGCGCCTTCCCCCGTCCCGTTAGCGTGCCCCCATGACGACAGCCGCCACTGACGCCGACGCCGGGGGCCCGGGAGCCCATCCTCGTTTCGCCGCCGCCCTGGAGGCACTGGGGCTCGGCGAACTGACCGCCCGGGTCCGGCGCTTCCCGGACGCCACCCGGACCGCCGCCGAGGCCGCCGCGGCGGTCGGCTGCGACCTGAGCCAGATCTGCAAGTCGCTGATCTTCGCAGCCGACGGGGTGCCGGTGCTGGTACTGATGGACGG
The DNA here is from genome assembly GCF_022343545.1 of Streptomyces arenae. NCBI lineage: Bacteria > Bacillati > Actinomycetota > Actinomycetes > Kitasatosporales > Streptomycetaceae > Streptomyces > Streptomyces arenae. The sequence continues at coordinate 100,350 of NZ_JAKQYH010000087.1, forward strand.
CGCCTCCCGGGTCGACGTGGAACTCGTCCGCAGGGAGCTCGGCGCCGCGAAGGTGACGCGGGCCGGGGCCGACGTCGTACGGGAGACGACCGGGTACGCCATCGGAGGCGTGCCGCCGTTCGGGCACCGTACCCGCACCCGCGTGCTCGCCGACCGGGCGCTGCTGCGGCACGACGTGGTGTGGGCCGCCGCCGGCGACCCGCACGCGGTCTTCCCGATCGCGCCCGCCGCCCTGGTGGAGCACGCCGGCGCCACGGTCGCGGACGTGCGCGAGCCCTCCGCGTGACCCCACTGGTCACCGCGGCCGTCCTGGTCGCCGCGGTCACCCACGCCAGCTGGAACGCGATCGCCCACCGGATCACCGACAAGCTCGTCGGCTCCTCCCTGATCGCGGCCGGCGGGGTGCTGATCGGGCTGCTGCTGATGCCGTTCGCCGCGGTCCCGGCGGCCGCCGCCCTGCCGTACCTGCTCGCCTCCGCCGTCGTCCACGTCGCCTACTTCACGCTGCTGATGCTGTCCTTCCGGCTCGGCGACTTCGGGCAGGCGTACCCGATCGCACGCGGTACCGCGCCGTTGCTGGTCACCCTGTTCGCCGCGGTGTTCGCGGACGAGGTGCCGAACGCCCCGGCGGCCGCGGGGATCGCGGTGTCCTGCGCCGGGCTCACCGGCGTAGCGCTGTGGGGGCTGCGCGGCCGCCGGCCCGACTGGGCGGCGATCGGCGCCGCCCTCGGTACCGGCCTGACGATCGCCGCGTACACCGTCCTCGACGGCCTCGGGGTACGGGCGTCGGGGTCCTCCGTCGGGTACATCGCCTGGCTGATGGTCCTCCAGGGACTGGCGATCCCGGCCTACGCCGTCGCCCGCAGACGCGGTGAACTGCGCACCGCGGCCCGTCCGTTCGCGGCCCTGGGGCTGTTCGGCGCGCTCCTGTCCGTCCTCGCCTACGGGCTGGTCCTGTGGGCCCAGACCCGGGCCGAACTCGCCCCGGTCGCCGCCCTGCGCGAATCCTCGATCATCGTCGGCGCGGCCATCGGCGCGGTCTTCTTCAAGGAGCGGTTCGGAGCGCCCAGGATCGCGGCGGCCGGACTGCTGGTCATCGGCATCGGCCTGATGCTGCACGCTGGTTAGCGGGCCCGCGGCTTTCCTGTCCGCGCCGGTCAGCGGGCCCGTGGCTGTCCTGCCCGCGCCGGGCCGCGCGGCCGCCGCCCCTGACCGGTAAGGGACTTGAGCCGGCTGTCCGTCCACCGGACTTGCCGTTGCCTTGACGAACCGTTCGTCGAACGTTCAGCCGACTGTCTGTGCCCGGGTTGTGTGCTCTCCATAAGGTCCCTGCGGATCGCGGAAGAAGGGACGCATGGGACTCATGGACACACACCGCGCAGTCCGGGCCCGCGGGATCACCAAGTGCTTCGGTGACGTCGTCGCCCTCGACGGTGTCGACCTGGATGTGACGCAAGGCCAGATCCATGGTCTGGTCGGCCCCAACGGCGCCGGGAAGACGACACTGCTGGGCCTGCTGCTGGGCCTGGCCGCCGCCGACGGCGGGCGGCTGGAGATCCTGGGCACCCCGGTCGAACGGGCGCTCACCGCCCCCGACGGCGTCGCCGGCTTCGTGGACGCGCCCGGTCTCTACCCCTCGCTCACCGCCCGGCAGAACCTCGCCGCGCTCGCCGCCCTCCGCGGCCTGGACACCGGCCCGGCCGGCATCGACGACGTGCTCGGCGAGGTCGGGCTCACCGACGTCGCCGACGACAAGGCCCGCGGCTTCTCGCTCGGCATGCGGCAGCGCCTCGGACTCGCCGCGGCCCTGCTCACCAGACCCCGGCTGCTGGTGCTCGACGAGCCCTCCAACGGCCTCGACCCGTCCGGCAAGAGGCATGTGCACGGGGTCCTCGGCCGGCTCGCCGCCGACGGCACCGCCGTGGTCCTCTCCAGCCACCGGATGGACGACCTGGAGGCGCTCTGCTCCGAGGTCACCATCCTCGCCACCGGACGCGTCGTGTTCTCCGGTCCGCTGGGCAAGCTGGCCGCCGAGAACCGTGAACTCGACTACCGGCTGCGCACCTCCGACACCGGGGCCGCCCGCCGGATCGCCGGTGACACCAGCGGGATCCGGATCGTCGACGACAGCGGCATACGGCAGGACGCCGACGTACTCGTCGTACGCGGCCTGGTGCCCGCCCTCGACGAGCTCGTCACGAAGGTCGTGCACGCCGGCGTCGCGGTCCGCGAACTCGCGCCCGTCGTCTCGCCGTTGGAGGCCGCGTTCCTCGCCCTCACCGAACAGCAGGAGGCCGGCCGATGACGGCGACCACCGCCCCCGCCACCGGGTCCGCGCCGGCCGAGCCGCCCGCCGCGCGCCGGGTCCCGGTCTTCCGCGGCTACCGGTTCGAGCTGGTGAAGCTGGTCTCGCAGTGGCGGATCCGGCTGCTGGTGACGGCCTGCTGGATCGCGCCCGCGCTGTTCGTGGCCGGGGTGAGTGAACAGAGCACGCTGCCCGCCGACACGCTCTTCGGCCGCTGGATGCACGCGACCGGCTGGGCGGGCCCGCTGGTGATGCTCGGCTTCGCGGGCACCTGGGCGCTGCCGCTGCTGACGTCGGTGGTCGCCGGAGACGTGTTCGCCGCCGAGGACCGGCTCGGCACCTGGCGCCACCTGCTGGTCGCGGTCCGCTCGCCCACGCGGATCTTCCTGGCGAAGGCGCTGGCGAGCCTCACCGTCATCCTGCTGCTGGTGGCCGGACTGGCCGTCTCCAGCACCCTCGGCGGGCTGCTGGCGGTCGGCGACCAGCCGCTGGTCGGCCTCGACGGGCACCTGCTCGCGCCCGGGGACACGGCCGTCCGGGTCCTGCTCGCCTGGGCCGCGGCCCTCGCCCCGACCCTCGCCCTCGCCGCGATCGGACTGCTCGGCTCGGTCGCCCTCGGCCGGTCCCCGATGGGGCTGCTGCTGCCCCCGGTCGTCGCGCTCGCGATGTCGGTCGCCCAGATGCTGCCGCTGCCCGTCGCCGTACGCCTCGCCCTGCCCGGCTACGCCTACACCTCCTGGAACGGCCTGTTCACCAGCCCCGCCCAGCTCGCCCCGCTGCTGACCGGCGTCACGGTCAGCCTGGTGTGGGCGGTGCTCGCGACCGCCCTGGCCCACGCGCTGTTCGTACGACGGGACTTCACCAACCCGGCCTACGACGGCTCGGGGCGCCGCGCGTTCACCCTCGGCGTGCTGCCGCTGGCCGCGCTGACCGCCGTCACCGTCGGGGCGGTCGCCGTGGCCACCCCCTCGACGGGCTCCGGCATCCACCAGGACAAGGTGCAGAAGTCCCTCGCGACGGTCTTCGCGCACCTCTACCGCCTGCAGACGCAGGAACTCCATCGACCCGCCGTCACCGAGACACAGTTGGGGGCCACGGCGGCGTGCACCAAGAGCGACGGCCAGGCCGCCCAGGAGGGCGCGGGGAACGACTGGCGTTGCGTGGTCAGCTGGCACCTCCCCGGCGTTCCGGTGACGGGGACGGCGGTCTACCAGCTCGACATCACCTCGGACGGGCGGTTCGTGGCCGACGGCGACGGTCCGAAGGAAGTCAACGGCTACTTCCTCGTGCGGACCCCGACCGGCGACGCCCCGAATCCGCTGTGGCAGTTCGACGGCAACGTCGACCTGCTCGACACCCAGTGAAGGGAAACAGTTCCGTGCAGGTAACCCGCCAGCGCCGGATCAGCCAGAAAAGACACGTCAACCTCTTCGGCCACCGCGTCGGCCGCCGGGCCACGATGGTGACGGCCGGTATCGCCGTCGCCCTCGGCGTCACCGGCACCGCGGTCGCCTCGACGTACCAGTTCGGCACCCAGCAGGTCGGCCAGACCACCGCCAACGGCCAGGTCGTCTCCGCCGACCAGTACATCAACCCCTACGGCAGCCGCAGCGTCATCAACGACGGCAAGATCATGTCGTCGACGGTCAGCCCGGACGGCAGCCACCTGGCCGCCTCGGTCGCGGACGGCGACGCGTCCCTGGTGGTCGTCGACCTGAGCACCGGTCAGGTCAAGCAGAAGATCGGCACCAGCGCGGCGGACGACCTGCGCATCAGCAGCGGCGCGGTCGGCCAGGAGGGCCCGACGTACTCGCCCGACGGCAAGCAGCTGTGGCTGGGCCAGGCGAACGGCTACACCAGGTTCACCGTCAACGCGGACGGGACCCTCGCCAACCCCACGGCCGTACCGATCGCGGCCGACGGCTCCAAGCAGGCGCTGGTGGGCGCCGCCGTGTTCTCAGCCGACGGCTCCACCGTGTACTCCGCGGTCAACGGCCAGAACAAGGTGGTCGCGATAGACGCGGCGACCGGCACCGTCAAGCGGACCTGGGCCGTCGGCAACGCCCCGCGCGGTGTCGCCCTGGTCGGCGGCAAGCTCTACGTCAGCAACGAGGGCGGCCGACCGGCCGAGGCCGGCGACACCACCATCAACTCCTACGGCACCGGCGTCGTGGCGAACCCGAAGACCGGCGCCAGCACAACCGGCACGGTCAGCGTCATCGACACCACGGACCCGTCCGCCGTCGTCTCCACCGTCGACGTCGGCCTGCACCCGACCGCCGTGTACGCGAGCAAGGGCGCGGTGTTCGTCACCAACACCGCCGACAACAGCGTCTCGGTCATCGACAGCCGCAAGGACAAGGTCGTCCAGACCATCGCCACCCAGCCGTGGCCCGAGGCGTCCGTCGGCTACGAGCCGAACGCGGTCACCCTCACCGACGACGGCCGGCTCCTGGTGACCCTCGGCCGCGCCAACGCCGTCGCCGTCTTCCGCTACACCTCCGCGCAGCAGCCCGCCCGCTACGTCGGCCTGGTCCCCACGGACTACTACCCGTCGGGGATCACCGCCCTCGGCAAGAAGATCGTCGTCGCCAACACCCGTGGCATCGATGCCCTGCGCCCCGACGCCGCCGGCCACAACACCCACGACACCACGTCGAGCCTCACCCAGTTCACGATGCCCAGCGACCAGGTCGTCAGGGCCGAGACGAACAAGGTGTTCAAGCAGAACGGCTGGACGTCCAACTCGGTCAGGACGGCGAAGAGCGACAGCCACAAGAAGGCCGTCCCGGTCCCGAAGCGGATCGGCGACCCCTCGACGATCAAGCACGTCTTCCTGCTCGTCAAGGAGAACCGCACCTACGACCAGGTCTTCGGCGACATCCCGCAGGGCAACGGCAACTCCTCGCTCACCCAGTTCGGCGCGAACGTCACGCCCAACCAGCATGCCCTGGCCCAGCAGTTCGGGCTGTACGACAACTTCTACGACATCGGCACCAACTCCGCCGAGGGCCACAACTGGCTGATGCAGTCGGACAACCCGGAGTACACCGAGTCGTCGGCCGGCGAGTACACGCGCAGCTACGACACCGAGGACGACGTCCTCGGCCACCAGAAGACCGGGTTCATCTGGACCGGCGCGCAGGCGGCCGGCCAGTCCGTGAAGGACTTCGGCGAGTTCCAGTCGTACGAGAGCAAGCCGGCCGGGGCCACCTGGCAGAACCTGTACTGCGACAGCAAGAACATGGCCGCGACCGGGGCCGGGACCGCCTACCCGATCAAGACGGGCTCGGCGATCCCCTCGCTCAACGACGTGTCGGTGCAGGGCTTCCCGCTGTTCGACCTCAACGTCCCGGACATCTACAAAGAGCAGATCTGGAAGCAGGACTTCGAGAAGAACGGCCCGGCGAACCTGAACATGTTCTGGTTCTCCAACGACCACACCGGCGGCCCCGCCAACGCCGCCGCCGAGGTCGCCGACAACGACCTCGCGGTCGGCCGGATGGTCGACGAGATCACCCACAGCAAGTACTGGAAGGACTCGGCGATCTTCGTCGTCGAGGACGACTCCCAGGCGGGCCTCGACCACGTCGACGGCCACCGCGCCCCGGTCCAGGTCATCAGCCCGTACGCCCAGCACGGCAAGGTCGACGACCACTACTACTCGCAGATCACCATGGTCCGCACCGTCGAGCAGATCCTCGGGATCCACCCGATGAACCAGCTCGACAGCGCGGCCACCCCGATGTACGGGGCGTTCACCGGCAAGGCGGACGACACGCCGTTCACCGCGGTCCCGAACCGGACCTCGCTGACCCTCGGCGTGAGCCCGCAGCCGTCCTGCGGTCCGGACACCCCGGCGGCCCAGGACACCAGGGCGGCGGCCGCGCCGACCTCCGTGGCGGTGCCGGCGGCCGAGCAGCAGGTCGCGGCGCAGTGGCGGAGCTGGGCCTCGCACCAGCGGCTGACCGGCAAGAACGCGGTGCCGGACTACGCCAACCCCACCCAGATGAACCGCTACACCTGGTACCAGACCCACAACTGGACCAAGCCGTACCCGGGTGACAAGAAGATCTACACGCCGGACGACGTTCCGGGCGCCTACCTGCCGTCGTCGGAGAACGACGGCTGACCGGCCCCGTCCACGCCCACGACACCAGGGACCCCGGCCGGCGCCGGGGTCCCTGGTGTCCTCCGTCCCGGAACGGGTAGGCGTCGCGCGCGCAGCGGCCCGCCGTGGGCCAAGCTGGGCCTGCGGAACCTCCGAGGACAGGGAGACGTCATGACCGACAAGCCGACCGTCGCCGTGCTGGGCACCGGCATCATGGGCGCCGCGATGGCACGCAGCCTCCTCAGGGCCGGGCACACCGTCCGCGCCTGGAACCGCACCCGCGCCAAGGCCGAGCCGCTGACGGCCGACGGCGCCCAGGTCACCGACACCCCGGCCGAGGCCGTCGAGGGCGCCGACGTCGTCGTGACCATGCTGTACGACGGCGCCACCGCCCTGGCGGCCCTGCGCGAGTCCGCCACCGCGCTGCGCTCCGGCCTGGTCTGGGTCCAGTCGACCACCGCGGGACTCGACCAGATCCCCGACCTGGCCGCGTTCGCGAGCGAGCACGGCCTGGTCTTCTACGACGCCCCGGTGCTCGGCACCCGCCAGCCCGCCGAGGCCGGACAGCTCACCGTCCTGGCCGCCGGGCCCGAGCAGGGCCGGGAACTGGTCACGCCGGTCTTCGACGCCGTCGGCGCCCGCACGGTGTGGACCGGCGAGGACGGCTCGTCCGCCGCCGCGACCCGGCTCAAGCTGGTCGCCAACAGCTGGGTGCTCGCGGTCACCGCGGCCACCGGCGAGGTGGTGGCGCTGGCCCAGGCCCTCGGCGTCGACCCGCAGGACTTCTTCGACATCATCGAGGGCGGCCCGCTCGACATGGGCTATCTGCGGGCGAAGGCCAAGCTGATCCTCGACGGGGGACTGACCCCGCCGTCCTTCGCGGTGGACACCGCCGCGAAGGACGCCCGTCTGATCGTCGGCGCGGGCGCGGGCAACGGCGTACGCCTGGACGTCGCCGAGGCCGCCGCCGAACGGTTCGCCCGGGCCGCCGCCCGGGGGCACGCCGACGAGGACATGGCCGCCGCGTACTTCGCCAGCTACGAGGACAAGTAGCCCCGGCGGCACGTTGGGGGCCCGCGCCGACGTGACGGTCCGGGCCCCGAGGAGCACCCTGGAAGCAGCGATTCCGGAGGTGGTCCCCATGATGCAAACCGCTGTGGGATGGCATGTGGAGCTGGAGTTCCTGGAGGACGACACGCATACCCGCGCGGTGGCCCTGGTCCGGTTGCCCGACGGCACCGAGGTGCGCGCCCACGGCCACGCGAGCCGGCACGACTCCGACAACAACCAGCCCAGGGTCGGCGAGGAGATCGCGGGCGCCCGTGCCCTGAACGAACTGGCCATGCAACTGCTCACCAAGGCGCACGGCGAGATCGACGCGGACTCGGGCCGCCACTCGCACCCGATCAACGTGTGAGGTGGCGCGCGGGCGGCCCCGGTCGCGCGTGGGGCCTGCGAGGCGCCGGCCGCACGGGCCGCGGGGCGTGCGGGGCGGCTACGACAGTGCCGTGCGTACCGCCCGTACCAGCGCCTGGGCGCGCGGGTCCGCCGTCACGCTCTTGCGGAAGCCGTTGGTGACGTAGCCGAAGGCGATGCCCGACTCCGGGTCGGCGAAGCCGAGTGCGCCGCCGCGGCCCGGGTGGCCGAAGGAGGTGGGGGACAGGAGCGGGGACGCGCTGCCGTGCAGCATGTAGCCGAGCCCGAAGCGGGTGGAGATCACCAGGACGCGGTCGGGTCCCGCGGACTGCTCGGCGCGGGCCAGCTCCACGGTCTTTGGGGTGAACAGCCGGCGGCCGCCGTCGACCTCGCCGATCAGCGAGGCGTAGACGCGGGCCAGGCCGTCCGCGGTGGCGATGCCGTTGGAGGCGGGCAGGACGGCCGCCCGGTAGCCGGGGTCGTTCTCGTCCGGGAGCGGGCTGATCGCACCGAACGCCCGGCGGGTCAGCGAGCCGGGGTCGGCGTACGCCTCGGAGACGGCGCGCTTGGGCCGGGTCCGCAGCGCACCCGCGGTCTCCGGCGCCCCGACGGGCCCGACGCGTCCCACGCGCGCCCGCTCCGCCTCCGGCAGTCCGAGCCACAGGTCGGCGCCGGCCGGCCCGGCGATCTCGTCCGCGATCCACTCGCCGGCGCTCCGCCCGGTCACCCGCCGCACCAGCTCGCCGGCCAGCCAGCTGAAGGTCTGGGCGTGGTAGCCGTGGTCGGTGCCCGGCTCCCACACCGGCGCCTGCGCGGCCACCGCGGCGGCGCCGGCGTCGGGATCGGCGGCCTCGGCGGGCGTCAGCGGCCGGTCCAGCACCGGCACGCCCGCGCGGTGCGCGAGCAGCTGCCGTACCAGCGTGCGCTCCTTGCCCGCCGCCTTGAACTCCGGCCAGTACTCGCCCACCGGCGCGTCCAGGTCCAGCTCACCGCGCTGGTGCAGCAGCAGGGGTACGGCGGCGGCGATGCCCTTGGTGGCCGAGCGCACGATCTGGGCGGTGCCCCGCTCCCAGGGCGCCGCGGCCGCGCTGCCGTCGAAGTCCCGGGCGCCGCCCCACAGGTCGACGACCCGGTGGCCGTCCCGGTACACGGTTACCGCCGCGCCCCGGTCACCGAGCTGCTCGAAGTTCCTGGCGAACGCGTCCCTCACCGGCTCGAAGCCCTCGGCCACTGTGCCGTTCACGTCCACGTCCGTACTCCTCGCTCGGCGGCGCCGCTGTTCCCCTTTAGCTGTTCCCCTTTCAACCAAGCACGATCGTCACGTCGATGTTCCCGCGGGTCGCGTTCGAGTACGGGCAGACCTCGTGGGCGGCGTCCACCAGTTTCGCCGCGACGTCCGCGTCCAGCACGGGCAGCGAGACGCTCAGGGCGACCGCGAGGCCGTAGCCGCGCTGCTTGTTCGGGCCGATCCCGACCTTCGCGGCGACCGTGGAGCCGGTGAGGTCGTAGCCGGAGCGGTTGCCGACGAGGATCAGCGCGTTGTGGAAGCAGGAGCTGTAACCGGCCGCGAACAGCTGCTCCGGGTTGGTGCCGTTCCCGTCTCCGCCCAGCGCCGGCGGCATCGCGACCTTGAGGTCGATCAGGCCGTCCTGGCTGGTGACATACCCGTCCCGGCCGCCGTGGGCGGTCGCCTCGGCGACGTACATGATCTTCGTCGGACGGGTGTCTACGGTGGCGCCTTCGATCACGGCGGGACCTCCCCCAGGGCAGAAACAGTGGTGGGCAACACAGAAGTGTGCAAGCACATCGTGCACAAGGTACCGACCGGTAGGAAGCCCTGGGACGGGCAGGGGGGTGGAAACCGTGGGTAACAGGCGGCGACCCGGCCGGTGGCGGCGGCTACACCTGGTGCCAGGCCGCCCGGCCCGCCCGGTCCGCGAGCTCGCGCAGCTCCTCCCGCAGCCGCGCCACCTCCGTCCCGCCCAGCCCGGTCGTCGTGAGCAGCGCGCCCGGTATGCGGGCCGCGCGCTCCCGCAGCTCCTCCGCGCGCTCGGTGCACGCGACGAGCACCGCGCGCTCGTCCCGCTCGGAACGCTCCCGGCGCACCAGACCGGCCGCCGCCAGCCGCTTCAGCAGCGGCGACACCGTGCCGTAGTCGAGGCGGAGCGCGCCGGCCAGCTCCTTCACCGTGGTCTCGCCCCGCTCCCACAGGACGAGCAGCACCAGGTACTGCGGGTAGGTGAGCCCCAGTTCGTCGAGGAGCGGACGGTAGGCGGCGGTCACGGCCCGCTGCGCGGCGTACAGCGCGAAGCACAGCTGGTCGTCCAGCCGCGGCACCCCGGCGTCCTCTTGATGCGTCACCCGCCCATTGTCACGGACGCGGCCACGCGCGGGACGGCCGTCACGGAAACGCGTCACACCTCCCGGCGCCCGGCCGTCGCCGCCCGCGGGTCGAAGCCGAAGGGCAGTTCCAGCCGGTGCGCCCTCATCAGGCCCTCGTCAGCGAGGAGTTGACCCGTGGGACCGTCGGCGGCGATCGTGCCGTCGCTCAGCACCAGGGCGCGCGGGCAGAGCTCCAGGGCGTAGGGCAGGTCGTGCGTCACCATGAGGACGGTCACGTCCAAGGAGCGCAGGATGTCCGCCAGTTCGCGCCGGGAGGCCGGGTCGAGATTGGAGGAGGGCTCGTCGAGGACGAGGATCTCCGGCTCCATGGCGAGGACGGTGGCCACGGCGACCCGGCGCCGCTGCCCGAAGGACAGGTGGTGGGGCGGGCGTTCGGCGAAACCGGCCATGCCCACCTGTTCCAGCGCGGCATGCACGCGCGCGTCGAGCTCCGCGCCCTTCAGGCCGGCCGCCGCGGGCCCGAACGCCACGTCCTCCCGCACGGTCGGCATGAACAGCTGGTCGTCCGGGTCCTGGAAGACGATGCCGACCCGGCGCCGGATCTCCGCCATGTGCCGCTTGCCGACGGGCAGCCCGGCCACCGTCACCGTGCCGGCGCCCCCGCCCAGGATGCCGTTGAGGTGCAGGACGAGGGTGGTCTTCCCGGCGCCGTTCGGACCGAGCAGCGCGACCCGTTCGCCCCGCCCGATCGAGAAGTCGACGCCGAACAGGGCCTGGTGGCCGTCGGGGTAGGCGAAGGCGAGGCCGGAGACCTCCAGCGAGGCGGCAGTGGTCACAGGACCCATCCCAACAGGCAGACGACGAGGGCGGACGAGGGCAGTGCGAGGGCGCGGGTCCACTGGGCCCGGGACGCGGTCACCTCGTCGATGACCGGCATCGAGCCGTCGTACCCCCGGCTCACCATGGCCAGGTGCACGCGCTCCCCGCGTTCGTAGGAGCGGATGAACAGCGCGCCCGCGGACTTCGCGAGCACGCCCCAGTGGCGCACGCCCCGCGCCTCGAAGCCGCGCGACTCCCGGGCGATCCGCATCCGCCGCATCTCGTCGGTGATGACGTCGCCGTAGCGGATCATGAAGGAGGCGATCTGGACCAGCAGCGGCGGGAGCCTGAGCAGCTGGAGGCCCAGCAGCAGTTCACGCAGCTCCGTGGTGGCCGCCAGCAGGACGGACGCGGCGACGCCCAGGGTGCCCTTGGCGAGGACGTTCCAGGCACCCCACAGGCCGTGCACGCTGAGCGAGAGGCCGAGGACCTCGACCCGCTCGCCCTCGGCCACGAACGGCAGCAGCACCGCGAAGGCCACGAACGGCACCTCGATGAGCAGCCTGCGCAGCACGAAGGACGCGGGCACGCGTGCCTGGTGCGCGACACACGCCAGCAGCACGGCGTACAGGCCGAACGCCCACATCGCGGTGCGCGGGGTGGAGACCACGACGACCACGAAGGCGAGGACGGCGGCGAGCTTGGTGTGCGGCGGCAGCGCGTGCACCGGGGAGTGCGCGTGCCGGTAGAGCCGGTGCGTGTGTCCCGCCCCCACCTCAGCGCGCCTCGGCGGCGGCGCTCGTACGGCGCCTGCGCACCGCCCAGAACACCCCGCTGCCCGCGGCCACGGTCGCCCCGACGCCGATCACGCCCGCGAGACCGCCGGAGAGCCGGGCGTCGGAGACGTCCCGGACGCCGTAGTCGGCGAGCGGGGACCCGGCGGCGGCGTGCTCCTCGGCCTTCGCGTCGATGCCGTGGTCGTGGGCGACCTTCTCCAGCCCGTCGGGGTCGGCGGAGGCGTAGAAGCTGACGAAACCGGCGAGCACCACGGAGGCCGCCAGACCCGTGATCCACAGCGCGCGCCGGGAGGTGCGCGCCGCCACGGGCACCGGAGCGGAGGCGGGGGCGTCCACCAGTTCGCCGTTCACCCGCAGCTTCAGCCGCTGCCGCAGCCCGCGCGCCCCGTACACCAGGTCCGGGCGTACCGCGATCACCGCGCCGACCGTGAGCGCGGTGATCGCGGCCTCGCCGAGGCCGATCAGGACATGCACGCCGATCATGGCCGTGGCCACCTTGCCGATGGCCACGTCCGTGGTGCCGCCGACCGCGTAGAGCAGCGTGAAGGCGGCGGCGGCGGCCGGGACGGAGAGCAGCGCGGCGACGAAGGCGGCCGCGGTCACCGAGCGCCGGCCGCGCGGCAGGACCTTCACGAGGCCCCGGAAGACGGCGTACGCGACGACGGTGGTCACCAGCGCCATGTCGGTGATGTTGACGCCGAGCGCGGTCAGGCCGCCGTCCGCGAACAGGACGCCCTGCATCAGCAGCACCACGGACACGCACAGCACGCCCGTGCAGGGGCCGACCAGGATCGCGGCAAGCGCCCCGCCCAGCAGGTGCCCGCTTGTTCCGGCCGCCACGGGGAAGTTGAGCATCTGTACGGCGAAGATGAACGCCGCCACCAGACCGGCCAGCGGAGCCGTCCGCTCGTCGAGTTCCCGCCGTGCGCCCCGCAGGCTGACCGCGAGGGCGCCGGCCGCGACCAGGCCGGTGACCGCTGAGGTGGGGGCGTCGATGAATCCGTCAGGTACGTGCACGCTCAGATTTTAAGGTGCTGTTGCGAATGCTTTGCAAGAGCGAGAGGGACGTATATCCGTTGGTCACCCATCGCGGGCAGGCACGTTCCGGAAAATGTGCGACATTGGAGGGAAAGCGGATGCACAGCTTTCGCACAGATCACGGAGCGCAAAGGGCAGTCCGATGTCTGTAGTCGAGCAGTATGCGCGAGTTCACATCGTCACGGACGACGACGCCCGGGACGAGCCGCCCGCGGTGCCCGTCGTCCTGCGTTACGACCCCGAGGCCGACCCGCGCTCGGTCCGGGTCGGGCTGCCCGGAACCGACGAGTGGACCTTCTCCCGCACGCTGCTGGAGGAGGGCCTCAGGGCGCCGGCCGCCAGCGGTGACGTCCGGGTGTGGCCGCTCGGGCGGGTGCAGGCCGTGGTGGAGTTCCACTCCGACCACGGCACGTCGGTGGTGCAGTTCGAGTCGAAGGCGCTGCTGCGCTTCCTCAGGCGCACCTACATGGCCACCCCCGTCGCCGGCTAGTCCGCGGCCGGAGACCGGCTAGAGGGACGAGCCCAGCTTCAGCAGCGCCGCCACGATGGGGCCGGCCGTGTCGCCGCCGTGGCCGCCCGCCTGGACCACGCCCGCGGCGGCCAGGTCGCCCTTGTAGGCGGTGAACCAGCCGTTCGGCTTCTTCTGCCCGTCGACCTCCGCCGAACCCGTCTTGGCGCCGTAGTCCGGCCCGAGCCCCGCCATCGCCTTGGCGGCCGTGCCGTACGCCGCCGTGTAGGACATGACCTCCTTCAGCTCGGACTGGGTCTTCGCGGACATGGTGCGCGAGGCCTTCGCGATCGTCCGGCCGTCGACGCTCGGGGAGACCAGGTACGGCTGGTGGAAGGTGCCGGCCTCCACGGTGGACGCGACCGACGCCATGTTCAGCGGGTTCATCCGCACCCCGCCCTGCCCGATCAGCGAGGCGCCCATCTGCGCGCCGCTCTGCACCGGGACCGAGCCGTCGAAGGTGGGCACGCCGATGGCCCAGTTGTTCATGCCGAGGCCGTAGACCTGCTGGGCCTCGGTGGTGAGGTCGCTGTCGGACAGCTTCGGCGCGAAGTTGATGAAGGCGTTGTTGCAGGAGGCGCCGAAGCTGAGCTTGAACGTGCCCTTCTTGATCTCGGAGTCGTCGTCGTTGTGGAACGTCCACCCGGCGAGCTTGTACGTCTTCGGGCAGGGGTGCGACGCGTCCGGCGTGACCAGGTTCTTCTCGAAGAGCATCGTCGAGGTGACGATCTTCATCGTGGAGCCGGGGGCCAGGGAGCCCTGGAAGGCGACGTTGAAGCCGTGGCTGGAGTTGGCGACCGCGAGGATCTCACCGGTCGACGGGCGCATCATGACCACCGAGGCGTTCTTCCGGGTCATGACCTGCTTCTCGGCGGCCGCCTGGAGGGTCGGGCTGAGCGTGGTCCGCACCGTGCCCGGGGTGCCCTTGCTGAGCTCGACCAGCGTCTTGTCGGAGAGCTTCGCCTTCTCGGACGCCTTGCCGCGCACCACGCGCAGTTCGACGCCCGCCTTGCCGCCGGCCTTCTTGCCGAACTTCTCCCGCAGCCCGTCCAGGACGGAGCCCAGCGACGGGTACTTGGCGGTGGTGATCTCACCGCCGTGACGGTCCAGGGCGGTGACGGGCGGGGTGCCGGACTCACCGGTGACCAGGGTGTCGCCGTCCGCCAGGTCCGGGTGGACCACGGCCGCGTGCCAGTCGACCAGCGGCTTGCCGTCGCTCTTGCGCCGGACGACGGTGAACGAGGAGTCGTACGACAGCGGCTTGCTGACACCCTTGTACGACACCGTCGCCTTCACCGAGAACGGCACCTTCGCGCCCGTGCGGGTGCCCTCGGTGAGGGTGACGTCCTTGATGTGGGCGTCCTTGCCGTAGCCGGTGAGCAGCCTGACGCAGGCGGCGGCGTCGTCCGTGACGGCGGCGGCCCGGGCGGGCCTGCCCTGCTGCCAGGAGGAAAGGAAGGTGCGGGCCGTGGTCTGCACCTCGGTCGCGGACAGCGGGCCGGTCTTCACGTCCTTGTGGTCGGCCGTGCCGGAGGCCGCGTCGGCGGCCGCCCCGCCGCCGTACAGCGCGTAGAGGCCGAGGCCGGCGCCGCCCACGACGACGGCGATCACCCCGCCGACGACCGCGGGTCTGTTCTTCCGCCGCTCGGCGACGCGCCTTCTCTTGCCCACAGCTCAGTTCCTCCGCGCACTTCCCCAGGGTTCCCGCCGCCCCGTAGCCCTCACGCTCCCCAACGACTGCATCAGCCTAGAGTCCCGCCCTGTGGGAGTGACGTCAGCCACCGATCCGTAGCACACTCGCGACAATCGGACCGGCCGCGTCGATGCCGTGCCCGCCGTCCTGGGTCATGGCGGCGGCGGCCACGTCGTCGCGGTAGCCGGCGAACCAGCTGTTGGACTTGGACTGCCCGTCGACCTCCGCCGACCCCGTCTTGGCGCCGATGCTGCCCTTCAGTCCGCGCATCACGCCGGCCGCGGTGCCGCTGGTCGCGGTGCGGTTCATCATGGCGCGCAGCTGACCCGCCGTACCGGCCGACAGGCCCTTCGCGGTGGCCAGTTCACGGCCGTCCAGCTTCTGCGAGACGAGCACCGGCTGCCGGAAGGTCCCCGTCGACGCGGTCGCCGCCACCGAGGCCATGTTCAGCGGGCTCATCTGCACCTGGCCCTGGCCGATCATGTTGGCCGCGGTGTCCGGGCCGCCGGAGGCCGGGACCCGCCCGTCGAAGCTCGGGATGCCCACCTTCCAGTTGTTCTTCCCCAGCCCGAAGCGGTCCTCGGCCTCCTTGGTGAGCGAGTCCACCTGGACCGAGTCCGCGTACTTCACGAACGCCGTGTTGCAGGACCGCGCGAAGCTGTCCGAGAGGGTGGCCTTCTCGTCCGGCTCGAGTCCCTTGAGGTTGCTGAAGGTCTGGCTCTGCCAGGTCGCGGTCGGCGGACAGGGCGCCGGCCCGGCCGCCGAGGTCAGGCCGGTGTCGATGAGGGTCGCGGCGCTGATGATCTTCATGGTGGAGCCGGGTGCCAGCTCGCCGAGGAAGGCCGCGTTGAAGCCGTCCACCCGGTTGTTGGCGACCGCGAGCACGTCACCGGTGCTCGGCTTGACGGCCACCACCGACGACTCGGCGTACTTCGTCACCGCCGTCTCGGCGGCGGCCTGCACGCGCGCGTCGAGCGTCGTGCGCAGCTTGCCGGCCCTGCCCTCGGCGAGGGTCAGCAGCGTGGTGTCTGCGGACTCCTGGGACGCGTGCCGGATGACCAGCTCCACGCCCGGGGTGCCGCCCGCCTTGTCGCCGTACCGGCTGCGCAGCTCGTCCAGGACCGGGCCCAGGGACGGGTACTTCTCCTTGGTGAGGACCTTGCCGTCGCGGTCCAGGGCCTCGATCGGCGGGCTCGCGGCCTCCCCGGTGGCCAGGGTGTCGCCGCGCCGCAGCTGCGGATGGACCACGGAGGGCTGCCAGTCGACGAGCGCACGGTGCGTGGTCTCGCCCCGGACGATCCGCAGCGAGCTCTTGTAGGCGAGCGGCTTCGACTTCCCGCCGTAGGTCACGGTCGCCCGGACGCTGAACGGCACGGTGGCGCCGGTGGTCTTGCCGGGCGTGATGTGCACGTCCTTGATGTGCGCGGTGGCGCTGAAGGAGGTGAGGACCGGTTCGGCGTCGGCGGAGTCGTTCGTGAACGAGGCGGCGTTCACCGACTGGCCCTTCTCCCAGGCGGTGAAGAACTTCTGGCTGGCGTCGTCGATCTCGTCCTTCGTGGGCGGACCGGTCCGTACGGCCGGTGTGCCGTCGCCGTGGAGCGCCGTCAGGACGTTGTAGGCGGCGTAACCGCCCCCGCCCAGCACGACCGCACAGACGCCACCGACGATGGCGCCCTTGACCCCCTTGCGCATGGTGCGAAATCCCCTCCCGTGTGCTTTTGCCGTGTTTTGTGAACACGTTCAAAAGCTGGTCGTGGCTCGCACTGTAGGTCGTTGTGAAGCTCCTGTGGCAGGTGTTGACCGATTGTTGTCCGAAGGGAGTCAGGGATGTGGCTCACACCCACGTATCGAGCCACATCCGGGAACGCCACGAGTCGATGGGGATCGCCGTGCCCGTGTACAGGGGCCAGAAGTAGATGAAGTTACCGCGTCGCAGTCGACAAGGCACCTGAACAGGCATTTCACGCCGACTAGTCGCGCGAACTCCACTCTGGGCCGTGTGTGGGCCGTGACGGTGGGCGGGGGCCGGATGAGAGGGCGTCCTTTGCCGCATGCGAGTTCGCGTGGCGCGCGTTCACTGCTCGTCTCATCGGCTTGATCATTCCGCAGTTCGTCAGGCTAGGATCCGACGGCGCTTCCAG
This sequence comes from Streptomyces arenae, assembly GCF_022343545.1. Classification (NCBI taxonomy): domain Bacteria; kingdom Bacillati; phylum Actinomycetota; class Actinomycetes; order Kitasatosporales; family Streptomycetaceae; genus Streptomyces; species Streptomyces arenae. The sequence goes on from NZ_JAKQYH010000087.1 coordinate 117,521, forward strand.
GGGTGGGGGCTCAGTCGCATGCTGGGGAGAGGCGAACGTGGAACGAAGACAGACTCTGATCGCGGGCTGGGTGGTTGTGGTGTCGCTGTCCGCGATCATGACGGGCTTGACCCACTGGTCGTCCAAGCCGGCCAAGAGCGCGCTGTCGTTCGCATATCGGCGCGAGGGGGGCGACAACTACATCAGCCAGACATTGGCCATCAAGAACGCGAACAAAGAGTCGGTCGTCCCCGTACTGGCGTTCACCGCGCTGGACCGGAACGGGGACGCCCTGCCAAGGGTGCATGTCCGAACCGTCTACGGCAGCGACAGCGGCCATCTGGTGGTTCCGTACGGGTCGGGTTTCGACATCCTGCGTTTCTCGGGGGCCGGTGAACACCAGGTCTACGACGTTCGCGTCACCGTCAAGCGTCTCGTCGCTGCCAAGAGCCGGGCCAGCGCGCACCCAGTGACCGTTCAGGAGCTGAACAGCGCTGGACGCACGGTAAGCAGGTTCGCACGCTTCACCACCGTGCGCGTGACGAACATCGACCCGTATCCGGTGACGACACGTGTGGCCTACCTCGTCTATGACCAGCCGGCGGAGGGCGAGACACAGCAGGCGGTGTCCGTCACTCCCATCGGAGGGCTGGTCGTCGTCCCGGGCGGCGGCAGCGCGGTCGTCAAGGTCACCGGTGCCGCCGCCACTGCCGTGGCCAGGTATTCCGGCGGTCCGGCCGTGAGCGTCAAGGCGTACGACTCCCAGTGATCCGAGTGGCGGCGGGCCACTCCCGCCGCCACTCGGATCACCTACAGATACAGCTCATCCACAGCCTTCCTGGTGCGTCCCTCACTGCTCGGCATGAGGTGCGTGTAGGTGCGGAGGGTGAACCCCGGGTCGGCATGACCGAGATAGGAACTCAGGGCACGGATGCTCTCGCCCGCGTCCAACAGAACGGACGCGTAGAAGTGCCTGAGAGCGTGCATGCCGTCCTCGGGGGCTGAAGCGTACGGCTTGCCCGGCTCCCGCGCCGGAATGACACCCGCAGCTGCCAGAGCAGGCTTCCAGTGGTGAGCGTTGAAGTTGCTCACCCGGACGTGCCTCTCTTCGGCACCACGGAAGATCAGCCGCTTCGTCACCGGGGGGCCATCTGGGGTCCGCCACGGAAGCGATACGTCGATGGGCTTGAATTCCTTCGAGTGCTCTATGAGAGCGGTGGCCACGGCTTTGGGGAGCGGCACGGCCCGGACTTTCCCGCCTTTCGGCAGCGCGAAGACATACTTGCCCCGGATTCGCTTGAGCTGGTGGCCGACGGTCAGCCAACCGCCCTCATAGTCGAGTTCTTCGACGGACAGGCCGAGAATCTCACCCTGACGCAGTCCGCAACCGGCCCCGACGTCCACGGCGGCCCGGTAGCAGTGGGGGAGGGCGCGCCGTACAGCGAAGACCTGCTGTGCCGTCCACGGCTCCACGCGAGGCTTGCCCGGCTTCGGGAGCTTCACGGTGCGGGCGCGGCAGGGATTCTTGCTCAACAGGCCGTCTTCGACCGCGGCGCTCAACGCAGCCGAGACGGTGCCGACGATGATACGGCGGTGCGACTCCGCCGGCACCGTGGTTTCCAGCTTGGCGATCCAGTCCCGAATGTGCTCGGGCCTGAACGAGTCGAGGGGACGTGATCCGAGGTGAGGGTAGGCGTGCAACCGAAGGCGACGTTCCGCAGCCTCCCGACTGTTGATCTCGCCTGTATGCGTCTTGACCCACCCGTCCGCGTACTGCCGGAAGGTCATCCTTCCGGCGCGAGGGTCGATGTACTTTCCGCGTGACATGTCGGCTTCGATCTGCGTGAGCCATTGCCTGGCGAGTCGCATTTCCTTGTCCCGGAAGCTCTTGCTCTTCTCGGTGCCGTCGGGCCCGATGTACCGGGCTCGGTATCGCAAGCCTGTGCCATAGCGGTCGGTCTTTACTCGGACGTCCTTGCCGCTGGCGTTGGTCTCGGTCTTGAACCAGCGATCTTGGATATGGCCTGCCATGTGGCGGCGGTCCCTTCTCGACAGACAGCAGGGAGAGCCGCCGGTAGCGGTTCTCCCTGCTGTCTCTGGTGGGTCTGTTTGGTTAGGCGGACCGGTCGGCGTCTTTGCGGCTGGTGACGTACTGACGTACGTCTGCGGGGTCGTAGCGGATGTACTTGCCGATGCGGAAGCCGGGCGGACCGATGCGCTTCTTGCGCCACTGGTAGACGGTTTCTTTGGGCACCTCGAAGATCTCGGCGATGTCGTCGGCGGTGAGATACCGGTCCGGGAGACCGCCCCGGAGAATGGCGCGAGGGTCGTCTCTGGCGGGGGTGGGCGCGCTCACTGGGTCCTCCCACGAGTTGGAAATGCATCGGTCTGAGTGGCGCCATGTGTCCGAGGCGGGGATTTCTGCGTCACCGCGTCACCTGCGTCATTCAGGCCTTCTGACCTGCGGGTTTTGGGTGACGCAGCGGGCGGGGTCTGCGTCATCGGTGACGCAGGCTGTCCGTCATCGGTGACGCAGGTGACGCAGGGGTGACGCAGAATTCGCCGTCTGCGTCACCGCCGTCCGCGCAGCTCAGGGCGCGTTTTCCGGGGTCGGGTGACGCAGGTGACGCAGGCCTTCCCTACTTAGGAAAAAAGAGGGGGTGTCTGTGGTGGTGGGGTGCGGCTCAGAGCGCGAATGAGGAGCCGCTGCGCGGCGCGCCCGTTGGGCGGCGCGAGCGCCGAACAGCAAGAGGAGCACGCCTGGCCGGTGGTGCTCCTCTTGCTTGGACAGCGGTGGCGCCGGTCAGAGCGTCTGCTGCTCGTGCGGCGGCGCGGCCTGCGTGCGGGTCATTTCGATGTAGCGGCCCGTTTTGGTACGGCCGGAGTCGATGAGCACGCCCCGTGCAGCGAGGGTGGGCTGTAGCCGTTTGAGCCGGTCGGAGAGGACCTTGCCCGTGGTGGGCCAGCCTTTGGGCAGGGCGCGGAAGTCGTCTCCGGTGTAGACGCGGCTGAGGCAGTGCAGCCACTCGGTGGACGTCATCCGCTGCCCGGTGCCCGGCTCGATGCTCGCGGCGTGCGCGAGCACGGTCTGTGCCATCAGATCGCCCTCGATCACGTCGTCGTTGAGGTCGTCCAGGCTGGCCCGGTAGGCGGCGAGGGCTCCCAGGCCGGTTGCCGCGTCGAGCTGTGCGCACAGGTGGGCGAAGTCCGCCATGCGCAGGTCGGTCGGGGTCTCCGCCTCCACTGCCCGGACCTTCACGGTCAGGTCCAGGAGGGAGCCGAGGATGACGGGCAGCACTTCCGCGAACTCCGTCCACAGCTCGTGCTCGGTACGCCGCACCCGGGGCCGTTCCAACCTGAGCGGCAGCAGCCGTTCGGCGAGGTCGGGACGGATGACTCCGACGTCGATACCGGTCAGGAGCAAGGGGCGGCGGTAGCCGAGACGGAAGACGTCCCCGTCGGTGAACAGGGCCCGCTTGACGTTCTCCGCGCCGGTGACGATGCAGCACATCGCGTCGGACAGGTCCGGGCTCATGTGGGAGAGGTTGTCCAGGGCGGTGACCCATCCCGCGGCCACCGCCGCGATCAGGTTCTCCTCATCCTTCGGAGCGCGGCGCAGGTCGCCGCTCATGCCCTCAACGATCCTGATGAGCATGCGGCCCCCGGTGGACTTGCCGGCGCCCTGCGGACCGGTCAGGAACGGGGCCGGGACGGGCACGGACGGCCCGAGGCAGCCGACCAGCCACGCGATGGCCAGGCACTCCGTCTCGGCGGTGGCGAAGTTGCACAGCCGCATCAGCAGATCGATGCCCTTGCCGTCCGTGTCCTTGACCGGCATCGGGAGTTCCCCGGTGAGCTGGGTACGTCGCCAGCACACCTCACGCGGGTCCGGAACGGTGACGTCCCAGCCGGTCGGGTGGATACGGACCGATTGTCCGTCGGCGCGGCCCAGGTCCAACCAGGTGGACCCGTCGAACCCTGGCGCGACGCGGATGTACACAGCCTGTGTCTCCTCGGTGAGCGCGAGTGCTTCGATCAGGTCCAACGCCTCCTTCATCGCGGTCCCGTTGAACACGCCGATCCCGTCCCGGAACAGGCCGACCATGAGTTCTTGGCGGTGGCTGCCGGTGGTGCCCTGGGAGCGGATGGGGCGGGCGACGGGGTGGCCGTTGCGCTGCGCGTACACGGTCCCGTCGGCGGTGCGGAAGTACCGGAAGTGCGCCTGCGCGTAGTCGGTGATGATTTCGCGGGCCGGGCTCTTGTCGTCGTCGGACATGGTCACAGTCCCAACGTGGTCAGGGCGTTGGTCCACGCATCCGTGCAGTGCCTCGGGGACTCGCCCTTGGCCTGCGCGGCGGTGAACAGCCGCGTGACATGGGCGTCGGTGAGGCAGCCGCACCGGCCGTGCGTCGACAGCACCGCGAGGAACGTCCGGTACACGGTCGCGTGCACGGCGCTACGGGCCTCGGTGATCCGCTGCACACCCATGGCGATCCCACGGTCCAGATAGGCGGGCGTGCGATGCGGGCACGCCCCACCCGCGCCCCCGGCGGGAACAGCGAGGGTCTGCGGCGCTGGCCGGGCCGGGGGTTCCTTGACGGCCAGCGCGCGTACGGCCCCCGGCAGGGCGGTCATGGTGCCGGTGCCGGGACCGAGCCACCGGGCGTATGCCATGGCGGACTTGATGTCCACGCCGGGCCGCACGGCGTTGTGCGAGGGCATGACGCCCTTGTAGATCCAGTGCTGGCCGCGCGTGGTGGGCACGGTGCGGGTGGCGGGCAGCGTCTCGCGTGCCCAGGTGACGGCCGCCGGGTTGTCGAGGTCGACCACGGCCAGTCCGGCGCCGCCGGGGTGGTAGCCGACGCAGACGGCCTGACGCCACGCCGAGGCCCATGCCGGGGAGGTGATGACGTCGGGGTCGGTGGTGGCGGCGGCCCATGCGTGGCAGATGCCGGGGCACTGGCAGGGGCCCGCGTTCTTCATGTTCGGCCGTCCGCCGCAGGCGTTCTTGGCGCACACGGGGCAGTTCCCGAACGGCACCTTCCCCTGCCGCAGGGGCAGCACCGGCACGCCGGCGGAGGCGAGTTCCAGCGCGGTGCACAAAGGGGTGGTTTGGGCCTGATGGCCCTCGCCGATTGACGCTCGTTGGGTCATGCTGGAGGTCTCCTGCTCTCTTGGAGGGACTGGAGAACCGGGGCGGGCGCAGGCTTGTGGTGAGACGGCGCCCGCCTCGGGCGTATCTAGGCGATGTCGAGGGCGAGTTGGGCCGGGACCGGGTCCGCAACCATGGGCGCGTCGGCGGCGAGCAGCGTGCGGTAGGCGTGGATGGCCTGGTGGATGACGACGCCGTTGCCGAGGATCTTGAGCTGGTCGGAGCGGGACAGGCCCAAGTCGGTGCCGGTGACCCAGCCGGGATCGGCGCCCATCATCCATTCCACGAACGCCGGGGACAGGCGGCGGTTGCCCTTGGTGCCAGGCTCGGTCGGCTCCGGCGCGGGGCGTCCGAGGACGGTTTCCCAGCGGTGGATGGCGGGGCCGTAGTCGGTGCCGTTGGTGGCCACCCACCGCCCGTCCAGCCGCACGGCCTGGCCGGGCAGGTAGTAGTTGCCGGCGCTGTCGCGCTGGTTGGGTCCGCCGTGCGGCCCGTCCGACGCCTTGGGCGTGGGCAGCAGGTTGACGACCACCTCGTTGAGCGGGCGGGAGTTGACGCCGATCAGGTTGGAGGCGCCGGACTTCCAGTCCCGTGCCGCGGGGGTGGGCAGCAGGGTGACGGCGGTACGCAGGTTCATGCCGCCCTGGCGTTTGGGCGAGGTGCCGGGGCCGCCGGTTCCGTCGGCGGCGGCCGGGGTGGGCAGCAGCCTCAAGCCTCCGTCGGGGGCAGCAAGAACACCACTTCGTCCTCCAGCGTGGGCCCGTGCCCGCCCGCCCGTCGTTTGTCCGGGTGCTGCGGTCCGCCGTTCCTGCCGAGCTGTGAGGTGGGGGTCTTCAGCAGCGGGATACGCGACGGCGAACCAGCGGTCGCGCCGGTGGCAGGCTCCGACCTCGGGATCTCCAGCACGTAGGCACATCCACCGCGCGTCGTACCCGAGCGCGGCCAGGTCGGCGGCGACGACGTCGAGTCCCCGGCTGCGCAGAGCGGCGACGTTTTCCAGGAACACGAGCCGGGGTCGAAGATGGCGAATGGCTCCGTGGGCGATGGTTTTCCAGAGTCCGGAGCGGTCACCGGCGATCCCTCCCCGAGGTCCGGCGTTGGAGATGTCCTGGCAGGGAAACCCGGCGGTCAGCGCCGCCGGACGCGGCACCGACGCGGCGAGCGCGGGCCAGTCGACGGCGGTGATGTCGCCGAGGTTGCGGGCGTGGGGCATGCGGGCGGCGAGCAGCCGGGAGGCGGCGGGGTCCTTCTCACCGACCAGGACCGTGGGCAGGCCGGTGACGGCTTCTACGGCCTGGTCGAGGGCGGCGGACCCGGTGCACAGGCTGATGTTGCCGCCCTCCGGCGACAGGCGGGGGTCATGGGTCATGCTGGGTGGTCTCCTGCTCTCTTGGAGGGACTGGAGAACCGGGGCGGGCGCAGGCTTGTGGTGAGACGGCGCCCGCCTCGGGCGTAGCTACAGGTCGTCGGCGGAGTCGTCGATTGGGCCGCAGTAGCCGAGAGGGCTGGAAGCCCGGTGCGCGCGTTCCAGGGCTTCGGCCATCGCAGTGGCGTGCTTCTCCGCTTCGCGCAGGGCCTCGGAGACGGCGATGGCGTGTTCGGTGGGGGTGTCGTGATCGGCGGTGAGGTGTCCGGCCGTGTGGAGGTCGGCCAGGGCCGTGCCGATCTGGTCGAAGGCCTGCGGCAGCCGGTGGGCCAATGTCCCGAAGGCGCCGATGGCGCGGTACACGGTGCCGGGGTACGCGATGCCGGGGCGACGGTCGCGGGTGCGCTGGGTGGCGTGGTTGAAGGCGCGCACCGCCTCGGCAGCCTTGCGCGGGTGCTGTGTCGGGTCGGTGTTGCGGTTGGTCATGGGCTTCCTCTGGGCTCAGAAGGGCGGTTCGTCGCTGTAGCCGTTGGCGGCCCACGGGTCGCGGACGGGGCGGCATCGGCGCAGCCACTTGGGCAGGCGCGGCAGGGGCAGCAGGGTCCAGCGGCGGTGTTCGTTCCAGCACTGGCAGGGCTCCCAGTCGGTGCCCTCGTACTCGCCGTCGTAGTGGTTGCCGTAGTCGTGCTCGATGCCGCCGATGCCGTCGCAGTTGCGGCAGCCGGGGCGGGGGGTGCCGGTGAGGATCAGAGCCGGGCGGGGCCAGGTGGCGCGCTGGATGCGCAGCCGGGGCAGGGCGCGGCCGTTCATGCGGACTTCCGCTCTGCGGTGGGCAGTTCGGGCAGACCCGCGCGCTGTAGGGCGGTGGGGTCGAAGTTGGGCAGCGTGGCGCGGGTGACGAGTGCCTGGGCGAGCTGTTCGGCGTAGGCGGCGCCGGCGCGGGCCACCTCGACCTGGGTGGTGGCGTGCAGGGTTTCGACGCGCTCGATGTGGGCGCGTTCCTCGCGCCGCTCGGTGATGTCCCGCTGGTGGGCGACTGTCTCGCGGCGGTCGGTGCGCCAGTAGCGGGCGGCGAGGGCGTAGGCGCCGGTGGTGGCCAGGGACCACAGCAGGAGCGGCAGCGGCATGCCGTCGGCGTATCCGGCCACGCCCGCGAAGGCGAGCGCGCCGGAGGCGGCGAACGCGGTGCCCACGAGGACGGAGTCACCGGTTGCGTTGCCCGCGACCACGCCCGCGGCGGCGGCCCCCAGGGACAGGGCGCCCATCAGGACGGCGTTGCCGACGGAGTGTTCGGCGCCGTTGGCGTTCCAGATCCGGGCCAGCGCCAGCACGGTCGTGGTGGCGAGGGCGGGCGCGGCTTTGGGCGTCGCGGTGGCGAGCCAGTGCCGTGCGACGATGGGTTCGTTCACGGGTGCTCCTCGGGTCAGTTGCCGAGCTGGGACAGGAAGCGGGCGAAGGACGCCACCAGGTCGTGAATCGGGCCGTAGGCGCCGGTCCCGGCGGTGAAGAAGCCGAACAGGAACAGCAGCACCGCGCCGCCGGCGTTGGCGGCTCGGGTCTTGACGGCGATGACGGAGGCGATGCCGAAGAGCAGCACGGCGGAGATGGTCAGGGTCATCGCGAGCCCTCCGGGCGGGGGGTGTCGGTGCCCGAGCGGTAGATGCGGGCCCACCGGTTGTAGAGCCAGCGGCCGGCGCGGATGCGCTTGCCGGTCGCCTGGCAGCGGCGGCAGTCCTTGCCGCGCTTGAGCCGTCCCTTGCGGTCGGTCTTCAGCTGGTGGCCCATGCCGCGGCACTTGCGGCAGTTGCCGAACGGCGAGGACGCACACACCGCGATGTAACACAGTGTGACGCCGATGAGCAGGGTGATAGTGAGCAGGGCAGGGGTCATGAAGGGCCCTCCGGGCGGTTTCCAGGGGTTTCCGCAGGTGGGCCGCTATCCGCTAGCGGCCTGATCAGATCGGGTTTGGGGCGCTAGCGGGGCCGCTAACGTTAGCGGGGTGTGCCGCTAGCGCTAGCGGCCCCGGAGCCTCAGCCCGCGTCCCGGTTTCCGTCACGCTCCGCGATCGCCGTGGCGATGTGGGAGCGGTCGATGCCGCGCCGGTTGACGACCTTGCCGTTGACCCGGCGGCCCACCTGGATGGTGGAGACGCCGTGCGGCTTCAGGGCTGCGGCCAGACCCTCGGGGTCCCATCCGTCGTAGACCTCGCCCCGCAGTTCGGCGAGCCGGGCGACGACGGTCTCGGACCACACCTTGGGCTCGTCGGCGGGGACCACGGCGAGGATGTCGCGCAGCAGGTCATACGCGCTGGAGGCGTCCGGCTGCGGCTCTTCCCCGAGCGCGTAGCCGGACAGCGTGCCGGCCAGTTCGCGGGCCTTGCGGGCGCGGGCGCCGATGGCTTCGGCGGCCGGGGCGTCCACGTAGACCGAGCCGACGATCCGGGCGTCGGAGCCTTCACCCACGAAGTAGTGAATGCCCTTGTCGGCCCAGCTGAACATGGTGGCGCGCACGCCCCGCTTGTAGGCGGACGTGCCGAGCACCATGTCGTTCTCCAGCTGGCCCATGACCTTCAGGCAGAACCGGGCCGACGCGTTCGCGCTGATGCCGGTGGGCAGCGCCTTGGCGTCCGGCCGCTGCGTGGCGAGCAGCAGCACGATGCCGGTGGCCGGGCCGCGCTTGACCAGGTCGGTGCAGATCTCTTCGAGTTCCTTGCCGTACTTGTCGTGCTCGAACCAGACCTGGCACTCATCCACCCCGATCACGATCGGGTGCAGACCCAGCGACTTCTTGTTCGCCAGCTCGGACGTCACCTTGGACTCCGGGCAGACGTCGCGCGGGAGGGAGCGGATCATCTTCGCCCTGCGCCGCAGTTCCTCGCGCAGCGCGCGCAGGTCCCGCACCGCGTACTCGATGTCCTCCTCCTCGTCGCCGGCCCGGTGGCAGTGGGAGACGGCGTTGCCGACCGGGTCCAGGTCGCCGGTGCCCTTGAGGTCGTAGGTGTGCAGCTCAGCGCGCGGGTCCAACGCGGCGATGAGCAGGAGCAGCCGCAGCAGGAAGGTCTTGCCCATGCGGGGGATCGCGCCGATGACGGCCGCGATGTACATGAGCGTGATCTCGACCCAGCGTCCGCGCTGGTCGGTGCCGAACGCGACCGGCTTGAACAGGTCCACGCTGCCGGACTTCAGCAGCGGCCACGCGGGCTTCTTGGCCTTGGACATGTCCTGGTCGCCGACCCACAGCACCAGGTGCCCGGTGTGCTCGTTCGGCACGGCCTCCGGCCACACGCAGCCCAGCGGGCGGCGCAGACCGGACGCGAGCCGGTCGCGGCGCTCGATGACGTCCGTCACGGTCACGCCGAAGGGGAGGTTTCCCTCCGCACGCCAGCCGGGGCCGTCGCGGGTGATCGGGGCGGTGAACTCGAACCCGTCACGGCCCTTGCCCTGGGCCTGGTTGATCGCGGGGATGCCGAGCGAGCCGAGCGCACGCAGCACGATGTCACTGGTGAGCTTGACGGCCGTGGGCAGTTCCACCGCGCGGTGGATGACCGGCGCGTCCGCCTTGCGGCCGGCGGCCCCCAGCGCCATCACGACCGCGCCGACCGACAGGGCCTGAAGCCAGTCGGGGGCGAGGACGTAGATGGCCAGTGCGGAGCCGAGTCCGATGAACATGGCGAGCACGGCGACCAGGGTGCGCAGTCGGACCCGTCCGTCGCGCTGCCGTGACAGCTTCAGGTACTCGGCAGCGTCCTCACGCCGCACGGCGGCCAGTCGGACCGGCTCGCCCTCGCGGTCGGCCACCCACCGCACGGTACCCCCGACGAACCGGGCGGCCCCGGTCGGCGCCTGAAGCGTGAGGCGGGCGGCATAGACCGGCGAGCGCAGCGCGTGATAGCCGAGCGAGTGCGTGTAGTGCCGGGCCACCCACGCCGCAGCGGTCCGCAGCTCCGCTGTGGAGCGCAGCCACTCGGGGACCACCGCGCGCCGCCGGGCGGACGCGAGCCGACCGAGATAGCCCGGACCGGTCGCGGCCGGGGCCGACTGGTCGACCATGACGCGCGCGGTCGGGTCGCCCGACTCGGCACCCGACCGGTCAGCGTCGGAGTCGGCCGACCGGTCGGCGTCGGGTCGGGCGGCCGGGTCGGCCGACTCGCTGCGGGCCGATCGGGCCTTGTCGAGGTCGACTACCTCGCCCCCGGAATCGGCAGGCGGGTCGAAGTCTCGGCTGCCGCGGGAGTCGACCACGTGTATCGGGTCACCGGTCATCTCGGCTTCGAGTCGGTTGAAGAGTTCGTTGTCGTCGTCGGGGTGCTTCACTGATGGTCCTTCCAGATCTGCGGGAGGTGGGCCCGACCGAACGCTGTAGGAGGTGAGCGGTCGGGCCCGTGGGGTTACATGCCGGGCGGGAGTGCACTGCCCGTGGGGAACTCGAAGACCGTGACCAGGACTTCAAGGCCGGGGTCGTCGGCGTAGGCGACGCGGGTGTAGATGACCGTGAACGGGGTGCCGTCGCGGCCGGTGGTCGGATAGGCGCGGACGTCGTGGCCCCAGGCCCGGCGTCGGCTGACCGTGAACCGGGCGTGGGACGCCGGGATCACGCCGTGGACGCCGAACCGGCGGCCGGACAGGCAGACGGCCCGCGCGGAGTCGGCGGCGAGTGGCCGACCGAGCGAGTCACCCGAGCCGCGGAAGAGACGGGTGATCCGTTTCAGGTTCACCACCACCCCGACGACTTCTTGCCAGCCTTGGCGGTGGCGGCCTCGTTCACGATCCGCTGCCGCTCCTTCTGCAACGCGGTCAGCTCAGCGGTCAGCCGGGTCTGCACCGACTGCCACAGCGTGTCGAGCTGCCGTTCCGCGCGGGCGGGGCTCTTGCCCCGCACGAGCCTGTAGGAGCCGCCGGCCAGCCCCCGGAGCACCGCGCGCCGTTCCTGGCCGGTCAGCGGCCACATCTCGCCCTTGCGGACCGCTTCGAGCTTGCGTTCCGTCTGCCGGATCTCGCGGTCCAGACGACTCGTGTTGGGCTTCCCCATGGTCAACTTCCCTTCACGGAAAGGTGGTCGGCGGTCGGATCGGTGGGGGTGTTGGGGTAGGCGCACAGCACGCACATGCCGAGCGAGGTCGGCAGGCAGTAGCTGTAGACGACTCGGCACTTGGGGCAGGTGCGGCGGGCGAGCATCGCCAGCGCGAGCGCACCGCAGCGGCGCGAGGTCATCGGCCGCACGGGCTTGGCCAGGTCGATGCGGTAGAGGTAGGCGACCTGCACTCCGCCCTTGCGGCCCCGGTGATGGCGCATCACCTGTGCGGCGACCGGCTGACCGCCGGGCCGCAGGCCGCGGGCGCGCAGCTGACGGCGGGTGGCGTAACCGTCCGGGGCGAACTGCCAGGGGAACGTGGGGACTCCGAACCGGGCGCCGGACGGGTCGAAGCACTTGCCGTAGGCCGCCATCACGCGGCCACCGCGACGATCGGGGCATCGGTGCGGGCGCCGGTGCGGCCGGCGCGGCGGCCGGTGATGGTGGCGAACAGCCGTCCCAGGCCCGCGCGGCGCATTCCGGCGCGGCCCTGCTTGGCCGCGTACATCGCCTCATCCGCCCGCCGCAGCAGCCCGGACAGGTCGTCGGTGGGGAAGTCGGCGGCGCGCACCCAGCCGAGCGAGACGGTGGTGCGTACGGCCGGGTCCTGGCCGTCGACCGGGCGGGCGAGGACGCCGTGCAGCACGGCGAGCATGTCGGCGGCGGTGCCGTGGTCGTCTATGAGGACGGCGGCGAACTCGTCGCCCCCGAGCCGTCCGGCGACCCCGGAGCGGCCGGCGTGGTGGGCGAGCCGGTCGGCGGTCGCCGTCAGCAGGACGTCCCCGGCGGCGTGTCCGAAGCGGTCGTTGATCTGCTTGAACTTGTCGACGTCGGCCAGCACGACGACCGCGCGCGGGTCCTTGAGTAGGACGGTGGCGCGGCGGGTGAAGCCGTCACGGGTGCGTAACCCGGTGAGCGGGTCACGCCGGGCGGTGTTCAGGCAGCCTCGCAGCCACCACACGTGCACCGTCCACCCGCCGGCGAGCGGCAGCGCGGACAGCAGGACCATGGTCAGGGTGCTCACGCGGCCACCCCCTCGGCACCGTCGCCGGACACCGTGGTGTCGTTGGTGTTCACGGGGTGCAGGGCGCGGCCGTCGGCGCGCTCAGCGAGCAGGGCATCACGCACCTGCCGGGCCGGAGCCGCGCCGCAGTGCAGCGCCTTGCGCAGCGCCTCGCCGTTGATCTGGCTGTCGGGCCACTCGGCCGTGAGGGTGCGGGCCTCAGCGAGCAGTTCGGCCGGCGTGCGCTGCGGCGCAGGGGCCTTGTCCTTGACCGGCTTCTTGCGCGCGGGCCTGGCAGCCTCAGGCTTCGGCCCTTCCGGCACCTTCGGGGCCTGCGGCTCGGGGGCGACCGGCACAGCGGCGGTGGCGGGGGCGAGGTCGCCCATGCGCAGCATCACGCGCTCGCGCCGCGGGGTCTTGGAACGCCACTTCTTTCCGTACTGCTCGCGCAGGTCCGCGCGGGCCAACTGCCGCGCCTTCTCCCGCAACAGGGCCTCGGAGTAGGAGGTGATCTCCCACAGCGTCATGCGGCGCCACAGCGCGAAGGTGGAGGGGAAGGCCAGCAGCCAGCGGGAGAACCGGATCTTCTCCATACGGCGCCCGGTCGCTGCGCCGATGCGGACGGCGTAGATGTGCGCACCGATCTCGGAGAACACGACCCACAGCAGCGGCATCGTGCCGTGCGCGACCTTGGCCCACATACCCTGCCCGGCGGCGACGTTCAGACCGCAGGTGATCAGGGTGAGCGCCCAGGGCACGAACCGCACCCAGGCCAGCGCCATATCCATGCGGATCAACAGCAGGTTGGCGACGGTGAACACCGGAATGGCCACGTCGATACCGACCGGCAGCATCCACGGCGAGGTGAACCCCCAGCGCAGCGCGGCAGCCGACACGGCGTCGAAGGAGGAGATCAGACCGAGCGCGCCGACTGCGGCAGCGGCGAGCGCGCCGACTCCGGCGAGCCCCATTTCCGGGCGGGTCAGCGGCGGCACCCCGGACGCGGGCGCCTCGGGGGTGGGGGGCGTTGTCGTCATGCCGCGACCCCCTTGCGGGCCGGGCGGCGGCGGGCAGGACGGGTGAACGGGGCGACGTCGAACAGGTCCGGGTTGTCCTCGATGACCTGCGCGGCGATGCGGACCAGGTCGTCGGGCATCTCGGGGTTGTCGGCGAGGATGTCGCGCGCTGCGTCCTCGCGGGCCGCGCGCTCCTGCTCGGTCTCGCCCTCCACCCCGAGCCACAGCTCAGGCGGGGTGCCGAGCGCCAGTTCGGCGAAGTCCTCGCCGGAGACGGCCTGTTGGCGGCCGATGTACGCACGCATGAAAGCTCCTGACATGGGAGGGACTGGAAACCGGAGCAGTCGCAGGCGTGTTGGTGAGACGGCGACTACTCCGGAAGAACCCGAGCCGCAGCGCGGCCGGTGATGCGTGCCTCGGCCGGGAGTCGAACCCGGCCTGCGACCATCGGGGCGAAGGTGCGCTCAGCGCTGAACGACGGGCTTGTCCAGGTCGCGGTGGTGAACCGTGACGGTGTACCCAGCCGCGGTGAGCCGGTCGGCGAGGGCGCGGGCGAAAGTGGGGGCGCGGTGGCGTCCTCCGGCGCAGCCGTCGGCGACCGTGACCGCTCCGGCGCTCGGGCCGGAAGCGAACGCAGCCACGGCCGTGGCGGTCGCATCGACCAGCGCGGCGATACCGGGCGTGCCCATCACAGCGGCCCGCACCGGAGCGTCATCGGCGGTCATGTAGCGCAGTTCCGGCGACACGTGCGGGTCGCGGAAGTGGTGACGCAGGTCGATGGTGAGGTGCGCGACTGGCGGCGCGTCGTGCAGGTAGCCGAACGAGACGATCTCGACAATGCTCATGCGAACTCCAGACGAAGCGGCCGGTAATGCGTGCCCCGGCTGGGAGTCGAACCCGGCCTGCGACCATCGGGGCTGTGAAGCGGTCAGCGCTCCCGGCTCTCCAGCTCGCGGGCGATGTCGTTCTGCGCGTTGATCGCGCTGAGCGAGTTGTGGCCCCCGGAGCGCTCGCGGGTGATCAGGTCGTACTCGCGCCGCAGGTCGTCGCTGTCGCGGTTCTTCATGTCGGAGGCAGCGGGGGAAGGGCTCGTACGGAAACGCATGTCGATCTCCCTTGGGGATGTGAGTGGCCCGCTGGTCAGCGGGAGTGCCCCGGGCCGAATTCGATCCGGCGCCCTCACGGCGGGATGCCGGGGCGGTATTGCGGGGTCAGACGGTGGCGACGATGAGCGCGGCGACCAGCAGCCACAGGTGATGGAAGGACTGGTCAAGGGCGTAGGCGCCGGTACCGATGTGCGGGTTGTCGTCGCGGCCGGGGCGCGGGGTGCCGAGCCGGTAGAACTCGCCCCTGCCGGCCACCTTGGCCAGCCACCCCAGCGTGCTCCGGCGGTCCGCCCACCAGTGCGTGACCGCGTCCACACCCAGGCCCAGCACGGTGCCGAGCACCGACAGGCGCAGGTCCAGCAGCCAGACGACCGGCAGCAGGACGACCAACTTGGTAGCGGTCAGGGTGGCGACGTGCCGGGTGTCCGCGAGACGGCCGACCCAGCCGGGACGCCCCTTGTGCGCGGACTGGTGCGAGGTCTGCACCCAGTGATCGCCCACGCTGTGAGCGACGTACAGGGCGATGAACACAGCGGCGAACGTGGCAGCGGCCATCGGTCGACTCCTTGTCGAGAGCTGGGGCGATGGCTCAGCGGTTGCGGACGCTGCCAGAGACGGTGTTGGCCGACACCTGGAGGTACCGGGCGCCGGAGACGCTGTCGGCACTGACGTACCCGGCCGCCGCGTCGGTGGCCTGCATCGTGATGTCGCCGGAGGTGGTGCCCAGGGCCGCGGCCCGGCCGTCGTACAGGCCCACCTTGATGTCGCCCGACACTGACCGAGCGTTGACCTGGTCGGTCACCCGGCCGACGTTGATGTCACCGGAGGTGGTGTTGGCCCGGAGCTCCCGGACCCCGTCGGCGTTCAGGTCGCCGGAGACGGAGCGGAACTCCATCCGGTCGACGTAGCCGAAGACGTCGGCGTCGGCGGCCTGCGAGACGACCGCGAGGGAGGAATGCGGGGGCAGGCACACCGTGGCTTCGATCGGGCTGACGGTTGCCATGCTGTTCGTGCCGCCGGAGACGATCCGGCCGTTGACGATGGTCATGGCGGTCACCGATCCGTAGACCGTGCCGATGTTCTGCACGATGCTGTTGCCGCGACGGCTCTGCACCATCACGTTGCCCGGCATCTCGGGTACCTCGATGCCGAGCACCTGCCCGTTCTGCGTGCTGCGCGCCCGGTTGACGGCGTCGGCCGCCGGCCTGGTGTGGTCGTCCGTACGCAGCACCACGCGAGCGGTGGTCAGGCTGTCGAGCACCTGAACCCGGACGCCGCCGACCGGCGGCGACAGGCCCAGCACTATCGGGCCGGAAGTAGCGGAGACAAAGGTGCGCTCGGTCATGGGGGCTCCTGATTTGGAGGGACTGGGAGCCGGAGCAGTCGCAGGCGTGTGGTGAGACGGCGACTGCTCCGGAGGACCCGAGCCGCAGACTGCGGCGGGTGAGCGCCCCGGGCGGAATTCGATTCCGCGCCCTTCACGGCTGGGTACCGGGGCAGTGACCTGGCTTTACCGGTGCGCCTTTATCAAGGAGCACCGGTTCGAGCCGGGTAGTCGGTCGCGTCATCGTCACTGCTCTGACGCCAGCAGGGCGGCATGCAACAGGTGGCACCCCGAAGGGGGTGTTCTCCAGAGCCGGTGCAGGTGGCTGTGCCGCCGACGACTTCACCCGGTCGTCTCGGGGGCGGTCTTCTCATCCCGCCACGTGCGTTGGGGCCCCGCTGTACTTCCCCACACCCGAGATCGGGTGGCGCCTGCCAGGCGCGTAGGGGGAGAGCTTCGTCCATCGCGGCGGTTTGCCCCCGGACCCTCGCCCTGGGCACCTGCCGTGACCGCCGCTCTCGCGTCAGCCCCGCACGATCACTATTCAGTTCTCAAGCACGTGCGACATCAGCCGCGTTCGCCGTGTTGTTCCGTTCGGTGACGCAATACCTGTTTTACAGGTACTGCATAGGGGTCCGTCAAGTACGGCGACGGAACCTCTTGGTTTTGCGCCGGGACTTCTTGGCGCACAATCAGAATCGCCCCAGGTCAGGGGAGTTCGTTACCCCCTACGTGGACAGCTCCCGATCAGCCCACTACCGTCAAGAGCTCCCTAGATGTCCCTCGAAGGGGTGCAGATGTCCAACGAGCGGTTGCGGTCAGCCCTGTTGGCACGTGGCATGACCGTTCAGAGCCTCGCGGACGAGATCAAGGTCAACGCGAAGACCGTGGAACGCTGGATCACGCAGAGAAAGGTGCCGTACCGACGGCACCAGTACGCAACGGCAGCGGCGCTCAAGGTGGACGTGACGACGCTGTGGGAGGACTCCCGAACTCAGGACTCCGCAACTGACCTGAGCAAGGCCGAGATCGTGACCGTTTACCCTCATCGGCACGTCGTGCCGTCAGATCTCTGGCGCGAGATGTGCGAGCGCGCCACGGAGTGCATCGACATCCTCGTGTACGCCGGGATCTACCTGGCGGAAGACCCTCTCTTCTTCTCGACATTGAAGGAGAAGGCCGAGAGCGGTGTCCGCATCCGAGTCCTCATGGGCGATCCAGAGTGCGAAGCCGTCACCCAGCGCGGCATCGACGAAGGGCATCGCATTATGGGTGGCAAGATCCGCAACGCGCTCATCAACTACCGCCCGCTGTTCATGAGCCACCCCGAGATTGCTTTCCGCCTGCACGACACGGTGCTCTACAACTCGATCTACCGCGCTGATGACGAGATGTTGGCCAACACGCACGTGTATGGCCTCGGCGCCTACATGGCGCCGGTGTTCCATCTGCGGCAGCTCCCCGGCGGCAGCCTGTTCGACACATTTGCCAATAGCGTTGAGCAGACCTGGGAAGGCGCCAGGCCAGTAACCGAACACGACATCACGGGAGCCTAAGCATGGGACGCATCGACTACTTGCACGACCCGGACGCTCCGCCGGCCAACTCGGTCGTGCCCTCGGTCGTGGCGTTCGTCCAGAACGACGCGGGACAGGTGCTCATGATTCAGCGATCCGACAACGGACGTTGGGCGCTGCCCGGCGGTGGCCACGACGTGGGTGAGTCCATCGGTGACACGGTGGTCCGAGAGGTCTGGGAAGAGACCGGGATCAAGGCGGAAGTCGTCGACATGTCCGGGATCTACACCGACCCTGGTCATCGGATGCAGTACGACGACGGCGAGATCCGTCAGCAGTTCAGCATCTGTTTCCGCGCGCGCCCGGTCGGCGGTGAGCTGCGGACGAGCAACGAGACGACGCAGGTCCGCTGGGTCGACCCAGCGGACCTGTTGAAGCTGGACATCCACCCCACGATGCGGCTCCGGATTGAGCACGCGATGGACCGGACGCGGCCTGCCCCCTACATCGGCTGACGCTTCCCGGCAGCGACCTGGTCGAGGACGCGCGACGTGCACGCGAGGATTTCGGGCTCGGCGCGACGGATGAACTTCCCGATCAGGCTGTCAGGCCCGTACCGTCCGGCGATCTCGTTGACCCGGTCGACGGGGTTCGTGGGCGTACCGTCCGGCGTGGTGTTCATGTCGCAGTAGCAGAGCGCGTCATTGAGATGCGCCGCTTCCCGCGGGAACTCGCTCTCCAGCTCCTCACGCAGGCCGCGTGCTTCCGCCTCCATCCACGCGCACGAGTGGTGGGCCACAAGGTTCACGACTCGCGGCTCAGCGTCCGCGACCTCACGGAGGTACCGGGCGCCGTCGAGAGGGTGGAAGCCTGTCTTGGCGAGATCCGGCGAGTAGCCGATGTCATGCAAGACGGCCGCAGCCTCCAACAGCTCCGCATCCTGTCCGAGGACGGGCGCGATGCTCCGTGCCCGCTCGGCGACGCCCAAGCAATGTGCCCACCGTCGCGGCAGCGGCTCGGCGAGCAGCGACTCAGCGAGGGGGTAAGCCCACTCTGTCAGCTCCGACAAGCTAGGAACGCTCCTCTCGAATCGGCATGGCGCGGACGGTCCGCACCTTGCCCTGTCCCGCACTCGCCAGCACGCCGGCGGCCTCCAGCTTGTCGAGCGCCTTGGTCACGGTGGGGCGGGAGACTCCGAACCTGCCCATGAGGTCCGATGCGCTCAGGAAGGCTGTACCCACCTCGAACCCCTCGGCGGGGATGAGGTCAGCGATGCGCTCGTCCAGGGGCCGTTGGTCGACGTGCTCACCTTTACGTACGACGCGCCAACGGCCACCCGCCACTGGTTCGGCTACGCCATCCCTCTGGAGAGCTTTGAAGGCACGGAGTACGACGCCGCGCGAGACGTTGTGATCACGCATGAGATCAGCGGCAGACGGAAGCTCCCTGATGTTCGGATCCGCCTCAATCTGGGCCTTCACCACTTCCGCGACCTGCAAAAACGTCCCCCGAGGGCTGACCTGCTGCGACACGCGCTCTCCCTCCTTGCCTGCTCACCATCGTGCTCAAGCTTCCCACGTTCGATTCTCCCGAAGGTGAGGATCTCAGTCTGTGCAGCTGGCCCTGTGACTGTCTGGACCGGGTACGACGCCGGCACCTTGCTGTTCGCACTGGCGAGTGAGACTGCGGCGTGCGGTGTGAACTCATAGCTCTGCGGCTGTGGTCTCGGTTTCGTTGACTTGCGGGCTATTTGCTCCGTCGTCATCAGTCGGAGCAGGGGCAGGCAGCAACACGAGAGCTTCGAATAGGTCGCGGACTGCTGCGGGCATACCTCGAAGGAGGGCGCGAGTGACAATGATCTCCGCAGGGGTCTGTAGCTCCACGGCCCGACTCAGAACCTTCCTCACGTTCCTAGGCTTGTCTTTCTGTGCTGCATCTACCCGGCGCAGAGTCTCGCCGGGGCTATACCCCCGGCGTGCTGCTCGCGATCCGGTATCGCCATCTTTTTCGGCGTCTAGTAAATACGCAGGAGGGGGTTCCGGGGGGCGCGTCGCTTCTCGCAGGTTGAGAAGCTGCATTTCAAGCAATGCGATCTTAGTTTGCACATCTCCGTAGGATGACTCCGCACTTCTCTCATCCTCTTTCGCCGCTTGGCGTTCCTTCTCTGTATTATTCTGTTCCTCTTCCGCCTCGCGGCTTTCTGCCTGCTCTAGTTGCCGCTCTAGTTGGTCGCACTTCTCTTCCGCGAGTTCTCTTGCTTTAATTGCCTCCCGGAGTTGGCCACGCAAGATCTCTACTTCTTGAGCCAGTGAGTCTCGTTCGGATTTTAGGTCTTCTGTGTCGCGCGAAAATCTTTCGACCTCAGCCCCAACAGCTTGCCGTTCTGCTGCCCGTGCGGCTCGAAGAGTATTGATTTCGACGTTTAGGTGATTCACCTGCTGTTGCAGGTCGTGCACGGCGTTCCGTAGCACCTTTTCCAGCGAGGCAGCTTCACGGGCCTGCTGGTCTGCTTCCTCTAGTAGGAACTGCAGGTCTTGAGAGCGTCGCGCGCTCCCAGTGCCTGCGGCCCGGATGTAGAGATCACGTAGGAGCGCTACGGCGTCCTCGTTTGCGGGTTGCCCTTTGACCTCTGAAACGTGCTCCAAGAGCAACATAATGAAGGACCAGGGCGGGACTCTTGCTCCGCTCAGATAGCGAGAGAGCGTGCCCTTGTCGGTACCGCAGCGAACTGCATACCTGCCCATTGACAAGTTGAGCGCCTTGAACAGTGTGCGGAGAGCTTCAGCTAACGCCCTCTTTGCTTCTGACAGATCCGCGGCGAGTGGTTCAAGCTGCGCCATCTCTTCCCCCCTGCGTCGTTGCACTACCAGCAACGTTTTCGTTGTGATCCCCGCAACGCCACTGTTGCTGCCCTAGCAACGGTAGGTATCTGCTGGTCAGTGCGCCAAGCGCCAACCCAGCGATGCGAATTAAGCAACTCTCTTTCTGCCTGATCCGTTGCCGTTAACGCAACCCCAATGTGTCCGATGTCACGCCGTTGCCATTTTTTGCAACGCCTGTGCGGGCTGCTCTGTCGCCCCACGAGGCTGTACAACTCCCTTAGCCGCCGACGCGGCCCCCGACCCCTCCCCGAAAGGTGCACCGTGAGTTCCGGCAATTCGAATGGCCACCTTGGCGCCCGGTTTTTTGATCTTCTTGCATTCTTCGGAATCCTCTTCTTTGTTCTCGCCTTGGTCTGGCTGGGCACGGGCGCCGCCGTGATCGCTTCGATCACCGCACTCGTCGGCGTATGCGGTCGAATCTGGATCGCCATCACGCGTCCGACGGGAGCCACCCGTGCGAGCAAGGCGAAGATGGCCCTGGGGCCGAATAAGTGGCACGCGAGCTTTGAGGCCGAGAGTCGCAGTGATGGTGACGACGGGGCGGATGCCTAGTCGCATCGCACCCCCCTGGTGACTCGGCGTAGACCGAGCGGCGGCGGCTCGATCGAGCAGTAGATCCCCCGCACGTCCCCCAGGGGAAACCTGCAAGACGAAAGCCCCAGGTCATGTGGTGAGGGGCCAGCCCGCTGTAAATCTGTCGGCTTCGCTTTTCCCGATCAGACTCCTGACGCCGCTGCTTCGGAGAACTCTTCCTCTGGCCTGCGGAAGCGCAGGCCAGAGGAAGACTCATCATTGCGCCGTTGAGACGGTTCATGGTCAGGCGTCGACACTTGCCTCACCCTCTCTTCGATGCGCAGCTTCCATCTGCCACTGGGCGAGGTTGCTGCGGGTGGTGAGGGTGTCGGGGTGGTCGGGGCCGAGTACCCGTACTTGGTCGGTCAGCAGGTCGGCGAAGGCAGCGGCGGCGCCGGCGCTGTCTCCTGCCTGGCCGCGGAAGTGGGCGAGGTTGCTGCGGGTGGTAAGGGTGTCGGGGTGGTCGGGGCCGAGTACCCGTACTTGGTCGGTCAGCAGGTCGGCGAAGGCAGCGGCGGCGCCGGCGCTGTCTCCTGCCTGGCCGCGGAAGTGGGCGAGGTTGCTGCGGGTGGTGAGGGTGTCGGGGTGGTCGGGGCCGAGTACCCGTACTTGGTCAGTCAGCAGGTCGGCGAAGGCAGCGGCAGATGGTTCCTGGCGCGAAGCCAGCGCGTCTCGCTGCTTCTCTAGCTCGCGGACACGACGTGCCAGGCGTTCCATTTCGGCCTGTTGGTCTTGCATCAGTTCCATCAGCGCTTGGACCCGGTACTCAGATCTCCTCAGCCCTGATTGGGCCTCTTCGATAGCAGAGGCCAGGAGACGGAGTTCTGTCTCCTCTGCGACGGCACTACTGGGGGCGCTGCCGACAACTGCTCCCTGTTGGGCCTCGGACCACAACGTGCGGATGGCGCGAAGTTCTGAGTCGCGCTTCTGAGCGGGTAGCGGTGCTGTCAGCACGTTAACCAGAGCATTAAGCGTTCCCCAGGTCGCCGAGGCAGGGGAGTTCACTGCTCGATGCGTGGTGGTCCGTCCGAGATTGGCGTCGGTCGCGAGATTTGACAGAGAGGGGCGTCCCGCCTGGTTGTACAGCCCTTGAATCCTTGCAAATAGCGACTCCGCATGGTCGGTGGAAGGCGCTTCCCGCGCTCGGCGTTCCTCGGCAGCAGAATGCCACAAGTGTTCGAAATGATGGATGTCGCCTCGACAAGCGGCAACGATCGCTCTCAACAAGGCCAGCGTCGGAAGGACCTGTCCGCTGAGGGCGCGTGAGAGAGAGGCCTTGCTGAAGTGGGTCTCAGTGGAGAGGTCTTGTAGCGACAGTGCGGCCTGCGAGCGCAGCTCTCGCAACTCGCTTGTGAGCCTGGCGAGAGCGGGCGGACTGTCTGCTGCTACGGGCCGCGTGCGCCGTGGCATCGGTGAGCGTTCCCTTCGTTCGACGTTTTTCGGTATTGTTCAGTACGTCCTGGACTGCTGGTTGGTCAGGGCTCGTCGTCGTGCCCGCATCCTCTAAGGCAACTGTGCCTGAGGGAGTACCTGTGAGCGATACATCATCGGCAATGCCTGCGCTGATCTGCGCGGTGGCCTCCACTTCGCTGCTTGTAGGACTGGTTTCCTTCATAGTTGCCCGAGCGGATGGCGTGGCCCCCGCGTTGGCGTTCTTCCCGGCCGGTGGGGGCTTTGTGGCCAGTGTGGTGACCTGCGGCAGCGTGATAGATGCTCTCGGACTGCCAGCTGCGCCTGATGTAGCGGCGGTTCTGAGGGTTGTCGCAGCACTGGCTTTTTCGGCGTTGGTGGGTGCGGGGGCGTACACGGCTGCCCGTGCTGGCGGATTGACGTGGCCGAAGTGCACGTTCGCGGCTGGTGGGGGGTTCGCTGGCTGCATGGTTGTGGTGGCTGTGGTGTTCCACTTCACAGGCCTATCGTGACCTTCGGCTCGGAAACTTTGGATCAGTGGACGCAGCTTGGACGAGAGCGGTAGCAGTGCTCGGTACTGCTTCGCTGCAGTTCAAAAGCGCCACTTGAATCTCCCCACGCTCACAGCCGGGCCGTCCTCGGGCCGTCCGAGGGTGGCCCAGGACAACCGCCAACGACCAACAACGACCACGAGGGCGCGGCAGAGTGCCGCGCCCTCGTGACGTTTCTGCCCAGCTAGACCCAGGTGTCCAGCCACATCCGTGAGCGCCAGGAGTCGATGGGGATGGCCGTGCCCGTGTACAGGGGCCAGAAGTAGATGAAGTTCCAGGCGATCAGCAGCACCAGGACGCCCGCGCCCGAGGCGCCGACCAGCCGGCGGGTGTCGGTGGAGCCCGGCGGGCCGATGATCGCGCCGATCATCATCGCCACCGCGAGACACAGGAACGGCACGAAGACGACGGCGTAGAAGAGGAAGATCGTGCGCTCCTGGTACATGAACCAGGGCAGGTAACCGGCCGCGATGCCGCAGGCGATGGCACCGGCCCGCCAGTCCCGGCGGAAGGCCCACCGCCACAGCACGTAGGCGATCGCGAAGCAGGCCGCCCACCACAGCAGCGGGGTGCCGATCGCGAGCACCTCCCGGGCGCACTTCTCGCCGGCGTCCGACGGACAGCCGTCCACGCCCGGGGAGGGCGACTCGTAGTAGTACGACACCGGGCGGCCCAGCACGAGCCAGGACCACGGGTTCGACATGTACGTGTGCGGCGACGACAGGCCGACGTGGAACAGGTACACCTCGTGCTCGTAGTGCCACAGGCTGCGCAGCCAGTCCGGCAGGAACGTCCAGTGGCCGCCCTTGCCGTCGGTGGCCGCCCAGTTGCGGAAGTAGCCGCCGGAGCCGTCGGTGGGGGAGAGGATCCAGCCGATCCAGGACGTCAGGTAGACGGCGATCGCCACCGGGACCGTCGCCAGGAACGTGATCCCCGTGTCGTGCGCGAGGACCGCCCGGTACGGCCGCGCCGCACCGGCCACCTTGCGGGCGCCGACGTCCCACAACAGCGCCATCACACAGAACGCGGCCAGGATGTACAGGCCGTTCCACTTGGTGCCGATCGCCAGCCCGAGCAGCAGGCCGGCGGCCCACCGCCAGGGGCGCAGGCCGAAGCGGAAACCGTCGCCCACGTCCGCGTCGGGCCGGACCCGGCCGTCCGCGTCCGCCGGCAGCGCGGCCGCCAGTCTCGCGCGCGCCTTGTCCCGGTCGACGACCAGGCAGCCGAACGCGGCCAGCACGAAGAACATCAGTACGCCGTCGAGCAGCGAGGTGCGGCTCATCACGAAGTGCAGGCCGTCCACCGCCATCAGCGCGCCCGCCAGGCAGCCCAGGAACGTGGAGCGGAACATCCGGCGCCCGATCCGGCACAGCAGCAGCACGCTCAGCGTGCCCAGCAGCGCCGTCATGAAGCGCCAGCCGAACGGGTCGAAGCCGAACAGCAGCTCCCCGAGCCCGATGACGTACTTGCCGACCGGCGGGTGCACCACGTACGCCGCGTCCGCCGGGATCGTCAGGTGGCCGTTCGACTGCAGGATCAGGTCGTTGGCGTTCTTGTCCCAGTTGACCTCGAAACCGCGGTGGACGAGCGCCCACGCGTCCTTCGCGTAGTACGTCTCGTCGAATATCACCGCCTTCGGGCTGCCCAGGTTCCAGAACCGCAGCAGGCCCGCCAGCAGCGTCACGAGGAGCGGGCCGCCCCAGGCCGACCACCGCGTGATCCGCTCGGCGAGCACCGGGGGCACGCCCAGGGCGAGCCACATCCGGGAGCTGGGCTCGGCGTACGGCGGCACCAGGCGGTCGACGACACCGGAGCTCTCGGCGCTTCTGCCGCCGGTGGTGTGCGCCGTGCGCGCCGGGCTCGCCGAGTAGCCGAACCGGCGCAGCCGCTGCTGCCACGCCGGCCGCTCGTCGGGCCCCGCCTGGTCCTGCCGGGTGTCCGTGGAGGACGCGGTACTGGTCACCGCGCCATCGTAGGGAACCGTTCTGTGTGAGTCCCGTGCAATGGGTCTTCACGGTGGGTTCCTTTGCGAACGGCGCGGGCTGGGAGGATGGGGGAGTGACTGGAACCCTTGTCCTCGCAGGCACCCCCATCGGCGACGTCGCGGACGCGCCGCCCCGGCTCGTGGCCGAGCTGACCGGCGCCGACGTCATCGCGGCCGAGGACACCCGGCGGCTGCGGTGGCTCACCCAGGCGCTCGGAGTGACGCCCACGGGCCGCGTGGTGTCGTACTTCGAGGGCAACGAGGCGGCCCGGACGCCCGAACTGGTCGAGGAGCTCGCCGGTGGCGCGCGCGTGCTGCTGGTGACCGACGCCGGGATGCCCTCGGTCTCGGACCCCGGTTACCGGCTGGTCGCGGCGGCGGTGGAACGGGAGATCCGCGTCACCGCAGTCCCGGGGCCGTCCGCGGTGCTCACCGCGCTCGCGCTGTCCGGGCTGCCCGTCGACCGGTTCTGCTTCGAGGGCTTCCTGCCCCGCAAGGCGGGCGAGCGCCGTTCCCGGCTCCAGGAGGTCGCCGAGGAGCGCCGCACCCTCGTCTACTTCGAGGCCCCTCACCGCCTCGACGACACCCTCGCGGCCATGGCCGAGGTCTTCGGGGCCGAGCGGCGGGCGGCCGTCTGCCGTGAGCTGACCAAGACGTACGAGGAGGTGCGCCGGGGTCCGCTGGCCGAGCTGGCGGTGTGGGCCGCCGACGGGGTGCGCGGCGAGATCACCGTGGTGGTGGAGGGTGCGCCGGAGCGGGGGCCCGAGGAGCTGGACGCGGCGGAGCTGGTGCGCCGGGTGCGGGTGCGGGAGGAGGCCGGGGAGCGGCGCAAGGAGGCGATCGCGGCGGTGGCCGTTGAGGCGGGGATTCCGAAGCGGGTGGTGTTTGACGCCGTGGTCGCGGCGAAGCGGGTTGACGGGGGAGGTCGGGTTCTGTAGCGCCGTCGTGGTTGCTTTTGTGCAGTCGGGTGCGGGGTGGTGGGGGCTGGTCGCGCAGTTCCCCGCGCCCCTGAGGGGGCGCTTCGGTGACCGGTGTCGAAAAGGGGGCGCTCTCGATCCCCGAGCGCGGCGCTTCTCCTTTGAGCGTGCGCCCCTGACCTGCGGAGATGCGTCCTCTGAGCAGGGGGCGTCTCCTCTGAGCGCGCGCCCCACAGGACGGTAAAGCAAGGCGGGGAAAGGCAAAGGCAATCCCCCCTTCGCGGGGCCCCTTCGGCAAGCGACGTCCAAATCGGCTCCAACACTCGACAGGCCTGCTGCGTTCGCGCCGGTGAAGGCGTCCACTGGTCAGCAGGGACGCACCCGTCCCTCGCCCCCAATGGGATTCCGGGGGGAATCCCCGCGCCGGGGGCGCTTGTCCAGCGGACAAGAGGAGCTGGCATGAGTGAGATCGCAGGGCAGACCGGCCTCCGCGGTGCGGCCACAGCCGTCGTCCACGAGTCGTATTCCTTCGCCTGCATGCGGTGCGGGCACGGCTGGGAGCAGTCGTACGAGATAGAGCACCACACGGACGCCGACAACCACGAGTTCGTCACGTATGTGGCGAACGGCCGGGTGGTCCCGTCCCCGCTGAGCCGGCCGGCGTGCCTGAACTGCGACGGCCAAGTCGTCCGGATCATGCGCGCGGGGCAGGTCTCGTCGGTGCAGAACGCGACCCAGCGGTCGCAGCACCGGCCGCCGCAGCCCCGGCCGGCCGGGGAGGACGGTACGGGGTCCGGGCCCGGGGCGGCGGCGACGGAGGCCACCGCACAGGTCGGGGCGGACCACCACTGGCATCTGTCCGATCTCCTGCATCCGTTCCAGCGCAAGGCGAGCTGACCCGGGCGCGGATCCGGCCGGGCATGCCCCTTCCGTAGGATCGGGGCATGCCTTCCAACGCCGCCGGTACGGCCTCCCGTACGGCCGACAAGAACGCGGCGCCGCCGCTCCCGGAGCCCCTGCGGGTGCCGGTCGCCGACTCCCACACCCACCTCGACATGCAGTCCGGCACCGTCGAGGAGGCCCTCGCGAAGGCCGCGTCGGTGGGGGTGACGACCGTCGTCCAGGTGGGCTGCGACCTCAAGGGCTCGCGGTGGGCGGCCGACACCGCGGCCGCCCACGAGAGCGTCCACGCGACCGTCGCCCTGCATCCCAACGAGGCCCCGCGGATCGTGCACGGCGATCCCGACAACTGGTCGCGGCAGGGTGCCCGTGCCGGCGGCGGTGACGCGGCGCTGGACGAGGCGCTCGCCGAGATCGACCGGCTGGCCGGGCTGCCCCAGGTGAAGGGCGTCGGTGAGACCGGCCTCGACTACTTCCGCACCGGGCCCGAGGGCAAGGCGGCCCAGGAGCGCTCCTTCCGCGCCCACATCGAGATCGCCAAGCGGCACGGCAAGACCCTCGTCATCCACGACCGCGACGCGCATGCCGACGTCCTGCGGGTCCTCAAGGAGGAGGGCGCCCCGGAGCGGACGGTGTTCCACTGCTACTCCGGGGACGCCGAGATGGCCGAGGAGTGCGCCCGCGAGGGCTACTTCATGTCCTTCGCCGGCAACGTCACCTTCAAGAACGCCCAGAACCTGCGGGACGCGGTGGCGGTGGCACCCCTCGGACTGCTCCTGGTGGAGACCGACGCGCCCTTCCTGACCCCGGCGCCGTACCGCGGACGGCCCAATGCCCCGTATCTCATTCCGGTCACGGTGCGCGCGATGGCCGCCGTACGCGGGATCGAGGAGGATGCGCTGGCGGCGGCCCTGGGCGCGAACACGGCCCGCGCCTTCGATTACTGAGGGTATATCGATCATAACTGGCGGATAACGTCCGCCGGGTCGCGGCTTCGGCTCCGCCGCGACCCTGAGTAGTCGCGCCGCTTTGGAGAGTGACGAGTGCTCCGCTAGGTTCTGGTGGCCCGAATCCGGACCCCGTCTGGCCCTCTGGAGCGTGTCGGCGTGAGCCCATCGCAGTACGAGACGTCTGAGGCGTACGACCCCTACGGCATGCCGGGGGCGCACGGCGCGGGTGGTGCACCCCCGGCGCGAGGCGACTACGGGGCGCCGGGCGCGTGGGGTGCGCCCGGCGAGCACGGTGCCTACGGCGCGCACGGGGTGTACGGCCCCTATGTGGCGCAGGGCATGTACGAGGCCGAGACGCTCGGCTACGGGGTGCCGTACGGCGCTGACACCTACCGGCCGGCCTACGAGGCCTCGGCCGGGGCGAGCGGTCCGCCGACCGCACAGACGCCGGCACAGGGGCAGGCACAGACGCCGGCACAGGGGCAGGGGCAGACACAGGTACAGGCGCAGGCACAGGCGCCGCGGTCGGCGCAGGCTCGGGCGCGGACGCTGGTGGACGCGCGTCAGGCGGCGGCCCGCGCGTACCCGGGTGAGCCGGGGCTGCCACGGCACGGGGCGCACGGGCCGGAGGCCGGGGTGCCCGAGACCGGTGCGCGCGCCGTGGGCGGCCGGCGTGCCGCGCGCCGGCGCAGGGCGCGTTACGGACAGCGGCCGGAGTCCGCCGTGCGCCGTCTGCTGCCGCAGGCCCTGGTCGTCGTGTTCCTGGCCGGCGGCACCACCGCGTTCCTCGCCAAGGACAAGGCGGTCGAGCTGACCGTCGACGGCAGGCCGCGCGCCCTGCACACGTTCGCCGACGACGTGACCGGCCTCCTCTCCGAGCAGGGCGTACCCGTGGGCGCCCACGACGTCGTGGCGCCCGCCCCCGGCACGGCACTGGCCAGCGGCGACGAGGTGGCGGTGCGCTACGGCCGCCCTGTCCGCCTGACCCTGGACGGGCAGCGGCACGAGGTGTGGACGACGGCCCGCACGGTCGACGGCGCGCTCCGGGAGCTGGGGGTCCGTGCCGAGGGCGCGTACCTGTCGGCCGCGCGCTCCCAGCGCATCGGACGCGCCGGACTCTCGCTCGACGTCCGTACCGAGCGGACCGTCACCGTCCTGGCGGACGGCCGGACCCGCACCATCCGCACCAACGCCGCGACCGTCGGCGAGGCCGTCGAGGAGGCCGGGATCACCCTGCACGGCCAGGACACCACCTCCGTGCCCCGCACCGGCTTCCCCCGCGACGGGCAGACCGTGACCGTGCTGCGGGTCACGGGCAGCAAGGAGGTGCGCGAGGAGGTGATCCCGTTCGAGGTGCGGCGGACCCAGGCCCCGACCCTGTTCAAGGGCACCGAGGTGGTGGAGCGCGCCGGGCGGCCCGGACTGCGGCGGGTCACGTACTACCTGAGGACCGTCAACGGCGTCCGGCAGAAGCCGCACCGGGAGTGGACCGAGCTGGTGCGCGAACCGCGCGCGCAGCTCGTGAAGGTGGGCACCAAGCCGCACCCGGACTCGGTGAAGGGCGCCGACGGCCTGAACTGGCACGGTCTCGCCGTCTGCGAGTCCGGCGGCCGCGCCCACGCGGTGGACCCCTCGGGGACGTACGGGGGGCTGTACCAGTTCGACACCCACACCTGGCACAGCCTCGGCGGCAGCGGCCGCCCGCAGGACGCCCCGGCCGACGAGCAGACGTTCCGCGCGAAGAAGCTCTACCTGAGCCGCGGCTCCACCCCCTGGCCGCACTGCGGGCACCGGTTGCACGGGTGACCGGCGGGAGGCGTCCCCGGCGGCCCGTACCCTTGTCCCGTGAGCAGCCCCATCCCCGACGCCCTCCTCGGCCCCGCCGACATCCGTGAGCTCGCGGCAGCGCTCGGTGTACGCCCCACCAAGCAGCGCGGCCAGAACTTCGTGATCGACGCCAACACGGTCCGCCGTATCGTCCGCACCGCCGACGTCCGCCCGGACGACGTGGTCGTGGAGGTCGGGCCGGGGCTCGGGTCCCTCACCCTCGCCCTGCTGGAGGCCGCCGACCGGGTCACCGCCGTCGAGATCGACGACGTCCTGGCGAGCGCCCTGCCCGCGACGATCACGGCGCGCATGCCGGCGCGCGCGGACCGGTTCGCGCTGGTCCACTCCGACGCGATGCACGTCACCGGGCTGCCCGGCCCGCCGCCGACCGCGCTCGTCGCGAACCTCCCCTACAACGTCGCCGTCCCCGTCCTGCTCCACATGCTCGACACCTTCCCGAGCATCGAGCGGACGCTGGTGATGGTGCAGTCCGAGGTCGCCGACCGGCTCGCCGCCGCCCCCGGCAACAAGGTGTACGGCGTGCCGTCCGTCAAGGCCAACTGGTACGCCGAGGTGAAACGGGCCGGCGCCATCGGGCGCAACGTCTTCTGGCCCGCGCCGAACGTCGACAGCGGGCTCGTCTCCCTCGTCAGGCGCGCGGAGCCGTTGCGGACGACGGCGTCCAGGCGCGAGGTCTTCGCGGTCGTCGACGCGGCCTTCGCCCAGCGGCGCAAGACCTTGCGGGCGGCGCTGGCCGGCTGGGCCGGGTCCGCGGCGGCGGCCGAGGCGGCGCTGGTCGCGGCCGGGGTCTCACCGCAGGCCCGCGGGGAGTCGCTGACGGTGGAGGAGTTCGCGAGGATCGCCGAGCACAAGGAGCCCGCCAAGTGAGCGTCACCGTCCGCGTCCCCGCCAAGGTCAACGTGCAGCTCGCGGTCGGCGCCGCCCGCCCCGACGGCTTCCACGACCTCGCCAACGTCTTCCTCGCCGTCGGCCTCTACGACGACGTCACCGTCACCCCCGCCGACGAACTGCGCGTCACCTGCGAGGGCCCGGACGCCGACCAGGTCCCCCTGGACCGCACGAACCTCGCTGCGCGCGCCGCGCTCGCGCTCGCCGGCCGACGGGGCATCGAACCGGCCGTGCACATCCACATCGCCAAGGACATCCCGGTCGCCGGCGGGATGGCCGGGGGCAGCGCGGACGGGGCGGGCGCGCTGCTCGCGTGCAACGAACTCTGGCGGGCCGGTGCCTCCCGTGCCGAACTCCTCGCCATCTGCGCCGACCTGGGCAGCGACGTGCCCTTCAGCCTGGTCGGCGGCGCCGCCCTCGGCACCGGACGCGGCGAACGCCTCACCGCCCTCGAGGTCGGCGCCACCTTCCACTGGGTGTTCGCGATGGCCGGCCGCGGGCTGTCCACCCCTGCCGTCTTCCGCGAGTTCGACCGGCTCGCCGCGGGCCGGGACATCCCGGAACCCGTCGCCTCCCGCGACCTCCTCGACGCACTCGCCAAGGGCGACGCGGACGCGCTCGCCGCCGCCGTCTCCAACGACCTCCAGCCCGCCGCGCTGTCCCTCTTCCCGGAACTCGCGGACACCCTCGCCGCGGGCCGCGCGGCCGGTGCCCTGACCGCACTGGTCTCCGGCTCCGGGCCCACCACGGCGTTCCTGGTCCGCGACGCCGGATCGGCGGCCGAGGTCGCCGCGGCCCTTCGCGACTCCGGCACCTGCCGTACGGTCCGCACGGCGACGGCCCCCGCGCCGGGCGCGCGGGTGTTCGCCCCGGCCCAGGACCCCGGCGCGCCCGTCGGCGCGTGAGCCACCGGCTCCGTGCGCGCCGGCGCGGTCCGGCGGTGGCCGGACCGTACCTGGGAGGGGTCGCCGGTCAGCCGGCCTTGTGCAGGGGGTGCAGGGATCCGCTGAGCGTGCCCTCCTGCTGCTCGTAGTGGGACAGGGCGAGACCCAGACCGATGAAGGTGGGAGCCCACTCGCCGACGAAAATGCCCCAGCGGTCGGCTCGTTCGACGCCGGCCTTCTCGGCCTGGAGGCTGGTCAGCCAGGAGGCGAAGCTCAGCCCGATCGACGCCAGGCCGGCGATGTAGGCGTGCTCGCTGCGCACGCCCATGTCGTGCAGCTTCTTGATCACCATAGGGCTGTCTCCGTTCTGTACGGGATCACGTATCGGAGTAACCCCCAACATCCGGCCCATTCGTCATATATGTCGGAATTTCTGACCGTATCGTTTTAATCATCACGAACCTGCCGGTGAGTCGGTCTCCCCGCGCGCATTACGCTGGGAGGCTGACCGTCCCCGTGCGCAGGAGTGAAATGGCCGTCAACCTGGTCAATGTCGAGAACGTCAGCAAGGTCTACGGCACCCGTGCCCTGCTGGACGGCGTCTCGCTCGGCGTGTCGGAGGGCGACCGCATCGGTGTGGTGGGCCGCAACGGCGACGGCAAGACCACCCTCATCCGGATGCTCGCCAAGCTGGAGGAGGCCGACACCGGCCGCGTCACGCACTCCGGCGGACTGCGCCTCGGCGTCCTCACCCAGCACGACTCCCTCGACCCCGAGGCCACCGTCAGGCACGAGGTCATCGGTGACATGGCCGACCACGAGTGGGCCGGCAACGCCAAGGTCAGGGACGTCCTCACCGGCCTGTTCGGCGGCCTGGACCTGCCGGGCTTCCCCAAGGGCCTGGACACCGTCATCGGCCCGCTGTCCGGCGGTGAGCGCCGGCGCATCGCGCTCGCCAAGCTGCTCATCGAGGAGCAGGACCTGCTCGTCCTCGACGAGCCGACCAACCACCTCGACGTCGAGGGCATCTCCTGGCTGGCCAGGCACCTGCGCGAGCGCCGCTCGGCGCTGGTCTGCGTCACCCACGACCGCTGGTTCCTCGACCAGGTCTGCACCCGCATGTGGGACGTCCAGCGCGGCGCCGTCTACGAGTACGAGGGCGGCTACTCCGACTACGTCTTCGCACGTGCGGAACGCGAGCGGATCGCGGCCACCGAGGAGACCAAGCGGCAGAACCTGGTCCGCAAGGAGCTGGCCTGGCTGCGCCGCGGCGCCCCTGCCCGCACCTCCAAGCCCCGCTTCCGGGTGGAGGCCGCCAACGAGCTGATCAAGGACGTGCCGCCGCCGCGCGACACCTCCGAGCTGATGAAGTTCGCCTCCTCGCGGCTCGGCAAGACCGTCTTCGACCTGGAGGACGTGACCGTCCAGGCCGGCCCCAAGGTGCTGCTCAAGCACGTCACCTGGCAGCTCGGCCCCGGCGACCGCATCGGCCTGGTCGGTGTCAACGGCGCCGGCAAGACCTCGCTGCTGCGCGCCATGGCCGAGGCCGCCCGCACCGAGGGCGAGGCGCAGCCCGCCGGCGGCCGGGTCGCCGTCGGCAAGACCGTGAAGCTCGCCTACCTGTCCCAGGAGGTCGCCGAGCTCAACCCGAACACCCGGGTCCTGGAGGCCGTCCAGCAGGTCCGTGAGCGCGTCGACCTCGGGAAGGGACGCGAGATGACCGCCGGGCAGCTGTGCGAGACGTTCGGCTTCAGCAAGGAGAAGCAGTGGACGCCGGTCGGCGACCTCTCCGGCGGTGAGCGGCGCCGCCTCCAGCTGCTGCGCCTCCTCATGGACGAGCCGAACGTCCTCTTCCTCGACGAACCCACCAACGACCTCGACATCGAGACCCTCACCCAGCTGGAGGACGTCCTCGACGGCTGGCCCGGCTCGATGATCGTCATCTCCCACGACCGGTTCTTCGTGGAGCGCACCACCGACCGGGTCTTCGCCCTGCTCGGCGACGCCACCCTGCGGATGCTGCCGCGCGGCATCGACGAGTACCTGGAGCGCCGGCAGCGCATGGAGGAGGCCGTCGCCGCCACCGCGGCGGCCCCCAAGGCGCCCTCGGCCGAACGCAGCGCCGCCGACCAGCGTGCCGCCAAGAAGGAACTCCAGAAGATCGAGCGTCAGTTGGACCGCGTCGCCGAGAAGGAGACCAAGCTCCACGACCAGATCGCCGCGAACGCAACGGACTTCACCAAGGTCGCCGAACTGGACGCCCAGCTACGGGACCTGGCCGGCGAGCGCGAGGAACTGGAGCTGCGCTGGCTGGAACTGGCCGAGGACGCGTAGCACTTCCACCGGCGTGAACCAGCCGCGCACTCCCGGGCGCACAACCCCCTTGCGGGCGCCCGGCGAAGGGGGCGTGAAGGCGCGTAACGGGGGCATCACAGGGCGGTTCTGCCTTGGGAACGGCGGGAGCCACGGCTCCGGGGCCTGTCGGTGCCGAGTGATAGAAAGGTCGGTCTGAGAGCACTCTGAGTACGTCCTGAGCCCGGCGCGGGCCCCGGGACGTGGCTCAGAATCAGTGAACGGGGGAAGAGCGCTGATGACTCAGCCGCCGAACCAGCCGCCGCAAGGCGGCTTCGGAGCACCACAGGGGCAGCCGCCGGCCGATGGCTTCGGCGCTCCTCGACAACCGCCCGCGCAGGGGGGTTTCGGTGCGCCCCAGGGCACACCGCCGCCCCCTGCCCAGCCGCCCCAGCCGGGCTACGGCCACCCGCAACAGCCGGGTCCCTACGGCCCGCCGCCCGGCCCGTACGGACAGCAGCCCGGTGCCCACGGTCAGCAGCCCGGCCCGTACGGGCAGCAACCCGGTGTCCAGGGTCAGCAGCCCGGTCCGTACGCGGCGCCCGGTCCGTACGGCCATCCGCAGCCGCCCGCGGTCCCGCAGCCCGGTTACGGCTATCCCCAGCAGCCCCCGCAGTACCCGGGCGGCCCCGGCACCACCCCGCCGCCCGGCGGCACGGGCGGCGGTCCCTTCAAGGGGAAGCCCGCACTGGTCGTCGCGGCCGCGGTGGCGGGTCTGCTGGTCGTCGGAGGCACGGTGTACGCCGTGACCAGCGGCGGGGACGACGGCAAGAAGCCGGTCGCCCGGCACTCCGACGACCCCAAGGCGTCCGGCACCCCGGTCGACCCCGGTGACGGCAGCGGTGACGGCGGCGCCGACCCGGACAACCTCAACGACGGCCGCAAGTCCGGCGAGGCCAAGGTGCTCTGGTACAAGTCGGCCCCGGACGCACCCGCGAACGGCGCCGACGCCCCCGGCATGTGGATCACTGGGAAGACGGCGGTGAAGGCGGCGTACAAGCAGGTCTTCGCCTACAAGGTGGGTGACGGCGATCCGGCGTGGGGCCCGATCACGTTCCCGCAGAAGATCTGCGCGGTCACCTCCGCCAAGTCCGCGGACGACAAGGTCGTCGTGGCCTACATGAACGGCACCAGCGACCGCGCCAAGTGCAACCAGCTCCAGGAGATCGACCTGGACACCGGCCGCAAGGGCTGGACCGCGACCGTCGCCGACGGCGGACTGTTCGACAGCGCGATCAGCATCGAGCTGACGATCAGCGGCAGAACGCTGATGGTGGGCCGGTCCGAGTCCGGCACGGCGTACGACCTGGGCAGCGGCAAGAAGCTGTACGACAAGGAGAAGTACGGCGCGTCCTGCTTCCCGACGGCCTTCGCGGGCAGCGCGGACCGGCTGGTCCAGGTGGCGTCCTGCGGCGCCGGCGGCAGCAACGAGCACGACGAGATCTCGGAGCTCGAACCCGCCACCGGCAAGGCCAAGTGGACACAGCCGGTCAAGAAGGGCTGGAAGGTCGAGCGGACCTACTCCGTCGACCCGCTCGTGGTCTACATGACCAACGAGGACAAGAAGGCCTGGAACATCTCGACGCTGGACGCCAAGGGCACGTTCCGCTCCGAGGTCAAGGTCGACGAGAAGTTCGCCCCCCAGTGCGGCTGGGCGCTCCTCTCCAGCGACCTCCAGGGCTGCCAGGGCGTCGCCGTCGACGCCAACACCCTGTACCTGCCGACGGACGTGAGCAGCGGCGGCAACGAGATCGTCGCGATCAGCCTCACCGACGGCAAGGCGAAGTGGCGGGTGAAGTCGCCGACGGACGAGTCGATGTACCCGGTGAGGACCGAAGGCGGGAAGCTCGTCGCCTACGTGAGGCCGTCGTACGACGCGGGCGGCCGGGTCGTGTCCGTCCCCACCTCCGGCGCCACCCACACCACGACCGGGCTGCTGCAGAACCCGCAGCACACCGCGGACATCGAGGGCGGCTTCTACGACGGACAGGTCGACTGGGTCGACGGCCGCTTCTACATCTCGACCGCGCGGCTGACCGGCAGCGACCAGGCGAAGGAGAAGCTGATGATGGCCTTCGGCAACTGAGCGGGGCCCGTCCCGTCCAGCAGTCAGCGCCGTCCCCAGCCGCCGTCCCACCTGCTTTCCCCGAGGTAGCCCCGCCATGACGCAACCGCCCCCGCCGCCGCCCAACGAGCCCCCGCAGCAGCCCGGTTTCGGCGCCCCCGCGACCCCGCCGCAGCCGCCGCCCGGCCCACCGGCCCCACCGCCTGGCTACGGCTACCCGCAGCAGCCCGCCGCCCCCCAGCCCGGCTACGGCTACCCCCAGCAGCCACCCCCGCCCGCGCCCCCCGGCTACGGCTACCCCGCCCAGCCCCCCACGGCCGGCAACCCCTACGCCCAGCAGCCCGGTTACGGCTACCCGGGCGGCCAGCCGGGCCAGCCGGGCTACCCGGCACAGCCGGGCTACCCGGGCGGCCCCGGTCAGCCCGGCGGTCCGAACCCCGGTTCCTCCGGCCCCGGCCGGAACAACGCCGTGCTGCTCATCGTCACCGCGGCGGTCGTCGCCATCGCGCTGATCGTCGGCGGGGGCATCTGGTACGCCAAGTCCTCCGGCGGCGACGGCAAGAAGGACGGCACCGCGAGTTCGAGCGGTGGCACCGGCGGCCAGGGCAAGGACGGCGACAAGGGCGGCACGGGCACCGAGAAGGTCCCCGCGGACCCCACCTCCAAGGTCCTCTTCCAGGTCCCGCTGCCCGCCGCGAAGGACACCACGGTGACCGCCGGTTCCTGGCTCACCGACACGGTGTACGCGAAGAGCGGCGTCGCCGAGATCACCGGCTACGACCCCGACTCGGGCGCCAGGCTGTGGACGGTCCCGCTGCCCGGCCCGGTCTGCTACGCCACCGGGCACGTCGGCGCCGACGGCAGGACGGCGGTCGTCTTCCAGC
The DNA here is from genome assembly GCF_022343545.1 of Streptomyces arenae. Classification (NCBI taxonomy): domain Bacteria; kingdom Bacillati; phylum Actinomycetota; class Actinomycetes; order Kitasatosporales; family Streptomycetaceae; genus Streptomyces; species Streptomyces arenae. Next base: position 154,142 of record NZ_JAKQYH010000087.1, read on the forward strand.
CGAAGATGCCCCCCAAGGGCTCGTCCACCGGTTGCAGCCAGGTCGCCGCGATCGATCTGAAAGCCGGTAAGAAGCTGTGGACGAAGTCCGTCAAGTCCGGTGACGTACCGATCAACTTCAACAACGTGACGGTCGCCCAGCAGACCGTCGCGGTCGGCGGCACCAGCGGCGGCGCCGCCTTCGACCTGGCCTCCGGCACGGTCCGCTGGCAGCCGAAGTCGACCGACACCTGCTACGACGCCGGTTACGGCGGCGGTGCCAAGCTGGTCGCGGTCCGCCGGTGCGGCAGCGGCGACAGCGGCCAGCTGCACATCCAGACCATCGACCCGGTCTCCGGCAAGGTGATCTCCGAGTACGAGATGACCTCGGGCATCGAGTACGCCAGCGTCGTGTCGACCGACCCGCTCGTGGTGGCCGCCGACGTCAACGACAGCGCGGGCGACGGCAGCGGCTTCTCCGACGTCTTCTCCATCGACAACAGGACCGGGAAGCTGCGCACCCGGATCTCCACCCCGGGCAGCTCGTACGCGGTCCGCTGCGACGGCATCTACGAGGTGGAGAAGTGCAAGGGCGTGGTGGTCGGCAACGACCGGCTGTACCTGGCGACCGAGGAGCACGACGGCAGCGGGGCCTACGCCAAGACCAACGAGATCGTCGCCTTCGACCTCGCGACCGGTAAGGGGACCGGCCAGCGCGCCGACGCCGGGAACAACTACACGATCACACCGCTGCGCATGGACGGCACCAACGTGATCGCGTACAAGAACGCGCCGTACAACAAGGGTGCTCAGGTCGTCAGTATCGACGGCGGCTCGTTCAAGGAGACCAGGCTGCTGGAGAATCCGGTGAGCACGGCCGTCAAGGCGGTGGAGACCAGCATGTCACCGGAGTACTCCGAGGCCCTCTACTCCCAGGGCCACCTGTATCTGTCCGCCGTGTACGCGCGCTCCGCCGGTTCGTCGGCGTCGGGCAAGGCGTACCTGGTGACCGCGTTCGGTGCGGGAGGCTGACGACCGGTCAAGTGGGCGCTTACCGCACCACACCCGCTCTTCACCCGTGAATGCCGGAAAAACCTGAGATTCCTCCGATCCGGGGCACTTCTCATCAGTAGGGGCAGCGCAACGTCGAACAAGCGTGTAGCTTCCGGGGGCATGAAAGGACGAGGTGCCGGGGGGCCCTCTGTCCATGCGGACCAGTGGGCATCCATAGTGGGGCATCCATTGGGGGGACTGGGGGGTTGCTCTATGGGAGTGCGGCTCATGGTGGTCGACGACCACCGGTTGCTCGCCGAGGCGCTGGCCTCTGCGCTGAAACTGCGGGGCCACCGGGTGCTCGCGGCGGCGGCACCGGCGGCGGGCGCGGCCGAGCTGGTGATCACACGGGCGCCCGAGGTGTGCCTGCTGGGCACGGCCGCACCGGCCGAGCCGGGGATCTTCGACCCGGTGGTGCGGATCAAGAAGGAGCGACCGCAGGTGGCGGTGCTGGTGCTGGGCCCGGTGCCGTCCCCGCGGGGCATCGCGGCGGCCTTCGCCGCGGGCGCCTCCGGGTACGTACGGCACGACGAACGGATCGAGGGCGTCGAGCGCGCCATCATGAAGGCCCGCTCCGGCGAGGCCGCCGTGGCGCCCGCCCTCCTCCAGGGCGCGTTCAGCGAACTCCTCAACCCCGCCGCCCAGCCCGACGACGAGGGCCAGCGCCTCCTCCAGATGCTCACCCCGAGGGAGGTCGAGGTCCTGGTGCGGGTGGCCGACGGCGAGGACACCCGCCTGATCGCCGCCGGCATGGGCATCGCCCCCAGCACAGCCCGCACCCACGTCCAGAGGGTCCTGATGAAACTGGGCGTGGGATCGAGGCTGGAGGCGGCGGCTTTGGCGGCGCGAACAGGCCTGCTGGACAGGGCAGGCCCTCTCAACGGCGGCACCCAAGCGCCCCTTTAGGGGCGCGGGGAACTGCGCGACCAGCCCCCACACACCCGCGGCCAAAAGACGACCTACTCGCCCCCCTCCTCCACCGGAGGTACCGGCGGCGGAGTAGGCCGAAGCCACAGCCACACCAGGAAGAACACCCCCAGCAACAGCATCCCGATCCCCGTCCACAGGTTGATGTTGATCCCCTGCGCCTTGTCGATCTCGGCCTGCGAGTCCGTGATCCCGGTGATCGTGACGATGATCCCGTACAGCACGAACAGCCCACCGATGATCCGCCGCAGGTCGAAGATCCGCGCGGCGGTCGCGGACCGGCCTTCCAGCTCGGTGACCTCCCGCTGGACGTCCTGCTCGGAATAGTGGAACCCGGAGTGCCCGGAGTCGTCGGTCATGGTTTCTCCATCCTCCCGCGACCGGGACTAGAACGAGAACGGGATGTAGCAGAGGGCGGCGATGATCACGGCACCCCAGCCGAGCAGTGCCGGCCGGCGGTACCAGGCCTCGTCACCGGGCGCGGGCGCCTCGGTCATCCCCGGGGACGTCGTGCCGTAGACGAGCCCCGCCAGCTCCGCCTCCGGCTTCGGCGCGGTGAACAGGGACACGATCACCATCACCACCGCACCGGCGACGAAGCCGGCGATCGCGGAGACGAAGTTGGCGCCCTGGTCGGAGGGGATGCCGATGATGTCCTTCTTGTAGAGGACGAAGTAGTTGACCATCGCGGTCACGGTCCCCGCGAGCAGCCCCCAGAACCCGGATTTCGCCGAGGCGCGCTTCCAGAACATGCCGACGATGAAGACGACGAACATCGGCACGTTGAAGAAGGAGAACAGCGTCTGGAGGTAGCTCATGATGTTCGAGAACGACGACGCGAGGAACGCCGTCCCGACGGACGCGCAGACGCCGATCGCGGTGATGAGCCGTCCGAACCGCACGTAGTAGCCGTCCTCGCGGCCCTTCACCACGTACTTCGCCCAGATGTCGGTGGTGAAGACCGTGTTGAAGGACGACACGTTGGCGGCCATGCCCGCCATGAAGGCCGCCAGCAGACCGGTCACCGCGATGCCGAGCACGCCGTTGGGCAGCAGCTGCGACATGAGGTAGGGGATCGCGTCGTTGTACTGGAGGCCGGACTTCGCGGTCCCGATGTTCGGGACCAGCGCCGCGGCGACCAGCCCCGGGATCATCACCAGGAAGACGATGAAGATCTTCGGGTACGCGGCGATCAGCGGGGTGCGCTGGGCGGCGGAGAGGTTCTTCGCCGAGAGGGCGCGCTGCACCTCGGCGAAGTTCGTCGTCCAGTAGCCGAAGGAGAGGACGAAGCCGAGGCCGAGGACGATGGTCAGCCAGTTCGCGCCGAGCGGGTTGACCGAGCCGATGCCGGTGCCGCCCCAGGCGGTGGTGAAGTTGTGCCCGTGGGTGGCGGTGAGCTTGTCGACCAGGCCGTCCCAGCCGCCGACCTTCTTCAGGCCTAGCACGGACAGCGGGATGAGCGCGGCCAGGATCACGAAGAACTGGAGCACCTCGTTGTAGATGGCCGAGGAGAGGCCGCCGAGCGTGATGTACGCCAGCACGAACGCGCCGGCGACCACGATCGCCACCCACTGGGGCCAGCCGAGCAGCGCCTCGACGACGATCGCCAGGGCGTACAGGTTGACGCCCGCGATGAGGATGGCCGCGAAGGCGAACAGGATCGAACTCAGCAGATGCGCGGCTCTGTCGAAGCGGAGCAGCAGCATCTCGGGGACCGAGCGGACCTTGCTGCCGTAGTAGAAGGGCATCATCACCAGGCCGAGGAAGACCATGGCCGGAATGGCGCCGATCCAGTACCAGTGCACGGTGTACGCGCCGTACTGCGCGCTGTTGGCGGCCATGCCGAGGATCTCGGTCGCGGCCAGGTTCGCCGAGATGAAGGCGAGACCGGTGATCCAGGCGGGCAGTGACCGGCCGGAGAGGAAGAAGTCGAGGCTGGTCTTCACCGACCGGCGGGCCGCGAAGCCGATGCCCAGGACGACGACGAAGTAGATCGCCAGGATCGTGTAGTCGAGGCCGTTGGTGGGGAGCCGCAGGCCCGCCGCGAGGTATGTGGGGGAGTATGGGGTGTTTGTGGGGTTCTGCACCCAGTAATTCAACACTTTCGTTGTCTCACCTTGATTGATTCCGATGTTGACTGGCGTGGTGAGTTGTGTTTTGGTGTGTTCGGTTCTGTTTGAAGGTTGGATGACTCGATCAACGGGAGTCCGCAGTGAAGAAGACCTCGACCCGGCTGGCCGACGGTCGCGAGCTCATCTACTACGACCTGCGTGACGACACCGTGCGGGACGCGGTGGACCGCCGGCCGCTGGAGCGGACGCACACCACCTCCGAGATCCGCCGGGACCCGCTGCTCGGCGACCGGGTCGCCATCGCCTCGCACCGGCAGGGCCGCACCTACCACCCGCCGGCCGACCAGTGCCCGCTGTGCCCGACCCGGGGCGACCGGCTGAGCGAGATCCCGGACTCGTCGTACGACGTGGTGGTCTTCGAGAACCGTTTCCCCTCGCTGGCCGGCGACTCCGGGCGCTGTGAGGTGGTCTGCTTCACCTCGGACCACGACGCGTCCTTCGCGAGCCTCACCGAGGAGCAGGCGCGCCTCGTCCTCGACGCCTGGACCGACCGGACCTCCGAACTGTCGCATCTCCCCTCCGTCGAGCAGGTGTTCTGCTTCGAGAACCGCGGCGAGGAGATCGGCGTGACGCTCGGTCACCCGCACGGGCAGATCTACGCCTACCCCTTCACCACCCCGCGCACCGCACTGATGTTGCGGTCGCTCGCGGCGCACAAGGAGGCGACGGGCGGCGAGAACCTGTTCGACACCGTCCTGGAACGTGAACTCGCCGACGAGCGGGTCGTCCTTGAGGGTGAACACTGGGCCGCCTTCGTGCCGTACGCGGCGCACTGGCCCTACGAGGTCCACCTGTACCCGAAGCGCCGGGTCCCCGACCTGCTCGGCCTCGACGAGGCGGCGCGCTCAGAGTTCCCCAAGGTTTATCTGGAACTCTTGAGGCGCTTCGACCGTATCTTCGGTGAGGGTGAGCCTCCCACGCCCTACATCGCCGCCTGGCACCAGGCGCCGTTCGGGACGCTGGAGGAGTTCGAGGGTGTCACGCGCGACGACTTCGCGCTCCACCTCGAGCTTTTCACCATCCGCCGAACGTCCGGCAAGCTGAAGTTTCTCGCGGGTTCCGAGTCCGGCATGAGCGTGTTCATCAACGACGTGCCGCCGGAGCGCGCGGCCGAGCGACTGCGAGAGGTAGCGAGTTGATGAAGTACCTGGTGACGGGCGGGGCGGGTTACGTCGGCAGCGTGGTCGCCCAGCACCTGCTGGAGGCGGGCCACGAGGTCACCGTCCTCGACAACCTCTCCACGGGCTTCCGCGAGGGCGTCCCCGCGGGCGCCGCCTTCGTCGAGGGCGACATCCGCGACGCCGCCAAGTGGCTGGACTCCTCCTACGAGGCGGTGCTGCACTTCGCCGCGTTCTCCCAGGTCGGCGAGTCGGTCGTGAAGCCCGAGAAGTACTGGGACAACAACGTCGGCGGCACCATGGCGCTGCTCGGCGCGATGCGCGAGGCCGGCGTGCGCAAGCTGGTCTTCTCCTCCACGGCGGCCACCTACGGCGAGCCGGAGCAGGTCCCGATCGTCGAGACCGCGCCGACGAAGCCGACCAACCCGTACGGCGCCACCAAGCTCGCCGTCGACCACATGATCACCGGCGAGGCCGCCGCCCACGGCCTGGGCGCGGTCTCCCTGCGCTACTTCAACGTGGCCGGCGCCTACGGCGCGCAGGGCGAGCGCCACGACCCCGAGTCGCACCTGATCCCGCTGGTCCTCCAGGTCGCCCAGGGCCGCCGCGAGGCCATCTCGGTCTTCGGTGACGACTACCCGACGCCCGACGGCACCTGCGTCCGCGACTACATCCACGTCGCCGACCTCGCCGACGCCCACCTGCTGGCCCTGACGGCCGCGCGGCCCGGCGAGCACCTGATCTGCAACCTCGGCAACGGCGAGGGCTTCTCCGTCCGCCAGGTCATCGAGACGGTCCGGCAGGTCACCGGCCACCCGATCCCCGAGGTCGTGGCCCCGCGCCGGGGCGGCGACCCGGCGGTCCTGGTCGCCTCGGCGGCCGCTGCCCGCGAGCGGCTGGGCTGGAACCCGGCCCGCGCGGACCTCGCGGGGATCGTCGCGGACGCCTGGGAGTTCGCCCAGACCATCGCAAGCGCAGCAAGGGAGCAGTAGTGGGGGCACAGCAGGTCCGTGAGGGCTTCACCGGGCTGTACGGCACCGAGCCGGACGGCGTCTGGTCGGCGCCCGGCCGGGTCAATCTGATCGGCGAGCACACCGACTACAACGACGGCTTCGTGATGCCGTTCGCGCTGCCGCACGTGACGACGGCAGCGGTCGCCCGCCGCAGCGACGGCGTGCTGCGCCTGCACTCCTCGGACATCGGGGGCGGTGTCGTCGAACTCGCCCTCGACGCCCTGGAACCCGGCACCGACCAGGAGTGGACGGCGTACCCGGCGGGCGTGGTCTGGGCGCTGCGCGAGGCCGGCCACCCGGTCACCGGCGCCGACGTGCACCTCGCCTCCACCGTCCCGACCGGCGCGGGCCTGTCCTCCTCCGCGGCCCTGGAGGTGGTGATCGCCCTCGCGCTGAACGACCTGTACGGACTCGGCCTCCAGCGCTGGCAGCTGGCCCGCCTGTGCCAGCGCGCGGAGAACGTCTACGTCGGGGCGCCGACCGGCATCATGGACCAGACGGCGTCCGCCTGCTGCGAGGCCGGGCACGCCCTGTTCCTGGACACCCGCGACCTCTCGCAGCGGCAGATCCCCTTCGACCTCGCGGCCGAGGGCATGCGGCTGCTCGTGGTCGACACCCAGGTCAAGCACGCGCACAGCGGCGGCGAGTACGGCAAGCGCCGCGCGGGCTGCGAGAAGGGCGCCGCCCTGCTCGGCGTGGACGCCCTGCGGGACGTTCCCTACGGCGAACTGGACTCCGCGCTCGACCGCCTCGGCGACGAGGAAGAGGTACGGCGGCTGGTCCGTCACGTCGTCACCGAGGACCACCGCGTCGAGCGTGTCGTCGCCCTCCTGGAGGCCGGTGACACCCGCGCGATCGGCCCGGTCCTCACCGAGGGCCACGCCTCGCTGCGCGACGACTTCCAGGTCTCCTGCCCCGAGCTGGACCTGGTCGTGGAGGCGGCGAACGCGGCCGGCGCGCTGGGTGCCCGGATGACCGGCGGCGGCTTCGGCGGCTCGGCGATCGTCCTCGCCGAGACGGCCGACGTCGACACGATCACCAAGGCGGTCGAGGAGGCGTTCGCGGCGGCCGGGTTCAAGGCGCCGCGGACCTTCGAGGCGGTGCCGTCGGCGGGCGCCCGCAAGGCGGACTGAGCGCTCAGCCCAGCCGCTTGGTCAGCGTGTACTCCGTGATCCCCGGCGGATAGTCGGGGATCACGCACACCACGTCGTAGCCCTGCTTCCGGTAGAAATCCGGGGCCTGGAAGTCCCAGGTCTCCAGGCGGGCGGCGGTGCAGTCGCGGTCCTTGCGGGCGGTGCGCTCCGCCGCGGCGAGCAGCCGGCCGCCCAGCCCGGCGCCGCGGCTGCGGGCGTCCACCCATAGGTAGGTGACGTGCAGCCAGGACGCCCAGGTGTGCCCGACCAGCCCGCCGCCCAGGGCGCCCGAACTCTCGTCCACCGCCCAGACGTGCAGGGGTACTTCGCGTCCGGCGGGGGTGCCGCGCAGCGCGGCCAGCACGGGAGAGGCCGCCGTGTTGGTGGCCAGCAGCCGCGCGCGGAGCAGATCACGTCGTTCCTTGTCGACTTCCGCCTCAATACGAAACATGCGGCACACCATAAACGCGTTCGCCGGGCAGTTCTGCAAATTGCCTTCCGCTTCCGGCGCCCGGCCGTACTCTGATGAGCGGTACCGGTGGGGGCCGGTGCTGATCAGGGGGCGAGACAAGTCGGATACGACGCTCGTGGTGGGGTAGCTGTTCAGGCACGGCGGCGGCCGTGCGGTTGCGTCCTCCCACGGGTGTCGTGTCCGTGTGGGTCGTCGTTCTCCGGACCTTGGGGTATCCCCTGCTCGTGAAGAGCATTGGGGAAGGGGGTTTCGTGGTTCGCATCCGAGTTCTGGTCGTCGACGACCACCGTATCTTCGCCGAGTCGCTGGCCGCCGCACTGGCCGCCGAGCCCGACGTCGACGTGTCCGCGGCCGGCAGCGGTCCGGCGGCGCTGCGCTGCCTGGAGCGCGCGGTCGCCGAGGGCCGTCGCTACGACGTGCTGCTCGTCGACGCCGACCTGGGCGGCCAACTGCCCGGCGGGCGCGCGGCCGTGCCGGTGCAGGAGGCCAACGAGGAGGGGCTGGTCGACGGCATATCGCTGGTCGCCGGGGTCCGCTCGGCCCAGCCCGCCGTACGGATCGTCGTCCTCGCCGAGCGGGACGACCCGCGGCGCGCGGCGCTGGCCCTGCAGGCCGGTGCCTCGGGCTGGGTCGCCAAGGACTGCTCGCTGTCCAGACTGCTGAACGTCATCCGGGGCGTCCTGCGCGACGAGACCCATCTGCCGCCCGCCCTGCTGACCGGGGTGCTGCGCGAGCTGACGGCCGCCCGCAAGCACCGCACCGAGAGCGAACGGCTGGTGGAGTCCCTCACGCCGAGGGAGCGGGAAGTGCTCCGGTGCATGGTGGCGGGGCTGGGGCGCAAGGCCGTCGCCGAGCGCCTGTTCCTGTCCCCGCACACCGTCCGCACCCACATGCAGAACGTCCTGGGCAAACTCGGCGTCCACAGCACCCTGGCCGCGGTAGCGCTGGCGCGGAGGGCCGGGGTGGGGCCGGCGGACCTGGGCCCCGCGGGGCGGATCATCCCGGAGGAGAGCAGCAGCGCCTGACGGCTCAGGACGCCGCGTTCGGCAGCGCCCGTAGGGGCGCTGGGGGTGCCCCCGGCCGCAGGCTGGGGGAGGAACTGCGCGACCAGCCACGACGGCGCCGCAGCCGGCATGTGACGGCTGTCCAGCGGAGCGCCTAGCCGGGGATGTTGTCGAACGGGGCGGTCAGCTGGCGTAGCAGTCCCGCGAGTTCGGAGCGCTGGGTCCGGGAGAGCTCGCCGAGGATCGCCCGTTCCTGGGCGAGGAGTCCGGCCAGGGCCTGGTCCGCGCGGTCCCGGCCCTCGCCGGTCAGCCGTACCAGCACACCGCGCCGGTCGCTCGGGTCCGGCAGCCGCTCCACCAGCCCCTTCTTGGCCAGCCGGTCGATCCGGTTGGTCATCGTCCCCGAGGTGACCAGGGTCTGCGTCAGCAACTGGCCGGGGGAGAGCTGATACGGGGTGCCCGCGCGCCTGAGCGCGGTCAGCACGTCGAACTCCCAGGGCTCCAGGCTGTGCTCGGCGAAGGCCAGCCGACGTGCCCGGTCCAGGTGCCGGGCCAGCCGGCTCACCCGGCTGAGCACCTCAAGCGGTTCCACGTCGAGGTCCGGGCGCTCCCGGCGCCACGCAGCCACCAGCCGATCGACCTCGTCCTCCATGGCGATCAGTGTAGTGGTTGTGTCGACATGAAGTCTCTTGATGTCGAGTCTCTTGACATCGAGATATCGGGGTGGGGAAGGTGGAGCACATGACCACTCCCGCCTGGGACCCCGCCCAGTACCTCCGGCACGCCGGCCATCGCGGCCGCCCCTTCGCCGACCTCCTCGCCCGCGTCCCGGACCTGCCCGCCGCCACCTCCGCGGGCCGCCCCCGCATCGCCGACCTCGGCTGCGGCCCCGGAAACATGACCGCGCTGCTCGCCCAGCGCTGGCCCACCGCGCACATCACCGGCTACGACAACTCGCCCGAGATGCTCGACAAGGCACTCGTGGAGTACGAGGGACCCACGGCCGGCGGCGGCCGCCTGGACTTCTCCCACGCCGACGTCCGCACCTGGGCGCCCGAGGGGACGTACGACCTGATCGTCTCCAACGCCACGCTCCAGTGGGTCCCCGGCCACCCCGAGCGCTTCGCCGGCTGGATCGCCGCCCTCGCCCCCGGCGCCACCTTCGCCTTCCAGGTCCCCGGCAACTTCGGCGCCCCCAGCCACCGGCTGATGCGCGACCTCGCCCGCTCCGCGCGCTGGAGCGGCCGGCTCGCCGAGACCCTCCGCCACGAGGACGCCGTACTGAGCCCCGAGGCCTACCTGGAGCGGCTGACCGCGCTCGGCTGCGCCGCGGACGTCTGGGAGACGACGTACGTCCACCTGCTCACCGGCGAGGACCCGGTCCTCGACTGGGTGAAGGGCACCGGCCTGCGCCCCGTCCTCACCGCCCTCGCCGACGACCCCGAGGCCCGGGACGCCTTCCTCGCCGACTACCGCACCGCCCTGCGCGGGGCCTATCCGGCCGGCCCGCACGGCACCCCGTTCCCGTTCCGGCGGATCTTCGCCGTCGCCCGCAAGGAGGACGCCTGATGATCACCGCTCTCGACCACGTCCAGCTGGCCGTGCCGCCCGGCTCCGAGGACCTGCTGCGCGCCTACTACGTCGGCCTCCTCGGCATGACCGAGATCCCCAAGCCGCCCGTGCTCGCGGCCCGCGGCGGCTGCTGGTTCCGGGCCGGGACCGTGCACCTGCACCTGGGCGTCGAGGCGGACTTCCGTCCCGCCCGGCAGGCCCACCCGGGACTGCGGGTCACCGGCATCGACGCCTGTGCCGAACGGCTCGAAGCCGGCGGCGCCCGCGTCACCTGGGACCACGACCTCCCCGGACACCGCCGCTTCTACTCCCAGGACCCGGTCGGCAACCGCCTGGAGTTCCTGGAACCGGTGGGATGAGCCCCCGTTTGCACCGGCCCGGTCCTGGTTACCCGGGGCAATGACCCCACGCACGTATTCGCGTCAGGAGGGATCCACGGTGTCAGGACACCAGAAGGCCAAGGGCAAGAAGGAACAGCTGAAGGGCAAGGCCAAGGAGGCCGGCGGGCGCGCCACGCGTGACGTGCCGCTGGAGACCGAGGGCCGCCTGGAGCAGTCGAAGGGCGACGCGCGCCAGGCCAAGGAGAAGATGAAGGACGTCTTCAAGCACTGACGGCGTCTTCACGCGCTGATCCGCCGGATCCGCTGACAGGGCACCGGGGCGCTCACGCCTTCCGGTGCCCTATCAGCCGTGGCTTCTGCTCCAGGCCGTCCAGACCGTGCCAGGCCAGGTTGACCAGGTGCGCGGCGACCTCCGCCTTCTTCGGCCGGCGGACGTCCAGCCACCACTGGCCGGTCAGCGCGACCATCCCGACCAGCGCCTGCGCGTACAGCGGCGCCAGCTTGGGGTCGAAACCGCGGGACTTGAACTCACGGCCCAGGATGTCCTCCACCTGGGTCGCGATGTCGGAGATCAGCGACGCGAACGACCCCGTCGACTGCGGGATGGGGGAGTCCCGGACCAGGATCCGGAAACCGTCCGTGTACTCCTCGATGTAGTCGAGGAGCGCGAACGCGGCCTGCTCGCACAGCTCCCGCGGATGGCCGGCCGTCAGCGAGCTGGTCACCATGTCGAGCAGCCGCCGCATCTCCCGGTCGACCACCACGGCGTACAGCCCCTCCTTGCCGCCGAAGTGCTCGTACACCACCGGCTTGGACACCCCGGCCTTCGCCGCGATCTCCTCCACCGAGGTGCCCTCGAACCCCTTCGCCGCGAAGAGGGTGCGACCGATCTCCAACAGCTGCTGGCGGCGCTCCGCCCCGGTCATACGGGTGCGACGCGCCCGCCGCTGCTTGCTGTCGGGACTGGGGGTGCTGGAGTCGGTCGCCACGGCGTCAATCATGCCGCCTTCGCGGCCTGAGCCCCCTGCCGGGAGGCGCCGTCCCCCGTGTTACGGCGCGAATCGATACGCGAGCGTGACGGCCAGCGCACGTCGTACGCCCAGCCCAGCTGCTCGCACCAGCGGATGATCCGCGCCGACGAGTCCAGCTGGCCGCGCTCCACACCGTGCCGCGCCGACGTCGGGTCGGCGTGGTGCAGGTTGTGCCAGGACTCACCGCAGGACAGCACCGCCAGCCACCACACGTTCCCCGAACGGTCGCGGGACTTGAACGGCCGCTTGCCCACCGCGTGGCAGATCGAGTTGATCGACCACGTCACATGGTGGAGCAACGCCACCCGCACGAGTGAACCCCAGAAGAACCCGGTGAACGCCCCCCACCAGGACATCGTCACCAGACCGCCGATCAGCGGCGGCAGCGCCAGCGACAGCATCGTCCAGTAGATGAACTGCCGGGAGACCGCCCGGATGGCCGGGTCCTTGATCAGATCGGGGGCGTACTTCTCCTGGTTGGTCTGCTCCTCGTCGAACATCCAGGCGATGTGCGCCCACCACAGACCCTTGATCAGCGCCGGCACGGTCTCCCCGTACCGCCACGGGGAGTGCGGGTCACCCTCGGCGTCGGAGAACTTGTGGTGCTTGCGGTGGTCGGCCACCCAGCGCACCAGGGGCCCCTCCACGGCCATCGAGCCCGCGACCGCCAGCGCGATCCGCAGCGGCCGCTTCGCCTTGAACGACCCGTGCGTGAAGTACCGGTGGTAACCGATCGTCACGCCATGACAGCCCAGGTAGTAGAAGAACACCAGCAGGGCCAGGTCGAGCCAGCTCACGCCCCAGCCCCAGGCCAGCGGCACCGCCGCCAGCAGCGCAAGGAAGGGCACGACGATGAACAGCAACAGGGTGATCTGCTCGATCGAACCCTTCTGCTCGCCGCCCAGGGTGGCGGACGAGGGCGAGGCACCGGTGGGCTTCTTGGCTTCTTCGATCACATCGGAACCAGACGAGGTCATGCGCGTCCCCTGTGGGGTCGAGGGTTGAGACAGGTGCCGATCCGCGGCCACCGCAGGGGACTCTAGAACGCATTCCCTACGGTTCCGTAACCTACGGCGACGTAAGTATGGCAGCGAGGCGTCTCGCAGCAAGAGCCCGACAGCCTGCGCGTCCTCACGGACACCTATCCTTGAGTCGGTCGGACAGCGCGGTCCGCTCTGTTTCCTTCCCGGATGTCCGGCCCGTATGCGGGCACGCCCGCCGCGGCCGACGGACGGGTTCCCCTCCAGACGAGCTTCAACACTGCAAGGAGCCGCACCTGTGAGCAGTGCCGACGACCTGACTACCAGCGCCACCACGACCAGCAGTGCGCTGCGCGCCGACATCCGGCGCCTGGGCGACCTCCTCGGCGAGACCCTCGTCCGGCAGGAGGGCCCCGAGCTGCTGGAGCTCGTCGAAAGGGTCCGCCGCCTGACCCGCGAGGACGGCGAGGCCGCCGCCGACCTGCTGCGCGGCACGGAACTGGAGACCGCCGCCAAGCTGGTCCGCGCCTTCTCCACCTACTTCCACCTCGCCAACGTCACCGAGCAGGTGCACCGCGGCCGCGAACTGCGGGCCCGCCGCGCCGCCGAGGGCGGACTGCTCGCCCGCACCGCCGACCGGCTCAAGGACGCCGACGCCGGCCACCTGCGCGAGACCGTCCAGAACCTCAACGTCCGCCCGGTCTTCACGGCCCACCCCACCGAGGCCGCCCGCCGGTCGGTCCTCAACAAGCTCCGGCGCATCGCCGCGCTCCTGGACACCCCGGTCATCGAGTCCGACCGCCGCCGCACCGACATCCGCCTCGCCGAGAACATCGACCTCGTCTGGCAGACCGACGAGCTGCGCGTGGTCCGGCCGGAACCGGCCGACGAGGCCCGCAACGCCATCTACTACCTGGACGAACTGCACGCCGACGCGGTGGGCGACGTCCTGGAGGACCTCACCGCCGAGCTGGAGCGGGTCGGCGTCAAGCTCCCCGACGACACCCGCCCGCTCACCTTCGGCACCTGGATCGGCGGCGACCGCGACGGCAACCCCAACGTCACCCCCCAGGTCACCTGGGACGTCCTCATCCTCCAGCACGAACACGGCATCAACGACGCCCTGGAGATGATCGACGAACTCCGCGGCTTCCTCTCCAACTCCATCCGCTACACCGGCGCCACCGAGGAACTCCTGGAGTCCCTCAAGGCCGACCTCGACCGGCTCCCCGAGATCAGCCCCCGCTACAAGCGGCTCAACGCCGAGGAGCCCTACCGGCTCAAGGCCACCTGCATCCGGCAGAAGCTGGAGAACACCAAGCGGCGCCTGGCCACCGGCACCCCGCACGAGCCCGGCCACGACTACCTCGGCACCGCCGAACTCCTCGCCGACCTGCGCCTCGTCCAGACCTCCCTGCGGGCCCACCGCGGCGGCCTGTTCGCCGACGGCCGCCTCGCCCGTACGATCCGCACCCTGGCCGCGTTCGGCCTCCAGCTCGCCACCATGGACGTCCGCGAGCACGCCGACGCCCACCACCACGCCCTCGGCCAGCTCTTCGACCGCCTCGGCGAGGAGTCCTGGCGCTACGCCGACATGCCCCGCGAGTACCGCGCCAAGCTCCTCGCCAAGGAACTGCGCTCCCGCCGGCCCCTCGCACCCACCCCGGCACCCGTGGACGCGGCGGGCGAGAAGACCCTCGGCGTCTTCCAGACCGTGAAGAAGGCCCTGGAGGTCTTCGGACCCGAGGTCGTCGAGTCCTACATCATCTCCATGTGCCAGGGCGCCGACGACGTCTTCGCCGCCGCCGTACTGGCCCGCGAGGCCGGACTGCTCGACCTGCACGCCGGCTGGGCGAAGATCGGCATCGTGCCGCTCCTGGAGACCACGGACGAGCTCAAGGCCGCCGACACCATCCTGGAGGACATGCTCTCCGACCCCTCGTACCGCCGTCTGGTGGCCCTGCGCGGGGACGTCCAGGAGGTCATGCTCGGCTACTCCGACTCCTCCAAGTTCGGCGGCATCACCACCTCCCAGTGGGAGATCCACCGCGCCCAGCGCCGGCTGCGCGACGTCGCCCACCGCTACGGGGTGCGGCTGCGCCTCTTCCACGGCCGCGGCGGCACCGTCGGCCGCGGCGGCGGCCCCTCGCACGACGCGATCCTCGCCCAGCCCTGGGGCACCCTGGAGGGCGAGATCAAGGTCACCGAGCAGGGCGAGGTCATCTCCGACAAGTACCTGATCCCCTCCCTCGCCAGGGAGAACCTGGAACTGACCGTCGCGGCCACCCTCCAGGCCTCCGCCCTGCACACCGCCCCCCGCCAGTCCGTGGAGGCCCTCGCCCGCTGGGACGCGGCCATGGACGTCGTCTCCGACGCCGCCCACGCCGCCTACCGCCGCCTGGTGGAGGACCCGGACCTGCCGACGTACTTCCTCGCGTCGACGCCGGTGGACCAGCTCGCCGACCTGCACCTGGGCTCCCGCCCCTCCCGCCGCCCCGGCTCCGGCGTCTCGCTCGACGGCCTGCGGGCCATCCCCTGGGTGTTCGGCTGGACCCAGTCCCGGCAGATCGTCCCCGGCTGGTTCGGCGTCGGCTCCGGCCTGAAGGCGCTGCGCGAGGCCGGCCTCGACACCGTCCTGGACGAGATGCACGAACAGTGGCACTTCTTCCGGAACTTCGTCTCCAACGTCGAGATGACCCTCGCCAAGACGGACCTGCGGATCGCCCAGCACTACGTCGACACCCTCGTCCCCGACGAGCTCAAGCACGTGTTCGACACCATCAGGGCCGAGCACGAGCTGACCGTCGCCGAGGTCCTGAAGATCACCGGTGAGTCCGAGCTGCTGGACGCCACCCCCGTCCTCAAGCAGACCTTCACCATCCGCGACGCCTACCTGGACCCGATCTCCTACCTCCAGGTCGCCCTGCTCAAGCGCCAGCGCGACGAGGCCGCCGCGGGCGCCGACCCCGACCCGCTGCTCGCACGCGCCCTGCTCCTCACGGTCAACGGCGTGGCGGCGGGCCTGCGCAACACCGGCTGACCACCGCCTCCGCACACGGCTGTGCCCCCGGGGTCGTACCCCCGGGGGCACAGCCGTGTCCGTCTACCGCACCGTCACGAAGGCCGCCGTGAGCAGCGCCAGCCCCGAACCGCCCAGCACCCACGCCGGCCGGGTCAGCCGCAGCCCGCCGGCCACCACCACCGACGCCAGCAGCAGCGCACCGCCGAACGGCACCCAGGAGTACAGGAACCCGGCGGGACCGGACCGGACCACCTCGTCGGTACCGGGCTTCACGACCACGTCGTACGTCTGCCCCTTGCGCACCGCGACCGACTTGCCGATGACCACACCGGAGCGCGCCGAGGCGCCGGGCGAGACGGGGGTGAACGGTCCCGTGCAGGTGTCCGCACCGCACGAGGTCACCTTGACCGTGCCCTGCTCCTTGCCCTTCGTCAGCATCACGTGCTGCGCGGTGCCCCAGGAGCCCCACACTCCGGCGACCAGGATCAGCACGGCGACCGCGCCCATCGACACGACACGCAGGGCGTCGACCGGAGCCGTACGGGAAGAGGCGGCTGAGGCAGCAGGCATGGCCGGGATCATTGGCCATACCCCTACGGCCGGTCAACTTCCGTAGGGGACAAGTCAGGAGTTGTACGCGCTTTGCGCCCGCTCCAGACCCTCGGTCACCAGCGCCTCCACCGCGTCGGCCGCGCGGTCCACGAAGTAGTCCAGCTCCTTGCGCTCGGCCGGGGAGAAGTCCTTCAGCACGAAGTCCGCCACCTGCATACGACCCGGAGGACGCCCGATCCCGAACCGCAGTCGGTGGTAGTCCGCCCCCATCGCCTTCGTCATCGACTTCAGCCCGTTGTGGCCGTTGTCGCCACCGCCCAGCTTGAGGCGCAGGGTGCCGTAGTCGATGTCCAGCTCGTCGTGGACCGCCACGATGTTGGCGAGCGGCACCTTGTAGAAGTCGCGCAGCGCGTTCACCGGCCCGCCGGACAGATTCAT
Organism: Streptomyces arenae; assembly: GCF_022343545.1. Classification (NCBI taxonomy): domain Bacteria; kingdom Bacillati; phylum Actinomycetota; class Actinomycetes; order Kitasatosporales; family Streptomycetaceae; genus Streptomyces; species Streptomyces arenae. The sequence goes on from NZ_JAKQYH010000087.1 coordinate 170,908, forward strand.
GAACGACATCGGCTTGGCCAGGATCACCCGCCGGCCGGCCGGCCCCGGCGCCCCGAGCCGCCCCTCCACGACCTGCGCCTGCGCCTTCCCGGCCCGCTTGAACTTCCCGCCGATCCGGTCGGCGACCAGGTCCACGACCATGAACCCGACGTTGTGCCGGTTGGCGGCGTACTCGGGCCCGGGATTGCCGAGCCCGACGATCAGCCAGGGGGCGTTGGCGGGGGTGGTCACGTCCATGTCTCCTTGATACGCGCCAGCCGCCGCTCCCGGGAGGAAGCAGCGGCTGACGAACGATGAAACGACGGTGAGGATCAGGCCTCGGCGGCCTCTTCGGCCTCGCCCTCGGCGCCCTCGGCCGCCTCCTCCGCCTGCGCGGCCAGCACCTGGAGGACGACCGCGTCCTCCTCGACGGCCAGGGTCACGCCGGACGGCAGGGTGATGTCCTTGGCGAGGACGGAGGCGCCGGCCTCCAGGCCCTCGACGGACACGGTGACGGCCTCGGGGATGTGGGTGGCCTCGGCCTCGACCGGAAGCGCGTTGAGCACGTGCTCCAGCAGGTTGCCGCCGGCGGCCAGCTCGCCCTCGGTGTGCACCGGGATCTCGACCGTGACCTTCTCGCCGCGCTTGACCAGCAGCAGGTCGACGTGCTCCAGGAAGCCCTTGATCGGGTCGCGCTGCACGGACTTCGGGATCGCCAGCTCGTTGGTCTTGCCGTCGATGTCCAGGGAGATCAGGACGTTCGGCGTGCGCAGCGCGAGCAGCAGGTCGTGACCCGGAAGGGTGAGGTGCAGCGGGTCCGAACCGTGGCCGTACAGGACACCGGGGACCTTGGAGTCACGGCGGATACGGCGGGCGGCGCCCTTGCCGAACTCGGTGCGCGACTCGGCGGAGATCTTCACCTCGGACATGTTGATCACTCCTCGTAGAGGTAGACACGGACAGGGTCACCCGGCCACGAACGGCCTGCTACGAAGAGCGCGTCGATAACGGAGGCGTGGCCTCCCTCGCCGAGCAACTGGGGAAGTGTACTCGGCACGGGAGGCCACAGAGAAATCGATCAGCGTCGGCCGGCGTCCACCGGACGCCGACGATCATGCAGAAGCGTTTTTACAGCTCACTGCACACTCACTGCTCGTCGAACAGGCTCGTCACCGAACCGTCCTCGAACACCTCACGCACCGCACTCGCGATCGTCGGCGCGATCGACAGCACCGTGATCTTGTCCAGATCCCGGCTCAGCTCACCCGGCGTCGGCAGCGTGTTCGTCAGCACGAACTCGCTCACCCGCGAGTTCTTCAGCCGGTCCGCCGCCGGACCCGACAGCACACCATGCGTCGCCGTCACGATGACGTCCTCCGCACCATGCGCGAACAACGCGTCCGCGGCCGCACAGATCGTGCCACCGGTGTCGATCATGTCGTCGACCAGAACGCACACCCGGCCCTCGACCTCACCCACGACCTCGTGCACCGTCACCTGGTTCGCCACGTCCTTGTCACGGCGCTTGTGCACGATCGCCAGCGGCGCACCCAGCCGGTCGCACCACCGGTCCGCCACCCGCACCCGGCCGGCGTCCGGAGACACGATCGTCAGCTTGTCCTTGTCCACCTTCGAGCCCACGTAGTCCGCGAGCAGCGGAAGCGCGAACAGATGGTCCACCGGACCGTCGAAGAAACCCTGGATCTGATCCGTGTGCAGATCGACCGTGAGAATCCGGTCCGCACCCGCCGTCTTCATCAGATCCGCGATCAGCCGCGCCGAGATCGGCTCACGGCCCCGGTGCTTCTTGTCCTGCCGCGCGTAACCGTAGAACGGCACGATCACCGTGATGGACCGCGCCGACGCCCGCTTCAACGCGTCGATCATGATCAACTGCTCCATGATCCACTGGTTGATCGGAGCCGTGTGGCTCTGGATCACGAAGCAGTCGGCACCACGCGCCGACTCCTGGTAGCGAACGTAGATCTCACCGTTCGCGAAGTCGAAGGCCTTCGTCGGGACGACCCCGACACCCAGCTGGTGGGCGACCTCCTCGGCAAGCTCGGGGTGGGCGCGGCCGGAGAAGAACATCATCTTCTTCTCGCCGGTCGTCTTGATCCCGGTCACAGCACTGTCTCCTCAGAGGTTCTCAGCCGTACAGCTGGAGGTCCGGCGGCCCCCGCGCCGGACGCGGAGGGCCGAATCAGCTGGTTAGGTGCGGGTGTGCACTTATCACGGTACGACGTCTTCGGCGCACCTGTTTCCGGTCAGTCCTCGCTCGCGCCCTGCCGGGAAGCCGCCTCAGCCGCCTTCGCCGCCGCGCTCCCCGGACGCTTCCGGGCCACCCAACCCTCGATATTCCGCTGCTGGCCACGGGCCACGGCAAGCGAACCGGGCGGCACATCCTTCGTGATCACGGACCCGGCAGCGGTGTACGCGCCGTCCCCGACCGTGACAGGAGCCACAAACATGTTGTCCGACCCCGTCTTGCAGTGCGACCCGACGGTGGTGTGATGCTTGCTCTCCCCGTCGTAGTTGACGAACACGCTCGCCGCACCGATGTTCGAGTACTCCCCGATCGTCGCGTCACCCACGTACGACAGGTGCGGGATCTTCGTCCCCTCACCGATCGAGGCGTTCTTCGTCTCCACGTACGTACCGATCTTGCCCTTCGCCCCCAGCCGGGTCCCCGGCCGCAGATAGGCGTACGGCCCCACCGACGCGTTCGCACCGATGTGCGCCGAGTCGGACACCGTGTTGTCGACACGCGCCCCCGCGTCGACCCGGGTGTCCCGCAGCCGGCTGTTCGGCCCGACCTCCGCACCCTCGGCCAGATGCGTACTGCCGTGCAGCTGCGTCCCCGGATGCACGACGACGTCCTGCCCGAACGTCACCGTCACGTCCACCCACGTGGTCGCCGGATCGACGACCGTCACCCCGGCGAGCATCGCCCGCTCCAGCAGCCGGTCATTCAGGATCCGACGCGCCTGGGCCAGCTGCACCCGGTTGTTGATCCCCGAAATCTCCCGGTGGTCCACCGCCACCGACGCCCCGACCCGGTGCCCGGCCTCCCGCAGGATCCCCAGCACGTCGGTCAGGTACTCCTCACCCTGACTGTTGTCCGTCCGCACCTTGCCCAGCGCGTCCGCCAGCAACTGCCCGTCGAACGCGAACACCCCGGAGTTGATCTCCCGGATCGCCCGCTGCGCCTCGTCGGCGTCCTTGTGCTCCACGATCGCCGTCACGGCACCGGAACCGGCGTCGCGCACGATACGGCCGTAACCGGTCGCGTCCGGCACCTCCGCCGTCAGCACGGTCACCGCGTTGCCGTCGGCGTGGTGCGTCTCCGCGAGCGCCGTCAGCGTCTCCCCGGTGAGCAACGGGGTGTCCCCGCAGACCACGACCACGGTCCCGTCGACGGCCCCGCCCAGCTCCTCCAGCGCCATCCGCACGGCGTGCCCGGTGCCGTTCTGCTGCTCCTGCACGGCGGTACGGACGGTCGCGTCGACCTCGCCGAGATGCGCGGCGACCTGCTCGCGCGCGTGCCCGACGACGACGACCAGGTGCTCCGGGTCCAACTCGCGGGAGGCGGCGAGCACATGGCCCACCAGGGAACGGCCGCAGATCTGGTGCAGGACCTTGGGTGTGGCCGACTTCATACGGGTGCCCTCACCCGCTGCGAGAACGACGACGGCTGCCGGGCGAATGGCGCTCACGGATGTGCCCTTCGGCTTTTTGGACGGGTGGGGGTGACATCCGCAGGATACCGGGGCGCCTCATGGACGACATGAGAGCGGGCCCTGACGGTGCTGTCAGGGCCCGAACCGAGCATGGCTCCCCCGCCAGGACTCGAACCTGAAATACATCGTCCAAAGCGACGCGTGTTGCCGATTACACCACGGGGGATTACGGAGTGCAGCCTACGCGGTTCGTCGCTTGGCCTCCACCACCATGCCAGACCACCAGCCTTCGATGCGACGGTACAAGTCGGCTCCGCCGCGAACATCGATGCGGAGGCAGCCGTAGTAGTTCTCGTCGATGTTCTTCCGGTTCGTGCTCGGGTTGTGCTTCTTGATGGTGGTCTTGAGGAACGCAGTCCTCTCGGTGCACACGTGGTTCGCCCAGAACTCCTCGGCGGCCGCAACGTCGGCGGTTTCGTGGATGTGGACGGCGAACTTGAGTCGCTCGGGTTTGACGTCGAGTAGACGGAGCCAGGCCAGGTACAGGCTGATCATGTCGGGGTCGCTGTTCACGAAGGTGACCCGTTCCTGGCGCCGATACGGCTTGCTCTTCGAACCCTCGGCCCAGTAGAGCCCCACACCGACCAGGAACAGTTCGCGGTCGGCCATCTGCCCAATCTCCTGTGCTGCCAGGAGTTTGGTCTGGTGTCGCTCTTCGTCCCTCAACCTCAGCGTGGCTTCCCAGCCGCGCTTGGCGATGGCCGAAGCCTCTTCACGGGTCCGCTTTCTGCGCTCCGGCGTCGGCAGATCCCGTACCCACAACGAGATCGAGCTCTTCGAGCAGCCCAGCTCCACCTGGATCTGGTCGTAGGTCCAGCCCTGGAGCCGAAGCTCCCGTGCCCTGGCCCTCAGGTCGTCCTTTGCGTTCGGGCGCTTGGTCCAGTCCGGCGGGGGCTCGCCCTCCAGGAGGCGGTTGAGGATGTCGTTGTTGTGGATGTGGAGGCGGTCGCGGATCTGGCGGCGGCTGAGTCCGGTCCGTCGTAGCGCCACCGCCTGCTCCCGTAGTCCCTCGAAGTTCTGGTACTTGCTCTGTAGATGTGCCATAGGCATACCGTCCAGGCGGAATGCCCCATTCCGGGTTCGAACGGGGGTGGTTCAGCAGTTCGAGGGGTTGTGGTGGGTTTCGGTGTTGTTCGGTTACGGAGTGTGGTGTAGGGCAGTAGACGAAACTCACCGGAAAAGCCCACCCTCGCGCCCGTAGGCTGGACGCATGACCACGACGGGGGCAGACCACGCGACGGCCTTGACCGGGCCGTGGTGGTGGTCGCGGTGGCGTAGTGCGGTTCTGGACGGGGCGCTCGCCCTGGTGTCGGCGCTGGAGTGCGGCGCGGAGGGCATCCCGTTCGCGCGGGACGCCGGGGTCCCGCTGTCGGCGGGGATCGTGTTCGGTTTGCTGGCCGGTTCGGTCCTGCTGCTGCGCAGGAAGTGGCCGATCGCCGTCGTCCTGGTCGCGATCGCGGTCACGCCGGCCCAGATGGGCTTCCTGATGGGCATCGTCGGCCTGTACACGCTGGCCGCGGCGGAGCTGCCGCGCCGGATCATCGTGGCGCTGGCGGGGATGTCGCTGGTCGGCACGATGATCGTGACGTTCGTGCGGGTGAAGCAGGACATGGCGCGGGGGGATCTGACGCTGGGGGACTGGTTCGTCCCGTTCGCGGCGGTCACCACGTCCCTCGGGCTGACGGCGCCGCCGTTGCTGCTCGGCTTGTACGTGGGTGCGCGGCGCCGGCTGATGGAGAGCCTGCGGGAGCGGGCGGACAGCCTGGAGCGGGAGTTGCAGCTGCTCGCGGAGCGCGCGGAGGAGCGCGCGGAGTGGGCGCGGGGTGAGGAGCGCACGCGGATCGCGCGGGAGATGCATGACGTGGTCGCGCACCGGGTGTCGTTGATGGTGGTGCACGCGGCGGCGTTGCAGGCGGTGGCGCGGAAGGACCCGGAGAAGGCGGTGAGGAACGCGGCGCTGGTGGGGGACATGGGGCGCCAGGCGTTGACGGAGTTGCGGGAGATGCTGGGGGTGCTGCGCTCGGGGGATTCGGCTCAGCGCCGTACGGCGCCGGCGTCCGCTTCGGTCTCGGTGTCCGTCGTGTCGGCGTCGGCGTCGGCGTCGGGTTCGGTGCCGTTGGCGGCGGTGGGGGTGGCGGCCGCGGCCGCGGCGGCGGCTTCGCGGGTGGCCGAGGAGGAGGGGCCGTGGCTGTCGGAGCTCGATGTGCTGATCGGGCAGTCGGCGGCGGCGGGGATGGTGGTGGACCTGTCGGTGGAGGGCGATGTCCGGTCGTACGCGGCGGAGATCGAGCAGACGGCGTTCCGGGTGGTGCAGGAGGCGCTGACCAACGTCCACAAGCACGCGGCGGGCGCGAAGACGCATGTGCGGCTGGCGCACCGGGTGGCGGAGATCGCGATGCAGGTGGAGAACGAGCCGCCGCCGGAGCCGGCGTCGGCGGCGTCGGCCGGGCTGCCGTCCGGGGGGAACGGTCTGGTGGGAATGCGGGAGCGGGTGCTGGGGCTGGGCGGGGTGTTCGTGTCGGGGCCGACGGACGCGGGGGGTTTCCGGGTGTCGGCGGTGATTCCGGCGGTCTGACCGGGGGCCGGGTGTCGTGTCGTCCGGGTGTGGGCGGTCAGTTGTGCGTGGTCAGGCGCTGTGGCTCGATGCCCGCGATGAGGGCGGCCAGGGCGTGGTCGATGTCGGGGCCGACGTACCAGTCGCCGGTGTGGTCGAGGATGTAGACCCGGCCTTCGGTGTCGACGGCCAGCAGGGAGTGGGTGTCGGTCTCCTCGCCGAGTGGGCAGACCTCGGTGTCCAGTGCGCGGCCGAGGTCGCCGAGGGTGCGGGCGAGATGGAGGCCGTGCAGGGGGTCGAGGTGCAGGGCGGCGGGGGCGACCTGGCGGCCCGTTCCGCCGGGGGTGATGCGCAGGCCGCCGAACTCGGCCCAGGCTTCCACGGCGGCGGGGAAGACGGCGTGCCGGTGTCCGGCGGGTGAGGTGTGTTCGCGCAGGGCGTCGGCCCAGATCTCGGCCTGCTTTATGTCCCAGCGTCCGGGTTGCCAGCCGGCGGCGCGCAGGGTGGCTTCGACGGGTGCGGAGAAGCGCGTGGCGGGTCCTCCGGGGCGGGTGAGGCCGAGACTGGGGGACGTGGTGCGGTCGGCGTGCATCTGCCCTTCGTTCGTGTCTGTGCGGGTGCGGGTGCGGGTGCGGGTGCGGGTGCGGTGTGTCGGTTGGGGTGCGGTGCGTCGGGTGGGGAGCGGGGTGCGGGCTGCGGGGTGCGGGCGTGTGTCAGTCGTCGGTGGTGGGGTCGACGACGCGGACGCCGAAGTGGGCGGTGAGGGCGGTGCAGGCCCGGCAGGGGGCGGCGAAGCTGCCGTGCAGGGGGTCGCCGTCCTCGCGTATCCGGCGGGCGGTGAGCTTGGCCTGCTTGAGGGCTTTGCGGGCCTCGCCGTTGGTCATGGGTTTGCGCAGGGCGCGTTTGCTGCGGGCGGCGTCGGCGGTGGTGATGTGCCGTGAGATGAGGATGGCCTCGGCGCAGCGGCCGGTGAAGCGGTCGCGCTGTCCGCTGGGGAGGGTGTCGAGGAACTCCTGGACCAACGGGTGCAGCTCAGGCGGCTGGTCGCCGCGTGCGGCGGTGCCGGTGAGGGTGGCGCCGCGTACGGAGAGGGCGGCGGCGACGGTGGGCAGAATGCCGTCACGGCGGTGCTGGAGGGTGGGCGCGAGAGGTGTTTCGCTGCTGCTCCAGCCGATGCGCGGGTCGCCGCCGAAGGCGCTGTGGGCCGCGCCGGGCACGGCGTTGTGAGGTCCCGTCTGTGTGGCGTTCATGATCGTCTTCCCCTCCCGGGCATCCCCCCGAAAGTCACAGACTGCCAAATCCCGTGGCGGGTGCGGTAGCTGGGGCGCTGCGACACGCCCGGGTTTGGGCAGGGTGTCACGGCGGGGTGACGGCTGGTCACGGAAGCGGAGGCCCGGTGACCGGGGTTCGCGTACCGCATAGGCTGTCGGCACCGCGATGGGTGCGGTCGACGCGTCTGGGACGTGGGAGAGACAGCCGGATACGGGCCGTGGCGCGCCGCAGGGGTGTGGTGCGGACTCGTACAGAGTGCCGCAGGGGGCAACCGTCATGACGACAGGTCGGCTCGGGCTGGGGGCACCGCCCAGCCGCCAGGCTGGGGGACAGGCCGCGCCGCCGAACGCGGCCTATGCCGGGCAGGTCGTGCATTTCCCGGATCCGGTCCGGGCGGCACGTCACCCGAGAGGGGTACGTGTCGACGAGCGTGGCTACCCCGATTTCTCGCCCTACGCGCGCGCGGTGGCGGAGATCGCCGATCCGCCGGAGGGCTTCGGGGTCGACGAACTGCGGCTGACGGACTTCGTGTCCGCGAACGCGGTGCTGGCGGCTTCCGGTCATGAGCTGTGGGACACGGTGCCGGCGGTGGCGACACCGCACGGCTGGACGTGGCATCACGTGGTGGGGTCGCGGCGCCTGGAGCTGGTTCCGGTCGAGGTGAAGGCGCTGCTGCGGCATCACGGTGGGGTGGCGACGGCGAAGGTGGACCAGGGGAAGCGGGGGACGCGGCCGTTGCAGGAGACGCGGCCGGCGCACTTCGGGCTGCCGAAGTCGGGTGTGGCCGTGTCGGAGTCGCAGGTGCAGGGGGTCGAGGAGGACCTGGGGTACCGGCTGCCGGGCGCCTACCGTTCCTTCCTGAAGGCGGCGGGCGGGTGCGCGCCGGTGGGCACGGCCCTGCTGGCCGACCTGGGCCTGCTGTTCGACCAGCCGTTCTTCACGGTCCGGGACGAGGCGGCGGTCAACGACCTCGTGTACGTGAACAAGTGCCTGCGGGACCACCTGACCAAGGACTACCTCGGCGTCTGCTTCGTGCAGGGCGGTCTGGTGGCGGTGAAGGTGAAGGGCGACCGGCTGGGCTCGGTGTGGTTCTGCGCGTACGACGACGTGCGCGACGTGGATCCCGCGTGGCCGCCGGCGGAGCGGGTGGAGCGGCTGTTGCTGCCGTGCGGTGAGGACTTCGACGTGTTCCTGTCGCGGCTGGCGGGGTCACCGCCGGAGCTGGAGACGGTGGCGAACCTGATGGTGGACGGCGGTTTCGCGCGTGCCGTCCCTGCTGACGCGGGGGAGTGAGTTTCGGCATGGTGACGTTCGCGCAGGCGCAGGAGCGCGCGGAGGAGTGGATCAACGGGGACGTGCCCGCGTACCAGCATCGTGAGGTGCGGGTACGGGAGTTCGGCCTCGGGTTCGTGGTGTGGGGCGAGGACCGCGCGGACGGCCCGCGTTCGGACGCGGGCGGGCAGCGGCTGGTCATCGCCCGGGACAGCGGAGAGGCCACGCTGTGGCCCGCGCTGCCGGTGGGTGAGGTGATCCGCCGGTACGAGGAGGAGTACGGCCGTGAGGCGGAGGTCGCCGACGCGGCGCCGGCGCCGGCCGCGCGGGTGGACCTGAACCAGACGTCGTTCCTGCTGAGTCCGCCGGAGTGGCTCCAGGAGGCGGCCGACAAGCTGGGCATCCCGGACCGGCGGCCGGAGGGCGAGGACACGCCGGCGGGCCCCCGCGCGGGATCCGACGCCGGGGCGGGCACCGGGCCCGCCCCCATCGGGCTTGCCGAGACGCAGACCGGGGTGCCGGCGGCTGGTGCGGGCGCTGGTGCGGGTGCCGGTGCCGGTGCCGGTGCTGGCGTCGGTGCCGGGGCGTCTGTCGGGGCGCGAGAGGCTTCGGGTGCGCCGGGCGTGCACAACGCGTCCGCCGGTGCGACCCCTTGGGCCGGTACCGACACCAACGCCGACGCGGGCGAGGACCGTTCCGTCCCGTTGCCGGCGACGGTGTTCGCGCCGCCGCTGAGCGACGCCGACGACGGCGCCCTGGGGGATGCCGAGACGGCCCTGATGACCGGCGGCAGCCAACTGCCGCGTACGGCGGTCTCCCCGGCGCTCGACGACCCGAAGGCGCCGGGAGCACCCGGAGCACCCGGAGCCGCGGGTGGCGCGGCAGGGGCACCCGGAGCACCGCGGGGCAACACGCCCCCGCAGCCCCCGCAGGGCCCCCCGTCGTACGCCCACCCGCAGCCCCCGTCCGCTCCGGGCACGCCCCCGCCGAGCACGCCCGGTGGTCCGCAGGGGTCCGGGGGTTCCTCGTACGGATATCCGCAGGGACCGGCCGCTCCGATCGCGCCCGGCGGCCCACAGGCACCGGCGGCCTCCTCGTACGCCCACCCGCAGCCCCCGTCCGCTCCGGGCACGCCCCCGTCGGGCGCGGCCGGCGGTCCGCAGGGGCCGGAGGGTTCCTCGTACGGGTATCCGCAGCCACCGGCCGCACCCGGATACGGCTATCCGCAGGCGTCCGCCGGTGCTCCCGACGTGGCCCCGTCTCCGCATGCTCCCCAGCCTCCCGCCGGTCCGGCCACGCCGGGGCGGCGGCTCGCGCCGAACGCCGGTGACATAGCGGACGCCGCGACCAGCAGGGCCGCTCCGCCTCCGCGCAGGGGTCGTGGCGGAGCCGGTGCGCCGCCTCCGCCGCCGGGTGTCCCGGGTGCGCCGGGCGTCCGTCTCGGGGGTCCGTCCGAGCCGCCCGCGCCGGGCGGGTACGCGCCCACGCAGATGGTGTCGGCCACCGGTCCCGGCGGGCCCGAGGCCCCGGCCGGTCCGGGGACCCCGCCGGGTGCTTCCAACCCGCTGGGTGGTCCGGGTACTCCGGGCGGTACGCCGCCGGGCGACGTTCACCGCGCGGCCACGATGATGGCCGACCCGAGCGGGATGGGACCGGGCGCGCCGCAGCCGCCGGGTGCCCCTGGCACGCCTGGTGCGCCGGGCGCGCGTGGTGCTGCGGGCGCCCCTGGTGTGCCGAACCCGCCCGGCGCTCCCGGAGTACCGGGCGCCCCTGGCGTACCCCCCGCGCCGGGCGGCACCGGCGCACCCCAGCCCCCGCGCGCCCCCGGCGCCCCGCAGCAGCCGCCGGCTGCCCCCGGCATGCCTCCCGCGCCCGGTCCGCACGGCTCGGCCGGTGGCGCGCAGGGGGCGGTTCACCATGCGGAGACCGTGCTGGCCGCGCCCCCGGTGGGCGCTCCGGGCGCCCCCGGCATGCCGCCGGGCGCTCCGCAGATGCCGCCGCCCATGCCGCCGGGTGCCATGCCGCCGCCCGGGCAGCCGGGGCCCGGTGGGCAGCCGCCGGCGTACGGCTACCCGCAGCAGGGGCAGCCGACGGTCGGTCCGGGCTACCAGGCGGTGCTGCGCTACCGGGCGCAGGACGGCTCGGAGCAGCAGCTGATCCGGCGTTCCGCGCCGGGCACACCGCATCCGGAGTGGCAGATCTACCACGAGCTGCGGGCCATGAACGTGCCGCCGGACCAGGTGCTGGAACTGCACACGGAGCTGGAGCCGTGCGAGCTGCCGGGGGCCTACTGCGCGCGGATGATCCGGGAGCAGTGGCCGCAGGCCCGGCTGGCGAGCATCGCGCCGTACGGGACGGACCACGCGAGCCGGCAGCAGGGGATGCGTCAGCTGCTGGCGCACCAGGGCGAGTTGCACCAGGTGGCCGCGGGTCCGGCGCGGCCCGCGCCGGTGCGGGCGCCGTTGCCGCAGGTGCAGGCGGCGCCGCCGATCCCGCCGGAGGCGATCGCGCAGGAGCTGGGCGCGGCGTTCGGTCCTGGCGTGTTCCGCTTCGAGCAGGCGGCGGTGGACCGGCAGGGCGTGCCGCCGATCGTGGCGCACATGCTGGTCGCGGCGGGCCTGCCGCTGGACATGGGGCCGTTCTTCTGGGCGCAGGCCCAGCCGGGCCGGCCGGTGCCGACGCTGGCGGAGCTGGCGCAGGAACGCGGTGTGCGGCCGGCGCCGGACGCGGGGTCGTACCTCGTCATGGGCACCGACTTCGGCAAGGCGGTGTGTGTGCAGTACGGCACCGCGAACATCGTGGCCGTTCCGGTGGAGGCCGGGCCGGGCGGGGCGTCCGTGCCGCCGCAGTTCGTCAACACCGGGCTGCCGGAGTTCGCGCGCTGCCTGGCGCTGCTGGGCCGGATGTGGCGTCTCAGGTTCGGTCTGAACCAGGAGCAGGCGGGCCGCTGGACCGTCGACTTCCAGGCCCAGCTGGCCTCCCTGGACCCGGCGGCGCTGGGTTCGCCGGAGAGCTGGTGGTCGGTGCTGCTGGAACAGATGTGGGACGGGCTGTTGTAGGGCGGCGGCAGGAAGACCGGTGGGGCCGGTCCGGTCGGGCGACCGGACCGGCCCCACGTGCGTGCGCGCGTTTCCGTGCCGGCTGCCGACCCGCTGCCGGAGGGCGCGCGGCTGAATCCGCGCGCCCCCTGGCGTGTTCGCGTGCCCGGTTCTGCCGTGGGGTGCTTCGGCCGTGACATCTCTGCGGAGTGTCGCGTTATGAACACTTACGTCCCATCCATCAAGATGTGCGCGAAATCATCATTCGTGCGGTCCGGTGGAGAGGGGTACCCAGGGTGAGCAGCGCATCGATGTCGCCGTACGAATTCGCGACCGTCCGGGGGCGTGGCTACCGCCCCGAGCAGGTCGAGTCGTTCCTGGCGGCGCTCTCCGAGGACCGGGACGCGGCATGGGAGCGGGCCGCGCGGCTCACCGTGCTCGCCAAGGACATGGGCGCGGAGGCCGAGCGGCTGCGCACCGCCGTCGCGGAGCTGCCGCCCCAGTCCTACGAGGCGCTCGGGGACCGCGCCCAGCGGGTGTTCCGGCTGGTGCAGGACGAGGCGGCGGCGCTGCGGGGCAACGCCCGGCGGGAGCTGACGGACGGGGTCGCGCAGTCCGCGGAGCGGGCCGAGAACGCGCGCTGCACGGCTCAGGAGGAGGCCGACGCGCTCCGCGCGGACGCCGAGGAACACGCCCGCCGGCTGCTCCTCGCCGCGCGTGCCGAGGCGGACGACATCCGTATCGGGGCCCGTCTCGAGGTGAAGGAGATGCGCGGCGAGGCGCTGGCGGCGTTGCGCGAGGTGCGGCAGCGCACCGCGGCGATGCTGGCGGACCAGGCCAGGCAGCAGGCGGAGATGTGGGCCGAGGCGGAGCGCGAGGAGGTCGCGAGCGCCGCCGCGGTCGACGCGCACAACGCCGAGCGCATCGCCCGCGCCGAGGCCGCCCTGGAGGAGGCGGAGCGGGCCCTGGAGGAGGCGGAGGAGTCGGCGCGGCGCTCCGAGGAGGAGGCCCACGCCCGTGCCGCCGAGATCCTCACGGAGGCGCGGCTGCGTGAGGAGCGCATCGCGCGCGAGACCGAACGGGTGCTGCGTGAGCACGGGGAGACCTGGGACGACGTCCAGGCGCACATGGACCACATGCGGGACAGCCTGATGACCCTGACGGGGCGCGCGGCGGCGGAATAGCGCCCCTCGCGGCACCGCAGCCCACGGGGCGTGCCCGTCACGCCCCGCGGCGCCCGGCTCCCGCCAGGATCCAGCCCTCCACCGCCTCGTACTGCCGCCGCTGTTCCGCGGCCCCGCTCCGGCCGGAGGCGACCGTGCCCAGCCAGCCCAGCAGGAAGCCGGCCGGGATGGAGACGATGCCGGTGGTGGTGAACGGGAACCAGTTGAAGTCGGAGTGCGGGAAGGCGGCGCTCGGCGCTCCCGAGACCAGGTTCGTGCCGGGCATCAGGAGCAGCACGGTGAGGCTGCCGCCGAGGAGCGTGCAGAGCAGACCGGTGCGGGTGTAGCGGCGCCAGAAGAGCCCGTAGACCAGGGCGGGGGCGAGGGCGGAGGCGCCGAGGCAGAAGGAGAGGGTGACCAGGGGCTGCAGGCTGTGGTGCTGCACCAGGACCGCCAGCAGGATCGTGGGGACTCCTATGGCCAGCGCGGAGACGCGCGCCAGGGTCATCTCGCGGCGGGCGGGCAGCTCCCGGCCGCGGGTGGCGAGGACGTCGTGGGCGAGGGAGTTGGCGCAGGCGAGGATCATGCCGGCGACGGAGGCCAGCAGGGTCAGGAAGACCGCCGCGGTGACGGTGGTGAAGAGCAGGGTCTCGGCCGTCGACACGCCGGATCCGAACGCCGCGCGCGAGCCCAGCAGGTAGGCGGTGTTGCCCTGCGGGTCGGCGGCGGCGACGGCGGCCCGGCCGAGCAGGGCGGTGGCGCCGAACCCGACGACACTGACGATCAGCACGAACAGGGCCACGCACGACACGGCCCAGGACATCGAACGGCGCACCTGGCGGGCGCTGGAGGCGGTGTACATGCGCATGGTGATGTGCGGCAGGCAGGCGCCGCCGAGGACGATGGTCAGCTCCGAGCTGATCATGTCCAGCCGGGGTGCGGGACCGCCGGTGAACTGGAGGCCCGAGTGCAGGAAGGCGGTGCCGGTGCCGCTGCCCTCGGCCGCCGCGGTGAGCAGGGCGCCCGGGTCCCAGTCGAAGCGGTGCAGGACCAGTACGGCGACCACGGTGCCGGAGCCGAGCAGCATGACGATCTTCAGGATCTGGATGAGGGCGGTGCCCTTCATGCCGCCGATGGCCGCGTAACTGATCATCAGGGCGCCGAGGCCGACGACGCAGCCGGTCTCTACGGCCGCGTCGGAGAAGCCGAGGACGAAGGCCATCAGCTGTCCGGCGCCCGCGAGTTGGACCAGCATCAGCGGCAGCAGGGCGGCGATGGTGACCGCGCAGGCCGCGATCCGTACCGAACGGCCGGGCATCCGCCGGGCGAGCGCGTCGCCCATGGTGAACCGGCCCGCGTTGCGCAGCGGTTCGGCCAGCAGGAACATCAGCAGCAGCAGCGACAGCGCGGTGCTGAGGGCGAGCACCACGCCGTCGTAGCCGCACAGGGCGATCACGCCTCCGGTGCCGAGGACGGTGGCCGCGGAGATGTAGTCGCCGGCGATGGCGAGGCCGTTGCGCAGCGGGGAGAGGGAGCTGTAGCCGGTGTAGAACTCGTCGAGGTCGTCGCGGTCCGGGCCGGTCATCACGCACAGCAGCAGGGTGAGCGTGGCGACGACGGTGAAGGCGACCAGCGACATGGACTGCGCGGAGTCGCTGAACCCGGTCACCGCACGGCTCCCCGCCTGGCGTCCAGTTCGGTGGTTCTGCGGATGCGGTCGGCGAGCGGGTCGACATGGCGGCGGGCGGTGCGCTCGTACAGGACGATCGCCAGCCAGGTGACGGGCAGTTGCAGGAGCGCCAGCAGCAGTCCCGCGGGTACGCCGTCGGCGACCGTGCTCGTCATCACGCCCGGCGCGAACGCCGACAGCACCAGGAACAGCGTGAAGTAGCCGAGCGCGGTGAGGGTCGCGGCGCGTCTCTGGAGGCGGTAGGCGCCGCGCAGCACGCGCAGGTCGCTGTGGTGGCCGACCGGCTCCCGGTGCGGCACGTGGCGGGGCAGTGGCGGCTCGGGCGGCGACGGCGCCCAGGGATAGGTCAGTCGCGGCGGGTCGGACGGACAGGGGTCGTGGGACATCCCGGTGCTCCTTGCGTGGCTCGGGTCCGTGGCGGCGGACCGCAGGGAGAGGAGGGAGCGGGGCACGCACGTTACCCGCAGGTATCCGAGATGTGCGCTGTTTTCCCCGAACTGGGCGGTCGGTATGCGCTTACTTCATCAGGACGCGTCTGACCTCGGGTGTTACCCGCGTTAACCCTGGGGTGGGAGTCAGTCGTCGAGGACGGGGAAGCGCCGGGGCGCCACGAACAGCAGCACCAGGAACGCCAGTGCGGCGGCGCACGCCGCGCCGAGGTACACCGCGTGGACCGCGTCCGCGATCGCGTGCCGGGTGGCACCGGGGGCCGTTCCGTCGTCCAGCGCGCGCGTGACGGAGTCGAGGTCGCCCGAGCCGCCCAGCCGGGCCGCCAGCACCCCGTTGGCGACCGCGCCGAACAGCGAGGCGCCGAGCGTCTGCCCGGTCTGCCGGCAGAACAGCACCGACGCGGTCGTGGTGCCCCGCTCCGCCCAGCCGACCGTCGACTGCACCCCGACGATCAGCGGCAGCTGGAACAGGCCCAGCGCGGCGCCCAGCAGGCACATCAGCAGCGTCGGCTGCCAGGCCGACCCGGGGTAGGGCAGGAACGGGAACGCGAACAGGACCAGCGTGGCCGCGCCGATGCCGAGCAGCGCGGTGTCGCGGAAGCCGATGCGCCGGTACACGTGCTGGCTGAGGGCAGCCGAGAGCGGCCAGGTCAGCGTCCACACCGACAGGACGAACCCGGCGGCCACCGGAGCGAGGCCGAGCACCGACTGCGCGTACGTCGGCAGGAACACCGTCGGCGCCACCATCAGCAGGCCCAGCGCGCCCAGCGCCAGGTTGACGGCCGCGATCGTCCGGCGCCGCCACACCCACCCCGGGATGATCGGCTCGGCCGCCCGGCGCTCGATCCGCACCACGAGCGCCGCCAGCGCGAGCCCGGCGCCGAACAGCACGCACGAGGGCGCGGACCACCAGGCCCACGCCACCCCGCCCTGCACGAGCGCCGTCAGCAGCACGCCCCCGCACGCGAAGACCGCCGACGCCCCCGCCCAGTCCACCCGCGGGGGCGTGCGCGGCGCACGCTCCGGCTCGTGGAGGTGACGCGCTATCAGCCAGAGCGCCGCCGCACCGATCGGCAGGTTGATCAGGAAGATCCACCGCCAGTCCGCGTAGGTGGCCAGCACCCCGCCGAGCCCGGGCCCGGCGACCGCCGACACCGCCCACACCGTGGACAGCTTCGACTGGATCTTCGGCCGGTCCTCCAGCGGGTACAGGTCGGCCGCGAGGGTCTGCACGGTGCCCTGCAACGCACCGCCGCCGAGCCCCTGCACGATCCGGAACGCGATCAGCGCGCCCATGTTCCAGGCGGCCGCGCACAGCAGCGACCCCAGCAGGAACACCGCCGCGCCCGCCACCAGCACCGGTTTGCGGCCGAAGGTGTCGGAGAGCTTGCCGTACACCGGCAGCGTCACCGTCACGGCCAGCAGATAGCCGGAGAACAGCCAGGAGAAGACCGAGAACCCGCCGAGGTCCCCGACGATCTGCGGTACGGCGGTGGAGACGACGGTGGAGTCGAGCGCGGCCAGCGCCATGGCGAGCATCAGCGCGGCCACCACGGCCCCCCGCCGGCCCGTCCCGGCCTGCCGCCCGGCAGCGCGTGTCGCGGGCGTCGTACTCCCCACGCCTGCCCCCTCCTCCTGCGTCCCCCACGCATCCGTGCCGGGTGCACGCGTCTCGCGTGCGGCCAGATCCCGTACGACAGCTTCCCACCCGCCTCCACCCGGCGGGAGTACGCGTCCGCCTGCCGGAAACGCACCTGCGCCTGCGCCTGACGTGGCGGGAGGGTGGCGGCTGCGGCCGGCAGAGGGTGGAGCCGGACCCTGAGAACGTCTCCACCCGACGGTGGACGACCCCTAGGGGGTTCTCCGTACCAGGGCTCGGGGAGGGGTCGTACCGCCGGAGGACGAGACGGCACCCCCGTCGTCCTTAACCTGGTCTTACGCCGCCGGGGGGCGGCTGACCGAACCGCCGGGGGTGGGGTTTTCCCCCGGGAAAGACGGGGCTTCGCACCAGCGCGGAGCGGCCCCGCCCACCGCGAGACTCGTCGTCGTACCGATCGCCGTACTGATCGTCGTACCAACCGCACTTCAGCAAGGCGCAGCACAGCGCTGCCCGTTCGCTGACCGACTTAGGAGACATACCGTGACATCGGCTGTGACCATTCCCAGGCACGGGGGTACTGGAGGGCGTACGGCCGTTGCCGCGCGGGCGCGGCAGGTCGTCAAGGCGTACGGGTCCGGTGAGACCCGCGTCGTCGCCCTGGACCATGTCGACGTGGACATCGCGCGGGGGCAGTTCACCGCGATCATGGGCCCCTCGGGGTCCGGCAAGTCCACCCTGATGCACTGCCTCGCCGGACTCGACACCGTGACCAGCGGTCAGATCTATCTGGACGAGACCGAGATCACCGGCCTGAAGGACAAGAAGCTCACCAAGCTGCGCCGGGACCGGATCGGGTTCATCTTCCAGGCGTTCAACCTGCTGCCGACGCTGAACGCGCTGGAGAACATCACGCTCCCCATGGACATCGCCGGGCGCCGGCCCGACAAGGAGTGGCTGGACCGCGTGGTCACCACCGTGGGGCTCGCGGACCGGCTCAGGCACCGCCCCACACAGCTCTCCGGCGGTCAGCAGCAGCGCGTCGCCGTGGCGCGCGCCCTCGCCGCCCGCCCCGAGATCATCTTCGGTGACGAGCCGACCGGAAACCTCGACTCCCGCGCGGGCGCGGAGGTCCTCGGCTTCCTGCGCCGCTCCGTGGACGAACTCGGCCAGACGATCGTCATGGTCACCCACGACCCGGTGGCCGCCTCCTACGCCGACCGCGTGCTCTACCTCGCCGACGGCCGGATAGTCGACGAGATGTTCAAGCCCACCGCGGACTCCGTCCTGGACCGCATGAAGGACTTCGACGCGCGGGGGCGTACGTCATGACCGTCCTGAAGACCTCGATGCGCAACTTCTTCGCGCACAAGGGGCGGATGGCCCTGTCGGCGGTCGCCGTGCTGCTGTCGGTGGCGTTCGTGTGCGGCACGCTGGTGTTCACCGACACCATGAACACGACGTTCGACAAGCTGTTCGCGGCGACCTCGTCCGACGTGACGGTCAGCGCCAAGAGCGCCTCGGACACCGGTGAGACGACCTCCGACAACGGCAGGCCGCCGGTCATGCCCGCCTCGGTGGTCACCCGGGTCCGGGCGGCTCAGGGCGTCAAGGCGGCGGAGGGAACGGTGTTCTCGACGACCGTGACCGTCGTCGACGCCGAGAAGGACAGCCTGTCGCCGTCCAGCGGCGCCCCGACCATCGTCGGCAGCTGGAACTCCAACGACGCCCGCACCATGAAGATCACCTCCGGTACGGCGCCGAGGAACGCCGGCCAGATCATGGTCGACGCCGACACCGCCGACAAGCACCACCTGACGCTCGGCGACGAGATCGGCGTGATCAGCGCGGTCGGCACGCACACCGCGAAGATCTCCGGCATCGCCGACTTCACCGTCACCAACCCCGGTGCCGCGATCTTCTACCTGGACACCAGGACCGCGCAGCGGACGCTGGTCGGACGGACCGGTGTCTTCACCAACGTCAACGTGACCGCGGCGCCCGGCGTGACCGACCCGCAGCTGAAGAAGAACGTGACCGCCGAACTCGGCGCCGCCTACAAGGTGCAGACCGCCAAGGAGACCGCCGACGCCAACCAGAAGGACGTCGAGGGCTTCATGAACGTCATGAGGTACGCGATGCTCGGCTTCGCCGGGATCGCCTTCCTGGTCGGCATCTTCCTGATCATCAACACCTTCTCCATGCTGGTCGCCCAGCGCACCCGCGAGATCGGCCTGATGCGGGCCATCGGCTCCAGTCGCCGCCAGGTCAACCGGTCCGTGCTCGTCGAGGCCCTGCTGCTCGGCGTCGTCGGCTCGGTGCTCGGCGTCGGCGCGGGCGTCGGCATCGCGGTCGGCCTGATGAAGCTCATGGGCCAGATGGGCATGCACCTGTCGACCAGTGACCTGACGGTCGCCTGGACGACCCCGGTGATCGGCCTCGTCCTCGGCGTCGTCGTCACCGTCCTCGCCGCCTACCTGCCCGCGCGGCGCGCCGGCAAGGTCTCCCCGATGGCCGCGCTCCGCGACGCGGGCGCCCCCGCCGACGCCAGGGCGGGCCTCGTACGCGCCCTGATCGGCCTTCTCCTGACCGCCGGCGGCGGCTACGGCCTCTACCTCGCCTCGACCGCGGACAAGGCCAAGGAGGGCTCGCTCTGGCTGGGCCTCGGCATCGTGCTCTCACTGCTCGGGTTCGTGGTGATCGGCCCGCTTCTCGCGGGCGGGGTCGTCCGGGTCCTCGGCGCCGTCCTGCTGCGGATGTTCGGACCCGTCGGACGCATGGCCGAACGCAACGCGCTGCGCAACCCCCGCCGCACCGGCGCCACCGGCGCCGCCCTGATGATCGGCCTCGCGCTGGTCGCCTGCCTCTCGGTGGTCGGCTCCTCCATGGTCGCCTCCGCGTCGGACCAGCTCGACAAGACCGTCGGCACCGACTTCATCATCCAGTCCGACAGCGGCCAGCGGATCACCCCGCAGGCGGTCGAGGCGGTCAAGGACGTGCCGGGGCTCGCACGGGTCACCGAGTACCGGGACACCACCGCCGACTACACCACGCCCGACGGGAAGACCCTCAAGGACACCGACATCACGGCGGCCGACCCGACGTACGCCACCGACCTGCGCACCAAGACGGTCGCCGGCGACCTCAAGGACGCCTACCTGCCCGACTCGATGTCCGTGCACGAGAAGTTCGCCGAGGCGCACGGCATCCACCTCGGGTCGAAGATCACCGTCAGGTTCAGGGACGGCGGCACCGCCCACCTCACGGTCCGCGCGATCACCAGCAGTGACGTCGTCATCGACCAGGGCGCCAAGTACATCTCCATCGCCACGCTCGCCAAGTACGTGCCGGCCGACAAGATGCCACTGGACCAGCTGGTCTTCGCCACCGCCAAGGACGGGCAGCAGGACGCCGCGTACACGTCCCTCAAGTCCGCCCTGCACGACTACCCGCAGTACACGGTGCGCGACCAGACCGACTACAAGCAGGCGCTGAAGGACCAGATCGGCCAGCTCCTGAACCTGATCTACGGGCTGCTCGCCCTGGCGATCATCGTCGCGGTCCTCGGCGTCGTGAACACCCTGGCCCTGTCGGTCGTCGAGCGGACCCGGGAGATCGGCCTGATGCGGGCCATCGGCCTCTCCCGCCGGCAGCTGCGCCGCATGATCCGCATGGAGTCCGTGGTGATCGCCCTGTTCGGCGCCCTGCTCGGCCTCGGCCTGGGCATGGGCTGGGGCGCGACGGCCCAGAAACTGCTCGCCCTCCAGGGTCTGAAGGTCCTGGAGATCCCCTGGCCCACGATCATCGGTGTCTTCGTCGGCTCGGCCTTCGTGGGCCTGTTCGCCGCGCTGATCCCGGCGTTCCGCGCGGGCCGCATGAACGTCCTGAACGCGATCGCGACGGACTGAGGGGACGAGACCAGGGACCACCGCACACGGGGGTTGCGGGGGAAGCCCGGCGCCGGAGAGCTCAAGAGCCTCTCCGGCGCCGGGCATGTCGTGTCTTTCGAGTCCCGTTTCTGCACTCACCGGGTCGGGTGGTGGGCGGGCACAGGCTTCGGGGGGTCCAGGGGGCGGGGCCCCCTGGTGCGGCCGCCGTGACGCAGGGCACCTCACAGGGCGGGCAGGTTGTCCACAGCCCCCGGCACCCGCGCCCGCGTAGTCGTAGGCTGGAGAGCCCCCCGGTCGCAGCCCGCGCCGGGCACTTCGCGTTGCCCACCCCCGGACGAAAGCCGCCCTGAATGAGCCTGCACGGTCTGCTCGACGCCGTCGTCAAGGACCCCGCCCTCGCGGAAGCGATCAAGGCGGCCGGGGACGGCAACCGCATGCACGTCGACCTGGTAGGCCCCCCGGCGGCCCGCCCCTTCGCGGTCGCCGCCCTGGCCCGCGAGGCCGGCCGCCCCGTGCTCGCGGTCACCGCCACCGGCCGCGAGGCCGAGGACCTGGCAGCCGCCCTGCGCACCCTGCTGCCCTCCGAGGGCGTCGTGGAGTACCCCTCCTGGGAGACGCTCCCGCACGAGCGGCTCAGCCCGCGCAGCGACACCGTGGGCCGCCGCCTCGCCGTCCTGCGCCGCCTCGCCCACCCCAGCTCCGACGACCCCGAGACGGGCCCCGTCTCCGTCGTCGTCGCGCCCGTGCGCTCCGTGCTCCAGCCGCAGGTCAAGGGCCTCGGCGACCTGGAGCCGGTGGCGCTGCGCACCGGGCAGAGCGCCGACCTGAACGAGGTCGTGGAAGCCCTCGCGGCCGCCGCCTACGCGCGCGTGGAACTCGTCGAGAAGCGCGGCGAGTTCGCCGTCCGCGGCGGCATCCTGGACGTCTTTTCGCCCACCGAGGAACACCCTCTGCGCATCGAGTTCTGGGGCGACGACGTCGAGGAGATCCGCTACTTCAAGGTCGCCGACCAGCGCTCCCTGGAGGTCGCCGAACACGGCCTGTGGGCGCCGCCCTGCCGCGAGCTGCTGCTCACCGAGGACGTCCGGGCCCGCGCGCGTGCCCTCGCCGAGGAACACCCCGAGCTCGGCGAACTGCTGAACAAGATCGCCGAGGGGATCGCGGTCGAGGGCATGGAGTCCCTGGCGCCGGTCCTGGTCGACGACATGGAGCTGCTGCTCGACGTGCTGCCCAAGGGCGCGATGGCCGTCGTCTGCGACCCGGAGCGGGTCCGCACCCGCGCCGCCGACCTGGTGGCCACCAGCCTGGAGTTCCTCCAGGCGTCCTGGGCGGCCACCGCGGGCGGCGGCGAGGCGCCCATCGACGTCGGCGCGGCCTCCCTGTGGTCGATCGCCGACGTCCGCGACCGCGCGCGCGAGCTGGACATGATGTGGTGGTCGGTGTCGCCGTTCGCCGCCGACGAGGAACTGTCCGCCGACACCCTCAAGCTCGGCATGCACGCCCCGGAGACCTACCGCGGCGACACCGCGAAGGCCCTCGCCGACACCAAGGGCTGGCTCGCCGACGGCTGGCGCACGGTGTTCGTCACCGAGGGCCACGGCCCCGCCTCCCGCACCGTCGAGGTGCTCGGCGGCGAGGGCATCGCCGCCCGCCTCGACGTCGACCTGGGCGAGCTGAGCCCGTCGGTCGTGCACGTGTCGTGCGGCTCGATCGACTACGGCTTCGTCGACCCGGCGCTCAGACTCGCCGTCCTCACCGAGACCGACCTGTCCGGCCAGAAGGCGGCCGGCAAGGACGGCGCCCGGATGCCGGCCCGCCGCCGCAAGACCATCGACCCGCTCACCCTGGAGCCGGGCGACTACATCGTCCACGAGCAGCACGGCGTCGGCCGCTACATCGAGATGGTGCAGCGCACCGTCCAGGGCGCCACCCGCGAGTACCTGGTCGTCGAGTACGCCCCCGCCAAGCGCGGCCAGCCCGGCGACCGGCTGTACATCCCGACCGACCAGCTGGAGCAGATCACCAAGTACGTCGGCGGCGAGGCCCCCACCCTGCACCGGCTCGGCGGCGCGGACTGGACGAAGACCAAGGCGCGCGCCAAGAAGGCCGTCAAGGAGATCGCCGCCGACCTGATCAAGCTGTACAGCGCGCGCATGGCCGCCCCGGGACACGCGTTCGGCGGGGACACACCGTGGCAGCGCGAACTGGAGGACGCGTTCCCGTACGCGGAGACCCCGGACCAGCTGACCACCATCGCCGAGGTCAAGGAGGACATGGAGAAGTCGATCCCCATGGACCGCCTGATCTGCGGCGACGTCGGCTACGGCAAGACGGAGATCGCGGTACGGGCCGCCTTCAAGGCCGTGCAGGACGGCAAGCAGGTCGCCGTCCTGGTGCCCACGACCCTGCTCGTGCAGCAGCACTTCGGCACGTTCTCCGAGCGGTACTCGCAGTTCCCGGTGAGCGTGAAGGCGCTCTCCCGCTTCCAGACCGACACCGAGGCGAAGGGGACCCTGGAGGGCCTGCGCGAGGGCGCCGTCGACGTCGTCATCGGCACCCACCGGCTGTTCTCCTCCGAGACCAAGTTCAAGGACCTCGGCCTGGTCATCGTCGACGAGGAGCAGCGCTTCGGCGTCGAGCACAAGGAACAGCTGAAGAAGCTGCGCGCCAACGTCGACGTGCTCACCATGTCGGCCACACCCATCCCGCGCACCCTGGAGATGGCCGTCACCGGCATCCGCGAGATGTCGACCATCACCACGCCCCCCGAGGAGCGCCACCCGGTGCTCACCTTCGTCGGGCCGTACGAGGAGAAGCAGATCGGCGCCGCCATCCGCCGTGAACTGCTGCGCGAGGGCCAGCTCTTCTACATCCACAACCGCGTCGAGTCCATCGACCGCGCGGCGGCCCGGCTGCGTGACATCGTCCCCGAGGCGCGGATCGCGACCGCGCACGGCCAGATGTCGGAGTCGGCCCTCGAACAGGTCGTGGTCGACTTCTGGGAGAAGAAGTTCGACGTCCTCGTGTCGACGACGATCGTCGAGTCCGGCATCGACATCTCCAACGCCAACACGCTCATCGTCGAACGCGGCGACACCTTCGGCCTCTCCCAGCTGCACCAGCTGCGCGGCCGGGTCGGCCGAGGGCGTGAGCGCGGGTACGCGTACTTCCTGTACCCGCCGGAGAAGCCGCTCACCGAGACCGCGCACGAACGGCTCGCGACCATCGCCCAGCACACCGAGATGGGCGCCGGCATGTACGTGGCGATGAAGGACCTGGAGATCCGCGGCGCCGGCAACCTGCTCGGCGGCGAGCAGTCCGGCCACATCGCGGGCGTCGGCTTCGACCTGTACGTGCGCATGGTCGGCGAGGCCGTCGCGGACTACCGGCGGCAGCTGGAGACCGGCGAGATCCAGGAGGAACCGCCGCTCGAGGTCAAGATCGAGCTGCCCGTCGACGCGCACGTCCCGCACGACTACGCGCCCGGCGAGCGGCTGCGCCTCCAGGCCTACCGGGCCATCGCCTCCGCCAACTCGGAGGAGGACATCCGGGCGGTCCGCGAGGAACTCACCGACCGCTACGGCAAGCTGCCCGAGCCGGTCGAGAACCTGCTCCTCGTCGCCGGACTGCGGATGCTCGCGCGCGCCTGCGGGGTCGGCGAGATCGTCCTCCAGGGCACCAACATCCGGTTCGCGCCGGTGGAGTTGCGCGAGTCGCAGGAACTGCGCCTCAAGCGCCTCTACCCGGGGACGGTCATCAAGCCGACGGTCCACCAGGTGCTGGTACCGCGCCCGAAGACCGCGAAGGTGGGCGGCAAGCCGCTGGTCGGCCGCGAACTGCTGGGCTGGGTGGGCGAGTTCCTCGCCTCCGTCCTGGGCTCCTGACCGCGGCCGGAGGACGCATGCCGACGGCAGGCGTGCGTCCTCCGGGAGCGTGAGCGGGCGCACGGCCGTGCCAGGCGGGCTTCCTTCGCCGTGCCGCGACCCCGACTACCCGAAGGGGTTGCGGGCATCCGTCCTCTGAGGCCCCGCCGGGTCCGGATCGTCCGGCGGTTACGGTGGGGCAGGCAGAGACCCGCCCGTGCGGAGGCGGCAGAGGGAGAGTGTGGGGGCGGACGTGGCACGTCTGAGGGGCGGGGCGGCCATCGCCGTCGTCGTGATCTTCGCCGTGGCGGGATGCAAGGACCTTCAGGACAAGGGGACTTCCGGAGCCCCCGGCGCCGGAAGCGGGGGTGCGGCCATGACCGCCGCCGACTCGCTCACCGTCAAGGGCCGGGCGCCGAAGACCGGTTACACCCGGGCCAAGTTCGGCTCCGCCTGGGCGGACACCGACTCCAACTCCTGCGACACCAGGGACGACATACTCAAGCGCGACCTGAAGCACGTGAAGTTCACGGGCGGCGACTGCAAGGTCTCCTACGGCGTGCTCGACCCGGACCCGTACTCCGACAAGGACGTCACCTACCGGCGCGGCCGCAGCCTGGTCGACATCGACCACCTCGTCGCCCTCTCCGACGCCTGGCAGAAGGGCGCGAAGTACTGGGACGCCGGCAAGCGGATAGCCCTGGCCAACGACCCGCTGAACCTGCTGGCCGTCGACGCGAGCGCCAACCGCGGCAAGGGCGACGGCGACACGGCCACCTGGCTGCCGCCGAACAAGTCCTACCGCTGCACCTACGTCGCCGCGCAGGTGGCCGTGAAGAAGAAGTACGGGCTGTGGGTCACCGCCGCCGAGAAGGCGGCCATGAAGAAGGTCCTCGCCACCTGCCCGGGCCAGAAGCTCCCCACGGGCGGCAACCCGACCAAGGCACCGTCGCGGTTCACGGCACGCTGACCCGGCTCACCGCACCCCGCCACGCGGCCCGGGTGCGGGGCGGCCCGCCTGTTCCCAGGCGACGAAGGTGTTGGTACGGGCGAAGACGAAGGCCTTGACGGGGTCCGCGGAGTACGACCACGGCGCGCTGCCGACATACCCGCCGACCGCCCCGAACTGCTCGACGGCCTCCGCGTACCGCTTCGTCTGGAACAGGGCGTCGGCCAGCAGATGCCGTACCGCGGGCAGCCGGTGGTGCCCGGCCGGCACCCGGTCCACGGCGTCCAGGGTGGCGTCCACGGCCGCCCGCACGAACGGCTGCTCGTACACGGGCGCCTGCGGCTCGCGGAACGAGTGCTCCATCAGCGCCTCCAGGCGCAGTACGGGCAGCAGGCTCCCCGCCGGTGCCGACGCCGCGGCCTGTTCGGCGAACGCGTACATCAGCTCGTGCGACCCCTGCCACTTGGCACACCAGTACTGCAGGGCACTGGCATGTGCACCGAAGTGGTGCGGGTCGCGCGCGGTGACCTCGGCCCACAGCGCCCGGAAGTCGTCGTTCGACCAGCCAAGGCCGCGGGCGACGGTGAGCTGCGCGACCCACGGACCGGGGTCCTCGGGCGCCATCCACGCGGCCTCCTGGCAGGCGGGCAGCGCCTCGGCGAGCAGCCTGTGGAAGCCCTCGAACTGCTCGGCGGTGGTGTGCCTGGCCGACTTCGCGCCGCGCACCTTGCCGGCCAGCACGACGAGCGCGTCGGCGTGCACCAGCGCGGCCGACGGGTCGCCCGGGTACGCGGTCCGCCACGCCTTGACCCAGGCGTCGTCCTCGGCGGCGGCGTGCACGAGGATGCCGAGCCGGTACCACCGCAGGTCCCAGTCGCGGCCCGCCCCGGCCAGGTAGCCGGCGGCGCGCCGCCAGTCACCGGCGAGGGCGGCCGCGGCGACCGCGTCCGCCTCGGGGTCGGGGCCCGCGAACCGGCTGTCGAGCCGAGCGGCGGGCACCAGCCCGTACGTGGCGGGGTCGATGTTGACCGGCGCCTTGGCCTTCGCCTCCGCCCGCAGCACCCGCGCCTTGCGGGCGTTGCGCGGGACGGTGACCGCGGCGTAGGCGAGCGCGCCGGCACCGGCTATGTCGATCAGGACGTTCATGACAGGTCTCTCAGGATCGGGGCGTGTTCCGGCGGGTCGTGGGGTCGTCGGGTCGGCAGGCCGTCAGTACGGGATGCGGGGCGGTGGCCAGGGCTGGGGGGCGGGTGGCGGGGCCGTGCCGTCGGACGGGTGACGGCTCCCGTCGGGCAGCAGCAGGGCGCGCAGCGGTGCCGTGCCGGGCGGGTCGGTGACCGCGTGGTCCAGCGCCCACTCCAGCGCCTCGGCGAACCGTTCCGGCGTCACCGTTCGCACCGCGGGCCCCGACCAGCACAGTTCCCACCGGCACAGCCCCGAGTCCAGCGCGGCCAGCAGGGCCAGCCGGCGCAGGGCCGAGCGGAGGGCCGTCCGGGCGAACTCGCGGGCCGCCCGGCCACCGCTGAGGGCGGCCCGCTCCGACCGGGGCAGCCGGCCCGCGAGGTCGTACAGCAGACCGTGGTCGAGCAGGTCCAGGAGGTGGCCGAGCTGCACGGCCGAAGGCGCGGCCAGGACGCCCGGTCCCGTCACCTGGGCCATGGCAGCCAGCAGGGGTGCAGCCTCCCGCGCCCAGCTCTCGCGCCGGGCCCGGGTGGGCAGTTCGGCCCAGGGGACCCGCCGCCAGGACAGCATCTCCGCACCCAGCACGCGCTGTTCGAGGGCGGCGAGGAGACCGTCCGGCGCCCGGAGCAGCGCGAGCGCCGGTCGTCGTACGGACGTGGCGCCGCACCCGTCGTCGGGCAGTGCCCGCAGCGCCGCGATGCGGTCGGCCGTGGGCGGGTGGCTGTCGTAGGGGGACCGCTCCTCGTGGGTGTCCTCCGGGCGCGGTGTCCTGTCCCACGGTTTCAGGCGCTCACGGCGTTCGTCGTCCGCGAGGAGGTGTTCGAGGCCGCCGTGGAACTGCCCCCACGGCGGCAGCAGGCGTGCCTCCCGGCCCATCAGGGCGTAGTCGCGCAAGTAGCGGTCGTCCAGGGCGTCGAGAGCGGGAACGCGGCGCAGTGCGGCGACCATGGCGTCCCGTCCGGCGATCACGGCGGCGGTGTGGTCGGCCGCGTACTCCTGCCTGCGGCTGACCGCCTCGGTCAGGCGCAGGCACAGCGCGGCGTACGCCGAGAACACCACGGCGAGGTAGTGGTCCGGGCCGCGCGCGGACCCCCGTTCCGGCCGTGGCGGCCGGCCGGCCGCCCTGCGCCGTGCGGCCCGCGCCGCGGACGTCGCCCGCTCCTCGGCCTCCTCACGTGCGGCCCGCTGCCGCAACGTGCGCACCGTTCCGAGCAGTCTGCGGTGCAGCGCCCAGACCAGAGCGCCCAGACGGGTGTCGTGCCGCGCGTAATGGCCCAGTTCGTGGGCGAGCACGGCGTCCAGTTCGTTCTCCGGAAGACCGATCAGCAGGGCCACGCCGAGGAAGAGCCGCCGTTCGCCCGGGACCAGCCCGAGCCACCGGGCCTCCTCCTGCACCATGGCGCCCGCCCCGGGTGTCACCCGTATCTCCACGGGCGGCCGGGTGCCCACGCGGTCGGCCAGCTCACCCACGCGCCGCCACAGTCCGGGCTGCTCCTCAGGCGTCACCGGCAGACCGGGGATCTCGTCCGGCACGTCGCCGGGACCGAGGCTGAGCAGGACGACCCGTCCTACGCACCAGGCGACGGCCAGCGAGCCGAGCCAGCCCTCGACGGTCATGACCGTGATGCCCGGGCCACGGGCCAGGAAGACGTCGAGCAGCGCCAGTACGACGAGCACGAGCAGCGCCAGCGCGTAGAACCCGATCAGCAGGCCGAGGGCGAGCGCGGCCCGCGGGAAGGTTCCGGGTGCGGCGGGCGGCCGCACGGAGGCTGGTACGGCGGCTGCCCGGCCCGCGGCGCGGGACGACTGGCGCATCGGCGTCCTTCGAGGGAGACGGAAGGTCATGCGGGGAAGACGGAACGGTCAACGGGGGAGACGGAACGGTGGCTGGGCCGGGAAGGCAGCCGGCTACTTCTTAAGCGCCGACAGGACCGTGGCCGTCACCTTCTTCGCGGACGCGGCGCCGTTGTCGCTGCCCGCCGTGGACAGCACGGTGACCACGGAGTTCCCGGACCGGGCCGCGATCAGCGTGGTGCCGTTCTCCCAGTAGCCGCTCGTCAGGGTCATCGTGTAGGCCTCGTCGGCGAGTCCGGACGTGGCGCTGCCGGTGAGCTTCACCTTGGCGTGCGCGTCGGTGTCCGTGTACGTGGCACACGCGGCCGCCACCGACCGCAGGGCCTTCATCACCTCGGTCGCGGTGGTGCCCTGGAAGGTGTCGATCTCCTGGTCCACCTCCTCGGTCTTGTTCGCGTAGCCGTTCTGCGCGAACGACACCCCGCCCTTGTAGCCGGAGACCTGGATCCAGGACGTGGTCTCCAGCCTGGTGCAGTCCGGCTTCCCGGTCTTGCGGGCGGCCGGGGAGAGGAACTGGCCACCGCTGTCCGCGGAACCGTCGGACTCCAGGGTGAGCCCGGACGGGAAGGCCGAGGCGGGCGCGAGGGCCTTCTTCAGCTGTGTACCGGTGAACAGACCGGCGTCGGGGTCCTGCGCCTTGGCCGGCTTGGCACCGGCGCTGGTGCCGTTACCGGAGCCGGAACCGGAGTCGGCGGACGAACCGGAGGAGCAGGCGGACAGGGCCAACGGGAGAGCGGCGACGGCCATCAGCACGACGGCACGGGACGAGAGACGCATCGGAATCCTTCTCGGGTGGGTGGACGGTGGAATCGTGGAACGGCGGTGCGCGGAACCGGCGTACGACCGGGTCGCGTGAACGCGGCGCCCGGGCCGCGCCGGGCGCGGTGGCTGGGGCGGTGGCGGTGGCGGGGGCCGTGGTGGTGGGGTGCCGGTGGTGCCGGGTGCGGCCGGATCGGGCTTCAGCCTGGAGTCGGCTCGCTGGGCGTCGGGTCCGGGGAAGGCCGGCTGTGCGTCCGCGGGGTGTGCCCGGCGTCCGGTGTGCGGCCGGGGGAGACGGAGGTTCCGCGGAACGGGCCGCCTGAAGTACCGGTGGACGGGCCGCCGCCCCCGGTACCGCCGCCTGCGTGCGCCGACACGGTGCCGATGATGACGAATCCCACGAGGGCGCTGAGCCCCATCCTGGTCTTCATGCCCATGGCTGATCCCTCCCCCGTGGCGGTCGCCCCTCCGGCCGCCGTTGTTCGCGAGGTCAATAAGAGCAGAGCCTGTGAACCGAGTCAACACGATGCATGCGACACGCCGTGTACACGGCCGTGAACCAGTGGATCCCGTGCGCGTCGGTATGCTCGGCGCATCACGGGACGAGGGGAGCGGGGGCGCGTGCAGAACAACGCCACAGAGGTGACCGCGGCCGGTATCGCACGGCTCGCCGGGGTGGGCCGGGCCGCCGTCAGCAACTGGCGCCGTCGGCATGCCGACTTCCCCAAACCGGTGGGCGGCACCGAGACCAGCCCCGCCTTCGCGCTCGCCGAGGTCGAGGCCTGGCTGCGCGGACAGGGCAAACTCGCCGAGGTCCCACTGCGCGAACGGGTCTGGCAGCACCTCGCCGGACACCCCGACGGCCCGCTCACCGCGCTGGTGCACGCCGGCTGCGCCCTGCTGCTGATCCACGAACGCCCCACCGTCTGGCTCGACGTGAGCGCCGGCTCCGACGAACGACTGGCCGCGATGCTGCCCGGCGCGCTGGACCAGGTACTGGCCTCCCGCTTCGGCACCGAGCAGGCGAACAGGGCTGTGAACACCGCACCACCGAACGGCCCTGTGAACCCCGCACCACCCCACCGCCCTGTGAACACCGGCTCAGCCAACGGCCCCGTGAACACCGGGGCGCCCCATGGCCCTGTGAACCCCGGCTCGCCCACCGGCCCTGTGAACCCCGGCGCACCCACCCGCCCTGTGAACCCCGGCGCACCCACCGGCTCTGTGAACCCCGGCTCCTTCAACGCCCCCCTGAACCCCGCACCGGTCGGCGGCCCGGTGAACGCCGAGCCGCGCACCCCCACCGGCCCCCAGCTCCTGCCGTCCGTCCCCCTCCTGCGCGGTGCCGCCGAACTGGCCGCCGAGTCGGGGGCCCGGCAGTGTTTCGAGTTCCTGCTGGGCCGGCACCTCGACGCCAGCCCCCGCCAGAACACGCTCACCCCGCCCGACCTGGCCGGCCTCATGGCCGACCTCGCCGGGCCCGCCCGCACGGTCCTGGACCCGGCCTGCGGCACCGGCGCCCTGCTGCGGGCCGTGCACACCGGCCCCGGGCAGCAGCTGTACGCCCAGGACAGCGCCCTTGGTCTCGCCGCACTCACCGCGCTGCGCCTCGCCCTGCACTCCCGGGCCCGCGTGCACGGCGCCACCGGCGACACCCTGCGCGCCGACGCCCACCCGGAACTGCGCGCCGACGCCGTGCTCTGCCATCCGCCGTTCAACGAACGCAACTGGGGCCACGACGAACTCGCCTACGACCCCCGCTGGGAGTACGGCTTCCCGGCGCGCACCGAGTCGGAGCTGGCCTGGGTGCAGCACGCCCTCGCCCGGCTCGCCGACGGCGGCACCGCGGTCCTGCTGATGCCGCCGGCCGCCGCGTCCCGCCGCTCCGGCCGCCGGATCCGCGCCGACCTGCTGCGCCGGGGCGCGCTGCGCGCGGTGGTGGCGCTGCCGGTCGGGACGGCGCCGCCGTACAACATCCCGCTGCACCTATGGGTGCTGCGGCGGCCCGACCGGACCCCGGCCACACCCCAGGTGCTGCTCGTGGACACCGGGAGCTTCGCGGGGGAGGGGCGGGGCGGCCCCGACCGGGCGGCGGTACGGGACGCCGTACTGGACGCCTGGCGGGCCTTCGAGCGCGGCACGGACCCGGGCGGACGGCCGGTGCCGGCCCGCGCGGTGCCGGTCATCGAACTCCTCGACGACGACGTGGATCTCGCCCCCGCCCGCCACCTGCCGCCGCCGGCCGCGGCGGACGGCGCCGAGCAACTCACGGCGGTCCGCGAACGGCTCGGCGAGACCCTGCGGCTGACCGCCGACCTCACCCCGCCCCCGGCCGGCCAGGCCCCGCCCGCGCGCTGGCCGCTCACCACCGTCGGTGAACTCGCCCGCGGCGGCGCGCTGGTGCTGCGCACCGGTGGTCACGGCGGCCACGCGCGCGTGCCCGTCCTCACCGACCAGGACGTCCTCGCCGGCACGGCGCCCTCGGGCGCGCTTCCCGAGAGCGAGGAGGAGGCCGTGCTCACCGAGCCGGGCGACGTCGTCGTGCCGGTGCTCGGCGGGGGTTCGGTCGCGCGCGTGGTCGACGACGCCACGGCGGGCGCCGCCCTGGGCCGCAACCTCGTGCTGCTGCGCCCCGACCGCACGGCGCTCGACGCCTGGTTCCTCGCCGGCTTCCTGCGCGGCAGCGCCAACAACCGGCAGGCCAGCAGCTACGCCTCCACCGCGACCCGGCTGGACGTACGCCGGCTGCAACTGCCCCGGCTCCCGCTGGAGGAACAGCGGCGCTACGGCGCCCGTTTCCGCGCACTCGACGAGTTCGAGCGGGCGCTTCGGCGCACGAGCCGGCTCGGGGAGCAACTCGTGCGCGGGATGTACGACGGTCTCACCGTGGGCACGGTCGCGCCCGACTGAGCCGTCACCCGTACGGGGGGCCGGCTCACCGGCCGGGCTGCGCACAACGGTTCGGTACAACCCCGACCGGATGTCCGCGCCGGGCCATATGCTCGGGACTACCACCGTACGACCGGTGCCGTCCGCGCGCGGGCCGCACCGGGCGGGCACCCACGCCCTTTTCCGGGAACACAGGAGCGATCATGCAAGGCCAGGGCCATGCGCAGCCGGTGCAGCGGCCGCCGCACGACGCGGTACTGGTCCTGTTGCGCCTGGTGTTCGTGGCGGCGGGCGTGTTCAGTCTCGGCTTCCTGGCATGGGTGATGATGCTGCGGCTGGCCGTCGTGACCCGCCGGTCCGCGGACTACGGCCTGCTGGTGGCGGTCGCGGCGGCCGACGTCCTCAGCCTCGTACTGCTGGGCAGCGAACCCGGCGACGACGTGCACACCCCCGGCGGCTACCTGGGCATCACCCTGCTGTTCGGCGTCCTGTTGGCCACCGTCGTCTACTACCTCGTGGCCGACGTACGGCACTTCCAGCGCCGGCGCGAGGCGTACGCGGCGCAGGCGTACGGCTACACGCCCCCCGTCTCGCCGTACACCACGGGAATGGGGACGGCGCCCCTGGACACACGGCCGCCGCACACCCCGCCGCCGATCCCCCAGCAGCCGGCCGCGCACCCCCCGATACCCGCCCCGCCCCAGCGCCCGGCGCCCGCCCGCATCGAACAGGTGCGCGCCGAACTCGACGAACTCAGCGACTACCTGCGCAAGCACGACGGCCACCACGAGAGCGGCAGATGACCGTGGCGACGGGACGGGTCGTCGCCGGCCGCTACGAACTGTCCACGATCATCGGCCAGGGCGGCATGGGCCAGGTGTGGACGGCGTACGACCAGCGGCTCGACCGGCGCGTGGCGGTGAAGCTGCTGCGGCCCGACAAGGTCGCGGGCGCGGAGGCCGAGGAGCTGCGCCGGCGGTTCCTGCGGGAGTGCCGGGTGACCGCACAGGTCGACCACCCGGGCCTGGTCACCGTGCACGACGCGGGCAGCGAGGGCGAGGACCTGTTCCTCGTGATGCAGTACGTGGACGGCGCCGACCTCTCCGACCACCTCGCGGAACACGACCCCTACCCGTGGCAGTGGGCGGTGGCCGTGGCCGCGCAGCTGTGCGCCGTGCTGAGCGCCGTGCACGCGGTGCCGATCGTCCACCGCGACCTCAAGCCGCGCAACGTGATGGTGAAGCAGGACGGCACGGTCACCGTCCTCGACCTGGGCGTGGCCTCCGTCATGGACACGGACACCACCCGGCTCACCCACACCGGCTCCCCGATCGGCTCGCCCGCCTACATGGCGCCCGAGCAGGCGATGGGCGGCGCGGTCGGCCCGTACACCGACCTGTACGCGCTCGGCGTACTGCTGCACGAACTGCTCAGCGGGGAGGTGCCGTTCGCGGGTTCCACCGCCCTCGGCGTGCTCCACCGCCACCTGTACGAACCGCCGGTGCCGGTGCGCCGGATCCGCCCCGAGGTCCCGGAGCCGCTCGAAAGCCTCGTGCTGCGCCTGCTGGCCAAGGACCCGCAGCACCGGCCGGCGTCGGCGCAGGAGGTCTACGAGGACCTGGCGTCGCTGCTGCCCGCGCGCGGGACGCCCTCCGGGGCGCCGCTGGACCCCACCCGTCCCTTCCTGCGCCCGCACGCCCCCTGGCCGGACCGCGCGCGCACGCCCGCGCCGCAGCCCGCCGCCCCGGTGGCCGCCGTACCCGGCAGACCCGACGTCGCCACCGCCGTCGACGAGGTCAAACGGCTGCTCGGCGAAGGGCGGATCACCCAGGCCGTCGACATCCTGGGCGCGATCCTGCCGGTCGCCGCCGACCAGCACGGGGAGCGCTCCACGGTCGTACGGACCCTGCGCAAGCAGTACGCGGCCACCCTCATGGACGACGGGCAGTACCGGCGCGCGCTGCCCGAACTGCGCCGGCTCGCCGACGAACGCGCCGCCGAGGCCGGCCAGGCCGACCCGCAGTCCCTGCGCTTCCGCTACGAGATCGCCCAGTGCCTGGAACAGCTCGGCGAACCGGCGGCGGCACTCGCCGAGTACCGCGCGCTGCTGCCGTACTACGAGAACCAGTACGTGGCCGGCGACCCCCAGCTCGCACACGACGTGCGCCGCCGGATCGGACACCTGCTGCTCGCCCTCGGCGACCGGCCGGCCGCCCACGACACCCTCACCCGGCTGCTGTTCGACGTGGAGCGCCTGCACGGACCCGGCCACCCCATGGCGGCGGAGGTCCGGCGGACGCTGCAGTGGCTGGGGCAGGTGCGCGGCTAGTCCCGCCGCGCCTGATAGGTTGCCGTCCGTTTTCCGCAGAACTTCCTTGCATAGTGCACACACAGGGGTGGGGATCCGGTATGTCCAGCCATCGGCAGTCGAAGAAGCGCAGATACATCACCTGGGGCGTCGCGGGCGCCGCCGTCGTCGCCGGAGCCGGGATCGCCGCGCAGACCTCCATGGCGGCCACCACCTGGCCCGCCCAGAAGACGTTCACCGGCCGCGCCTTCGACACCTGCGCCGCGCCCTCCCTCGCCGCGATGAAGGCCTGGAACACCGGCTTCTACGGCGCCGCCGCCGTCTACATCGGCGGCAGGAACCGCGGCTGCGCCCAGCCCAACCTCACCGCCTCCTGGGTCAAGTCCGTCTCCGCGGTGGGCTGGAAGCTCGTCCCGCTCTACGTCGGCTCCCAGCCGTCCTGCGGATCCGGCGGCTCCGTCAAGATCAGCGCTTCGACCGCGGCCTCCGTCGGCAAGTCCGAGGCGGACGACGCCGTGGCCAAGGCCGCCGCCCTCGGCATGAAGGCGGGCAGCCCGATCTACCTCGACATGGAGGCGTACGACACGACGAACACGTCGTGCAACAACGCCGTGCTGACGTACGTCCGCGCCTTCGACAAGGAACTGCGCGCCAAGACGTACCGCGCGGGCCTCTACGGCTTCACCAGCTCCAGCGCCAAGGCGATCGCGAACGCCACGGACAAGACGGACCTGCCGGGCAACCTCTGGTACGCGCTGTGGGACAAGACGAACACCACGACCACGGACTGGCCGTTCGGCGCCACCCAGTTCACCGGCCACAGCCGGGCGCACCAGTACATGGTCAACAGCAAGGAGACCCGCGGCGGTTACACGATCACCGTGGACCGCGACGCGTGGGACGCCCCGGTGGCGATCACGGGCTGAACCCGGAGCCGCGGCGGGGCGGCCGCGACGCGGTGATCGGGAGGTGACCCCGGCGGGGTGACCGTGGCGGGGTCCGCCCGGCGGGGTGACCCGCAAACCCTTCCGGGGGGTGGCGCGGCGGTGCCGGACGCGTGCGGGAATCGTTGGTCGAATGGGTTGGCCTGAGCTTGCCCACTGCCTACCATCGATCACCGCAAGACCTTGTGCACCGTCGCACAATCTCCTCGGGAGGCCTCCTTGCACCGCCGCCGTCGCACCGCGCTCGTCCTGTCCGCCGCGATCGCCGCCGCGGCCCCTCTCCTCACCGCCTGCGGAAGCGGCGCGCACCCGGGCGCGGCAGCCGTCGTCGGCGGGCAGCGGATCACCGTCTCGCAACTGGAGAACCGCGTGAACGAGGTGCGGCAGGCACAGCGTGCCGCGGTGCCGGACCAGGCGCAGTACCAGCAGGTCCTCTCCGCCACCAGCAGCCTCACCCGGGACACCCTCTACAACATGGTCCTCGACCGGGTACTGCACCGGGCCGCCCAGGACGCCGGCGTCAGCGCCTCCCGCAAGGAGGTCGACGAGATGCGCACCCGCCTGCAACGGCAGGCCGGCGGCGCCAAGGCACTGGAGACCGCCTGGCTCCAGAAGTACGGCATCGCCCCCGCGCGCCTTGACGACAACCTCCGCTTCCAGGTGGAGGCCGGGAAACTCGCCCAGGCGCTCGGCACCGACACCTCGCAGCCCGCCTTCTGGAAGGCCCTCTCCCAGGCCTCCGAGGAACTCCACGTCGACCTCAACCCGCGCTACGGCGCCTGGGACGTCCAGAAGAGCAGCCGGGTGGACGCCAGGACGCCGTGGGTACGGGAGGTCACGTCGGCCGGGACCCAGACGTCCGCATGACGCGACCCTCCCCAGGGCGGGACGGCGGTCATACGATCGCTTGATCCCCCCGGCCCTGTGGACAAACCACGAGGTCGGCGGCGGCCGTGCGTTACGTTCGGAGCGTGAACACCACCAGGCCCGAACCCACCATCCCGGAGCCCGGCACCGACGCCGGCCGCATCGTCCTCCTCACCACCAGCCACCGGGTCGCCCCCGGCCTGCTGTCCTGGCCCGCCTGGCAGGCCCTGCGCACCGCCGACCGCGTGCTGTGCGCGGACGGCGCGCATCCACAGCTGCCGTACCTGCGCGAGGCCGGCACGGCCGTGGACGAGGCCGCCCCCACCGCCGAGGAACTGGTCGACCACTGCGCCGGCGGCCGCACCGTGGTGGTCGTGGCGACGGGCGAGGGCGAGCCCGCGCTCACGGACGGCCTGGCCCGCCTGGCCGGCTCCGGCCGGGTCCGGATGCCCGAGCTGGAACTGCTCCCCGCCTCCTACGACCTGCCCGGCGCCCGTCTCCTCGACCTCGTCCAGGTCATGGACCGCATCCGCGAGGAGTGCCCCTGGTCGTCCCAGAAGACCCACGAGGGCCTGGCGAAGTACGCCATCGAGGAGGCGTACGAACTCGTCGAGGCGATCGAGGCCGGTGACCGCGACGAACTGCGCGAGGAACTGGGCGACGTCCTCCTCCAGGTCGTCTTCCACGCCCGGATAGCGGAGGAGGACCCGGAGGCCCCCTTCTCGGTCGACGACGTGGCCGCGGGGATCGTCGCCAAACTCATCCACCGCCACCCGCACGTCTTCGGCGACGAGACGGCGTCCACGCCGGAGGAGGTCAAGGAGCACTGGCTGCGCAAGAAGGCGGTCGAGAAGCAGCGCAAGTCGGTGACCGACGGCGTGCCCCTCGGCCAGCCCGGCCTCGCCCTCGCCGCCAAGCTCACCTCCCGCGTCCGCACCGCCGGCCTGGACGTCCCCGTCCCCACCGGCGAAGGCATCGGCTACGAACTCCTGGCCCTGGCCGCCCGCGCCGAAACAGAGGGCGTGGACCCGGAAG
This sequence comes from Streptomyces arenae, assembly GCF_022343545.1. NCBI lineage: Bacteria > Bacillati > Actinomycetota > Actinomycetes > Kitasatosporales > Streptomycetaceae > Streptomyces > Streptomyces arenae. Next base: position 208,202 of record NZ_JAKQYH010000087.1, read on the forward strand.
CGGCCCTGAGAGCAGCGGCCCGCGCGTACCGGGACGCGATCCGGCGGACCGAAGGACAGGACTGAGGAGTGACCGACCAGCCCCACCCGGCCGCCACCGCCCGGGCCGCAACCGCCCCCGAACTCTTCACCTGGGAGTTCGCGACCGACCCCTACCCTGCCTACGCCTGGCTCCGCGAGCACGCCCCCGTGCACCGCGCCACCCTCCCGAGCGGTGTGGAGGCCTGGCTGGTCACCCGGTACGCCGATGCCAGACAGACCCTCGCGGACCCCCGGCTCAGCAAGAACCCGGCGCATCACGACGAGCCCGCGCACGCCAGGGGGAAGACCGGGATCCCCGGCGAGCGCAAGGCCGAGTTGATGACCCACCTGCTGAACATCGACCCGCCGGACCACACCCGGCTGCGGCGGCTGGTCAGCAAGGCGTTCACACCGCGCCGGGTGGCCGAGTTCACGCCCCGGGTGCAGGAGCTGACCGACCGGCTCATCGACGGGTTCGCGGACAAGGGGGAGGCGGACCTCATCCACGACTTCGCCTTTCCGCTCCCCATCTACGCCATCTGCGACCTGCTGGGCGTCCCCCGGGAGGACCAGGACGACTTCCGGGACTGGGCGGGGATGATGATCCGGCACGGAGGCGGGCCGAGGGGCGGGGTGGCGCGGTCCGTGAAGAAGATGCGCGGGTATCTGGCCGAGCTGATCCACCGCAAACGGGAGGCGCTGCCGGCCGAGCCGGGCCCCGGGGAGGACCTGATCTCCGGGCTCATCAGAGCATCCGACCACGGTGAGCACCTCACCGAGAACGAGGCCGCCGCCATGGCCTTCATCCTGCTGTTCGCCGGTTTCGAAACCACCGTCAACTTGATAGGTAACGGCGTGTACGCCCTGCTCACGCACCCCGAGCAGCATGCCCGCCTGCGGGACTCCCTGGCCGCCGGGGAGCGCGGCCTCCTGGAGACCGGGGTGGAGGAACTCCTGCGCTACGACGGCCCGGTGGAGCTGGCCACCTGGCGGTTCGCCACCGAGCCGCTGGTCGTCGGCGGACAGCACATCGCGGCAGGCGACCCGGTCCTCGTCGTACTCGCGGCCGCCGACCGGGACCCGGAGCGGTTCGCCGAACCGGACACGCTCGACCTCTCCCGGCGGGACAACCAGCACCTCGGATACGGCCACGGCATCCACTACTGCCTCGGTGCCCCGCTCGCCCGGCTCGAAGGGCAGACGGCGCTCGCCACCCTGCTCACCCGCCTCCCCGACCTGCGACTCGCGGCGGACGAGGGGGAGTTGCGGTGGCGGGGCGGGCTCATCATGCGCGGACTGCGCACGCTCCCCGTGGCGTTCACCCCCGAGGCGTGACAGCCCGGCGTCCGGCTGCCTCCGGGGCCTCCGTTCGGCCCCCACGTACCAAAGGTGACCAGCACTCAAGTCTGTGATCTTCACGTGATCTGCGCGGCATTAACTTGTGACAAGTGATCGTCTGCCGATACGTTCACCCATCAGCGCGGCGCCCTCGCGGGACCCGCCGTGCCGCTCATCGCTGTCGCTCGAAAGGTTTCCGCATGCTCTCCGGGAACGGTCGTCACCGTCGCCCCCGTCAGGCTCCGGCGCTCCTCGTGGCGGCCGGCGTGACCGGCTCCGCGATCGCCATTCCGCTGCTCGGCGCCGCGAGCGCCAACGCGGCCGACGGCACGACCTGGGACAAGGTGGCCGAGTGCGAGAGCGCCGGTTCCTGGAGCATGGACAGCGGCAACGGCTACTACGGCGGCCTGCAGATGTCCCAGGACGACTGGGACAAGTACGGCGGTTCGGACTACGCCGCGACGCCCGACCAGGCGAGCCGCTCGCAGCAGATCGCGGTCGCCGAGAAGATACTCGCGGACCAGGGCACCAAGCCCTGGCGGACCTGCGCCCTGCTGGCCGGGCTGTCGTCGGACGACGCCTCGGTGGACGTCGACACGGGCCTCGACGGATCGGGTGACGCGTCCGGGTCCGCGGACGACTCCTCCGACGCGTCCTCCGGGCTGTCCGACTCGTCCACCCCGGCCGGCTCCGGCTCCTCGTCGACGGCGAAGGGCTCCGGGACCGAGTCCGCGAGCCCGTCGCCGAGTTCCGGCGCGAGCGACGACTCCGGGAAGGACACGTCCCACAAGTCCGGCAAGACGGACAAGTCGTCGTCTTCCGGCTCCGCCACGCCCAAGGCGAGCGAGAACCCCGTCATCGCGGACGACGACAGCGACTCGGACAATTCATGGCAGACCGGCAGTTCTTGGAGTCTGGTCGACACGGGCGCCGTCAGTGGCGGCGGCAAGCACCGCGGTGACTCGGCGGACGAAAGCGTGACAAACGGTCAGAAGGCCGCATCCTCCGGTCGTCACGCCTCCGTGGCGGCCGGCACGTACACCGTCCGCGATGGCGACACCCTCGCCTCCATCGCCGACTCCCTTGGCCTGGACGGCGGATGGCGCGCGCTCTATGCCGCGAACAAGGCGGACATCGGTGCCGACCCGAACAACATCGCAGCCGGTCAGACCCTGAAACTCAGCAGCGAATCGGACGAAAAGTAGCGGGAGTTGACGTCCCGCTTCGGGGCTAATGCCCGTTTTGGTGAAAGTGTGGGATGAGTCTCAGAAGCCCTGATCATCTTTGAAATTCACCTGATCGTCTGTTTACGGTCGAGGCCGCTCGTCACCACGAGCCCCGGCTGTCGCAACGCCGAGTCCTGCCAGCGACCGCCCGGGAACAGTCGTCGCGCAAGCGCCGTAGGCAGGAGCGGGGGACCCAAGGTAAGCGCCGGGTCCGGCAGTTGAGCCCACGAGGGCTCACGGCCGAAAGGCCGCCGGAACCGGCTAGGGGTGGAGCCGCGCGTCTCGCGAGAGCGGGCCGTGCGGCCGGGCAACTCAACCGGCCCGAACCCGACAGCTCACCTCGCAGGCGTCGGTGAGGGGATCCTCCATGCTGTTTTCCGGCAAGGGCAAGCACCGTCGTCCGTCCAAGGCCGTCCGCGCCATCGCCGTCGCCGGTGTCACCGGTGCCGCCGTCGCCGCCCCGCTGATGGCGGCCGGCAGCGCCTCCGCCGCCACCGCCTCCGAATGGGACACGGTCGCCCAGTGCGAGTCAGGCGGCAACTGGTCCATCAACACCGGCAACGGCTACTACGGCGGTCTGCAGTTCTCCGCCTCCACCTGGGCCGCGTACGGCGGCACCGCCTACGCCGCGCAGGCCAACCAGGCCTCCAAGGCCCAGCAGATCCAGATCGCCGAGAAGGTCCTCGCCGCCCAGGGCAAGGGTGCCTGGCCGGTCTGCGGCAAGGGTCTGTCCGGCGCCGCCTACACCGGCGGCAGCACCAGCTCGTCCAGCTCCAGCTCCTCCGGCTCGTCGAGCAGCGGCTCCAGCAGCAGCCGTACGACCGACACGCAGGCCGCCTCCCGGTCCGCCGAGCGTCCGGCCGCGTCCAAGACCGTCTCCACCCCGACCGGCAAGAAGGTCAAGAAGGGCGACGGCGAGTACAAGGTCGTCAAGGGTGACACCCTCAGCTCGATCGCCGAGAAGCACAAGGTCAAGGGTGGCTGGCAGGCGCTGTTCAAGCTGAACAAGGACATCGTCGAGGACGCCGACTTCATCTACCCCGGCCAGCAGCTGCACCTGAAGTAAGACCCAGCTGAATCACAGCCCCCTCTCAACCGTGGTCCGCATAGTGGGGACCACGTGAGGGCCGCCCCCGTCCCCCACGGGCCCCCGCTCCGGTGCGTCTCCCCCCGAACGCACCGGAGCGGGGTTTCTCTTTGCGGTTGTCGCTTGACCCGCTCTTCTTCCGTTCTTCATGCGGGGCCCCCTTTGTTCCGCGCATGAACAATGAGTACCGTCAGGGTGTCCACGGGCCGGTCGGTCGGCCGGCTGACGGCCCTGGGACGGTTAGGCTCTAGTCGCAAGGCTGAGCAAGGGCCGACAAGGCCCGCGTGCGCCCCGCACAACCAGCGTCACATCCCAAGAAGGAGATGCTCGTGCCGTCCATCGACGTCGTCGTAGCCCGGGAAATCCTGGACTCCCGAGGCAACCCCACGGTCGAGGTCGAGGTCGGCCTCGACGACGGCAGCACGGGTCGTGCCGCCGTCCCGTCCGGCGCCTCCACCGGTGCCTTCGAGGCCATCGAGCTCCGTGACGGCGACCCCAACCGCTACCTCGGCAAGGGTGTCGAGAAGGCCGTCCTCGCCGTGATCGAGCAGATCGGTCCGGAGCTGGTCGGCTACGACGCCACCGAGCAGCGCCTGATCGACCAGGCCATGTTCGACCTGGATGCCACCGACAACAAGGGCTCGCTCGGCGCCAACGCCATCCTCGGCGTCTCCCTCGCCGTCGCGCACGCCGCCTCCGAGGCGTCCGACCTGCCGCTGTTCCGCTACCTGGGTGGCCCGAACGCGCACCTGCTGCCCGTCCCGATGATGAACATCCTCAACGGCGGCTCGCACGCGGACTCCAACGTCGACATCCAGGAGTTCATGATCGCCCCGATCGGCGCGGAGTCCTTCTCCGAGGCGCTGCGCTGGGGTGCCGAGGTCTACCACACCCTGAAGAAGGTCCTGAAGACCAAGGGGCTGTCCACCGGCCTCGGTGACGAGGGCGGCTTCGCCCCGAACCTGGAGTCCAACCGCGCCGCGCTCGACCTCATCCTGGAGGCGATCAAGCAGGCCGGTTACATCCCCGGCGAGCAGATCGCGCTCGCGCTCGACGTCGCCGCGTCCGAGTTCTACAAGGACGGCAAGTACGAGTTCGAGGGCAAGTCCCGCTCGGCCGCCGAGATGACCGAGTACTACGAGGAGCTCGTCGCCGCGTACCCGCTGGTCTCCATCGAGGACCCGCTGTTCGAGGACGACTGGGCCGGCTGGAAGGTCATCACCGACAAGCTCGGTGACAAGGTCCAGCTCGTCGGCGACGACCTGTTCGTCACCAACCCGGAGCGCCTTGCCCGCGGCATCGAGGAGGGCACCGCCAACGCCCTGCTCGTCAAGGTCAACCAGATCGGCTCGCTGACCGAGACCCTGGACGCCGTCGAGCTCGCCCAGCGCAACGGCTTCAAGTGCATGATGTCCCACCGCTCCGGCGAGACCGAGGACGTCACCATCGCGGACCTGGCCGTCGCCACCAACTGCGGCCAGATCAAGACCGGTGCCCCGGCCCGCTCCGAGCGCGTCGCCAAGTACAACCAGCTGCTGCGCATCGAGGAGATCCTCGACGACGCGGCGGTGTACGCCGGCCGCTCCGCGTTCCCCCGTTTCAAGGGCTGAGCCGGTACCGCCTCTCGTGGGTAAGGCTTAGCCAGTCGTACGTACGTCCCCGTACCCGGTCCCGTACCGTGTGCGGGGACGTACGCACGTATCAGGGAGGCGGGGACATGGCCGTGAAGGACCGGGACCGGTTCTCCACCGCGACCAGGCTCAAGCTGCTCGGCGAGCAGACGGCGGCCCGGGTCTACCGCTCCCAGACCAAACGGCAGGCCCGCCGCTCCCGGCTCACCGGCCGGGCGGCGCTGCTCGCGATCGTGCTGTGCACGATGATCGTCGCGCTCGCCTATCCGATGCGGCAGTACGTCTCCCAGCGCGCCGAGATCGCCGACCAGGAACGCCAGCAGCGGCAGGCCCGGCAGCGGGTCGAGCAGCTGCGCGACCTGAAGGCGCGGTGGCAGGACGACACCTACGCCGAGCAGCAGATCCGGCAGCGGCTGCACTACGTGATGCCGGGCGAGACCGGGTACGTCGTGATCGACCCCGGTGCCGCCAAGCAGGCGCGCGCGGACCTCGGGGCGGCCGACCGGCCCTGGTACGCGAACGTCTGGGACGGCGTCGACAAGTCCGACGCGTCCGACCAGTGAACCGACAGAAAGCCACGCAGAACACAGTCATGCAAACGCCTCCGCCCTCCACTCCGCGTACCGAGCCCACCGACGCCGACGTCGAGGCCTTCAAGCAGCAGCTCGGGCGGCCGCCGCGCGGGCTGCGGGCGATCGCGCACCGGTGCCCGTGCGGGCAGCCGGACGTCGTGGAGACCGCGCCGCGGCTGCCGGACGGGACGCCGTTCCCGACGCTGTACTACCTGACGTGCCCGAAGGCCGCGTCCGCGATCGGGACCCTGGAGGCCAACGGCGTCATGAAGGAGATGACGGCCCGGCTGGAGAGCGATCCGGAGCTGGGGGCGGCGTACCGGGCCGCGCACGAGGACTACATCCGGCGCCGGGACGAGATCGAGGAGCTGACGGGCTTTCCGAGCGCGGGGGGTATGCCGGACCGGGTGAAGTGCCTGCACGTGCTCGTCGCGCACTCGCTGGCGGCGGGGCCGGGCGTGAACCCGCTGGGCGACGAGGCGATCGCGATGCTGCCGCAGTGGTGGGCCAAGGGGGCGTGCGTGACGCTGTCCGGTGACCACGCGTCGGCGCACACCGAGGAGAACGACAAGTGACCCGCGTCGCCGCCATCGACTGTGGTACGAACTCCATCCGCCTCCTCGTCGCCGACGTGCACCCGGAGACGGGGGAACTCGTCGACCTGGACCGCCGTATGACGATCGTCCGGCTCGGGCAGGGTGTCGACCGGACCGGGCGGCTCGCGCCGGAGGCGCTGGAGCGGACCTTCGCCGCGTGCCGGGAGTACGCGGCCGTCATCAAGGAGCACGGCGCGGAGCGGCTGCGGTTCGTCGCCACCTCCGCGTCCCGTGACGCCGAGAACCGGGACGAGTTCGTGCGGGGCGTGCTGGACATCCTGGGCGTGGAGCCCGAGGTCATCACCGGTGACCAGGAGGCCGAGTTCTCCTTCACGGGGGCGACGAGGGAACTGAGCGGCCGTGACGACCTCGCCAAGCCGTTCCTCGTCGTGGACATCGGCGGTGGTTCGACGGAGTTCGTGGTCGGTGACGCGCACGTGCGGGCCGCCCGCTCCGTGGACGTCGGCTGTGTGCGGATGACCGAGCGGCACCTGGTGCACGAGGGGCACGTCAGTGACCCGCCCACGGAGGCCGAGACCGCCGCGATGCGGGCCGACATCGAGCGGGCCCTCGACCTCGCGGAGGAGACCGTGCCGTTGCGCGAGGCGCGCACCCTGGTCGGTCTCGCCGGATCCGTCACCACGCTGTCCGCCATCCACCAGGACCTGCCGGAGTACGACTCCGCCGCCATCCACCACTCCCGCATCCCCTGTGCCAGGGTCCGGGAGCTCACCGAGTGGCTGCTGCGGTCGACGCATGCCGAGCGGGCGGCGATCCCCTCCATGCACCCCGGCCGGGTCGACGTGATCGGAGCCGGTGCCCTCGTCCTCCTGTCGATCATGGAGCGGGTGGGTGCGGAGGAGGTCGTGGTGAGCGAGCACGACATCCTGGACGGCATCGCCTGGTCCGTCGCGTAGCCCTGTTCAGAGGCCTCCCGGAGGCCTCGGTTGAGCAGGTCAGGTCTACGGATGAGCGGTTTTTCGGCCTGTGACACGCCGTGCCACGACACTCCGTCGGAAACCTTCGTGAAGTTCTTCACAAGGAATTCCGCGCAGGTGAGGGGTCCGAAGGGGCCTGTTGGGCCGTACGGGGTCACAACGGGCCTGTGCGGGTGCTCAGGAGAGCGTCCAGGGGGCGTTCCGGGAGGCGCTCGTGAGGGTGACATCGGGGGTCCTCACGGTGCCCCCGGAAGCCTGGAGAGGCAGCTCACGCGGCATTGACAACGGGTCGTATCGGAAGTGGGTTCCCGCCGGTGACCATGACCTGTGTCACGTGGGCCGCGGAGTGTAGCACGACCCCTGTGGAAGCTTGTGAAGGGGCGCACGAGCGGGCCCCCCTGGGCGGGTGGATACTCGATGCCATGAGCACCACGGAGCGTCCCAGGATCCTCGTAGTAGGCGGTGGGTACGTAGGCCTGTACGCAGCTCGGCGCATCCTCAAGAAGATGCGCTACGGCGAGGCGACCGTCACGGTCGTCGACCCCCGGTCGTACATGACCTACCAGCCCTTCCTCCCCGAAGCCGCCGCCGGCAGCATCTCCCCCCGGCACGTCGTCGTCCCGCTGCGACGCGTGCTGCCGAAGGCGGAGGTCCTCACCGGCCGGGTCACCACCATCGACCAGGACCGCAAGGTCGCCACGATCGCCCCGCTGGTCGGCGAGGCGTACGAGCTGCCCTTCGACTACCTGGTCATCGCGCTCGGCGCGGTCTCCCGTACCTTCCCGATCCCCGGCCTCGCCGAGCAGGGCATCGGCATGAAGGGCATCGAGGAGTCCATCGGCCTGCGCAACCACGTCCTCGAGCAGCTGGACAAGGCCGACTCCACGACCGACGAGGAGATCCGCCGCAAGGCGCTCACCTTCGTCTTCATCGGCGGTGGCTTCGCGGGCGCGGAGACCATCGGCGAGGTCGAGGACATGGCCCGCGACGCGGCGAAGTACTACAAGAACGTGTCCCGCGAGGACATGCGCTTCATCCTGGTGGACGCCGCCGACAAGATCCTCCCCGAGGTCGGCCCCAAGCTCGGCCTGTACGGCAAGGAGCACCTGGAGAGCCGCGGTGTGGAGATCTACCTCTCCACCTCGATGGACTCCTGCGTCGACGGTCACGTGGTGCTGAAGAACGGCCTCGAGGTCGACTCCAGCACGATCGTGTGGACGGCCGGCGTCAAGCCGAACCCGGCGCTCGCCCGCTACGGGCTGCCGCTGGGCCCGCGCGGTCACGTGGACACCGCCCCGACCCTCCAGGTGCAGGGCACCGACTACATCTGGGCCGCGGGCGACAACGCCCAGGTGCCGGACGTCGCCGCCCGCAAGGCCGGTGTCGAGAACGCCTGGTGCCCGCCGAACGCGCAGCACGCGCTGCGGCAGGCCAAGGTGCTCGGCGACAACGTGGTCTCCGGCATGCGGGGCTTCCCGCAGAAGGAGTACAGCCACGCCAACAAGGGCGCGGTCGCCGGTCTGGGTCTGCACAAGGGCGTCGCGATGATCGTCCTGGGCAAGGCCAAGATCAAGGTCAAGGGCCGTCTCGCCTGGTACATGCACCGTGGCTACCACGGTCTGGCGATGCCGACCTGGAACCGCAAGATCCGCATCTTCGCCGACTGGACGCTCGGCATGTTCCTCAAGCGCGAGGTCGTGTCCCTGGGCGCCATGGAGAACCCCCGCGAGGAGTTCTACGAGGCCGCCAAGCCCGCGCCGGTCGCCGCCCCGAAGACCGAGGAGAAGGCCAAGGCCTCCTGACCTCGGCCCCGGGTCGCTGAACCACCCGAAGGACCTCCCGCCATCCGTGGTGCGGGAGGTCCTTCGGCGTTCCCGGGGCCCCGGCCAACTACGTGGCTGATACAGCTGTTTTGCCCAGTCGTAACTCCTTTGCGGGACTGCGCTGCTGCCCTCACGGTGTTTACGTGGTAACCGGCATCCGGGATCGATGTCTTGGAGGTGTGCCATGGCTGACGCCGCGTCGCGGCTGAGAAGTATCGCCGAGCAGGTGCTGGGGGTTCCGCTCCCGGTACGACTGCGGGCCTGGGACGGATCGCAGGCCGGGCCGCCGGACGCCCCGGCGCTCGTCATCCGCAACCGCCGCGCCCTGCGCCACATGCTGTTCAAGCCGGGCGAGCTGGGACTGGCCCGCGCCTGGGTCGCCGGCGACCTGGACATCGAGGGCGACCTGTACACCGCCCTGGCCGCGATGTCCGGGCTGATCTGGGAGCGCGGGGAGGACGCCCGCACCCTCGCCCAAGCCCTGCGCGACCCCCGGGTGCGGGCGGCGGCCCGGGACCTGCTCAGGCTCGCGGGGCCGCCGATCCCGCCCGCCCCGCCCCGCGAGGAGGTGCGCAGACGCCGGCACCTGCACACCCGCCACAGCGACAGACGGGCCATCAGCCACCACTACGACGTGGGCAACGACTTCTACGAGATCGTGCTCGGCCCGTCGATGGTGTACTCGTGCGCCTACTGGGGGGCCGCCGAGGACGCGGACACCCTGGAGACGGCGCAGCGCGACAAACTCGAACTCGTCAGCGCCAAACTGGGCCTGACCCCCGGTCAGCGGCTCCTCGACGTCGGCTGCGGCTGGGGCTCCATGGCCATCCACGCGGCCCGTGAGCACGGGGTGAGCGTCGTCGGGGTGACCCTGTCCCAGGAACAGGCCGCGTTCGCCCGTAAACGGGTCGCCGACGAGGGTCTGACGGACCGGGTGGAGATCAGGGTCCAGGACTACCGGGACGTCCGGGACGGGCCGTACGACGCGATCTCGTCGATCGGGATGGCCGAGCACGTGGGGGCCGAGCGGTACCTGGAGTACGCGCAGGAGCTGCACGGGCTGCTGAAGCCCGGCGGACGGCTGCTCAACCACCAGATCGCGCGGCGCCCGCAGCGCGACGAGTCGGCCTACAACGTCGACGACTTCATCGACGCCTACGTCTTCCCGGACGGCGAACTCGCCCCGATCGGCACCACCGTCACCCAGCTGGAACGGGCCGGGTTCGAGGTGCGGGACGTGGAGTCGATCCGCGAGCACTACGCCCGCACCCTGCGCCGCTGGGTGGTCAACCTGGAGGCCGACTGGAAGCGCGCGGCACGGCTGGCCGGACCCGGCCGGGCCCGCGTCTGGCGGCTGTACATGGCCGCCTCCGCCCTGGCCTTCGAACGCAACCGCATCGGCGTCAACCAGGTCCTGGCGATCAGGACACCGGACGACGGCGCCTCCGGTCTGCCGCTGCGCACCCGCACCTGGAACCGGTAGTCCCCCGAGGACGCGAAACCCGAGGACGCGAAAAGGGGCCCCACCTCGCTCGTGTGGGGCCCCTTCGCCGTACTCGCCGCCGCTACTCGGCCTTGATCGCCGACAGCATGTTCAGGCGGGCCGCGCGCCGGGCCGGCCACAGGGCGGCCAGGACGCCGACCACACCGGCCAGCAGGAGGAAGACCGCCATCCTGGTCCACGGCAGGACCAGTTCGTACGTCGGCATCTTCGCGCCGACCAACTGGCCGGCCGCCCAGCCGAAGAACACGCCCAGGCCGATGCCGAGCACCCCGCCGAAGAGCGAGATGACCAGCGACTCCAGGCGGACCATCCGCTTGACCGCCTTGCGGTCCAGGCCGATCGCGCGGAGCATGCCGATCTCCTGGGAGCGTTCGAACACCGACATGGCCAGCGTGTTGATGACACCGAGGACCGCGACGATCACGGCCATCGCGAGCAGGCCGTAGACCATGTTCAGGATCAGCGTGAAGGCCTGCGCGATGGAGTCGGACAGGTCCTGCTTGTCCTGGACCTTGATCGCCGGGTTGGAGCCGAGGGCCTTCTCCAGCCTGTCCTTGGCCGTGCCCGACGTGCCGTCCGCCGTCTTGACCATGACCTGCATGTCGGCCGGGTCGGTCTCGTGCGGGGTGAGAACGGCGTTGTCGAGCATGATCCCGCGGATCATCTGGTTGCCCTGGTAGACCCCGGCGACCGTCATCCGCCGCGCCTTGCCGTCCTCGAAGTGGACGGTGAAGGCGGAACCCGCCTTCCAGTCGTGCGACTTCGCGGTGTCGTCGTCCACGACGACGTCCGAGCCGCCGACCTCGAAGGTGCCGCTGTCGACCTCGAGGTCGGTCAGCTTCCCGATCGCCGAGCCGTCGACGCCGGTCAGGAACTCGGTCTCGCCGTCGATCCGGGAGGCCGCGTTGCGCAGCGGACTGGAGGCGGTGACCCCGTCGGTGGCCGCGACCTTCTTCGCGACGTCGGGGGAGAGCGCGTTGCCGTTGGCCATCGAGACGACGTAGTCCGCGCGGATCGCCGAACTCGCCATCCGGTCGATGGACTTCTGCAGGCTGCCGGCCATCACCGTCATGCCGGTGATCAGCGTCAGGCCGATCATCAGCGCGGAGGCGGTGGCGGCGGTACGGCGCGGGTTGCGCACCGAGTTCTGGCGGGCCAGCTTCCCGGCGACACCGAACCCGCGCAGCAGCGGGGCGGCGGCCGCGATCAGCGGACGGGAGAGCAGCGGGGTGAGGACGAACACGCCGATGATGAGGAGGACCGCGCCGAGACCCATCGGGGCCTGGCCGTCGCTGCCGCTCATCGTCGTCGCCGCCAGGATGACCGCCACGCCCGCCGCCGAGAACAGGGCGCCGATCGTGTTGCGCAGCACCAGGGACTTGGTGGTCGGGGCCGCGTGCAGGGCGCTCATCGCGGCGACCGGCGGGATCTTCGCGGCGCGACGGCCGGGCAGCCAGGCGGCCAGCATGGTGATGACGACGCCGACGACGAGCGCGGCGGCCACCGTGCCCGGCGTGATCACCAGGGGGCCGTCCGGGACGGTCGCGCCGAACGAGCCGAGCAGCGAGCGCAGTCCGGCGCCGATGCCGATACCGGCGACCAGACCGGTCACGCCGGCCACCGCGCCGACCACGAACGCCTCGATCAGCACCGAGCGGGTCACCTGGCGGCGGGAGGCGCCCACCGCCCGCAGCAGCGCCAGTTCCTTGGTGCGCTGGGCGACCAGCATGGTGAAGGTGTTGGCGATGATGAACGTGCCGACGAACAGCGCGATACCGGCGAAGACCAGCAGGCCCTGGCGCAGTCCGCTCATGCTGCTGGAGATCTGTTCCGCCTGGTCGTCGGCGAGCTTCTGCCCGGTGGTGGTCTCCACGAGCTTCCTCGGCAGGGCCGCGTCCAGCTGGGACTTGAGGGCGGCCTGGCCGGTGCCGGACTTCGCGGTCACGTCGATCTCGTCGTACGCGCCCTTCTTGCCGAACAGCTGCTGCGCGGTCGCCGTGTCGAACAGGGCGAGGCTGCCGCCGGCGGCGACGTTGCCGTCGTCGGTGGTGAAGACGCCGGCGATCCTCGGGGTGAGGACCGGGCCGTTCACCGAGATACGCACGGTGTCACCGACCTGGTAACCGGCCCGCTCGGCGGTCTTCGAGTCGATCAGCACCTCGTTCGCGCCGCTCGGCGCGTGGCCGGCGACGAGGGGGTAGCGGGCGTCCTTGGTGCCCCAGTAGTTGCCGCCCTCGGACTGCCAGCCGCCGCCGATCAGCTTGCCGTCCTTGTCGGCGATGGCGGTGAAGCCGGTGACGACCCCGGTCGCGGAGGCGGCCCCGGGGACCTTCCCGGCCTTGTCGAGCACCGCCTGGGTGAGGTCGGGCGTCCTGCCGACCTTGTCGCCCTTGGAGTCCTGGTACTTGGCGGTGACGGCGACGTCGACACCCTTGAAGCCCTTGGCGGAGCTGTTCTGGTAGGCGTCCGAGATGGTGTTGGTGAAGACCAGGGTGCCGGAGACGAACGCGACGCCGAGCATGACGGCGAGCACGGTCATCAGCAGCCGGGCCTTGTGCGCCAGGACGTTGCGCAGGGCGGTGCGGAACATCAGCTGGTACGGCCCTTCGCGTCGAACTGCTTCATGAAGTCGAGGACCGTCTCGGCCGTGGGCCGGTACATCTCGTCGACGATCCGGCCGTCGGCGAGGAAGACCACCCGGTCGGCATAGGCGGCGGCGACCGGGTCGTGGGTCACCATGACCACCGTCTGGCCCAGTTCGCGCACCGAGTTGCGCAGGAAGCCCAGCACCTCGGCGCCGGAGCGGGAGTCCAGGTTCCCGGTCGGCTCGTCACCGAAGATGATCTCCGGCCGGGAGGCGAGGGCGCGGGCGACGGCGACGCGCTGCTGCTGGCCGCCGGAGAGCTGCGAGGGGCGGTGGCCGAGCCGGTCCTTCAGGCCGACCATCCGGATCACGCTGTCCAGCCACTCCTGGTCGGGTTTGCGGCCCGCGATGTCCATCGGGAGGGTGATGTTCTCCAGGGCGGTCAGCGTCGGCAGCAGGTTGAAGGCCTGGAAGATGAACCCGATCTTGTCCCGGCGCAACCTGGTGAGCTGCTTGTCCTTCAGGGAGCCCAGCTCGGTGTCGCCGATCCGGACGGAACCGGAGGAGAAGGTGTCGAGGCCGGCCACGCAGTGCATCAGCGTGGACTTGCCGGAGCCGGACGGCCCCATGATCGCGGTGAACTCGGCCTGCCGGAACTCGACGGTGACCCGGTCCAGGGCGACCACCTGGGTCTCGCCCTGGCCGTAGACCTTCGAGAGGTCCGTGGCTCGTGCGGCCACCGAGGTGGTCCGCCGGTCGACCGGGGGCACCCCCGGACGAAGTTCGGGGGAGGGTGTGATGGACACGGAAGGGTGCTCCTGTCGGGACGACGGCGTTCGTTCACGGGGACCGCACCATCGTCTCGGCCGCACCGGCCCGTGTAGTCAGCCGCTGTTCCGGTTCCGGGGGTCGACCGAGGTCGGACCGGCGGGCCCGGTCTCATACCTGGGGATGACGGCGGACCCCGAGAGCAAGATTCGGAACCGGCCACCGCGAGACGTCGAGAACAGGTGGAGCCCCCTTGTTCGGACGGTGAAATTCCGTCATTCCGTGTACGCGCGCACCCACCGCGCGTAACGCTATTGGCAAGTGCGGATGGCTCGTTCCGGGGGCTGATGCACCCTCAGACGTCAATAAAATAAGACAACATCGGGTCGGCCGTCCGCTGTTCGGGGGACGCGTCCCGATAGGGTCGGTGCCGCGTAGCGGAGCCCATGGCCTGCCCGGATGGTGGAATGCAGACACGGCGAGCTTAAACCTCGCTGCCCCTCGCGGGCGTACCGGTTCAAGTCCGGTTCCGGGCACTTCCCGCCCCTCGTGGGCGGTGTCGGCTCACCCCTCGTAGACCGTCAGGACCGCCCCGTCGACCTCGATGCGGCGGCCCGCGCGCATGCCGTTGCGGCGCAGGGCCGCCAGGCACTCCTCGAAGAGGGCGAGTTCGACGGTGTCCAGAATGGCCGCCGCCAGGTCCAGGAGCTCGGTGACCGACGTGTCGGTGAGCACCTCGGGCAGTTCCCCGGACAGCAGGACGACGGACTCGCCGTCGGGTCCCCGGACCACGGCCGTCGCGGGTCCGCCGTGCACGAACAACACATTTCCCCCTGAGAGCCCGTGGTCGTGCGGCTCTCGCCTGCCGGGCAGGACGAGAGACTAGTCCGGGAGCCTGGCGGTTTCGTGCGGAGTCGGATTCTTTACCCGGGTTGACGGAAATACACCCGGGAGTGTGACGGTGGCGGTCACTTCTCCCGCGGGGAGCGATCCAGCAGGGACTCCACGAGGGCGGCGACATGGCGGCGGTCGTCGGACGACAGCTTCTGGACGCTCGCGATCAGCAGCGCGACCTCGGGGTCGGCGGCCGGGGCGTTCGGATCCGCGTCCGGCGCGGTGTCGTACACGTGGATCCCGCAGGCCTCGGCGGCGGCCCGGCGCACCGTCTCCAGCGGGAGTTCCAGCCCCTTGGCCAGCCCTTCCAGGGTCGTCGTCTGCGGCATGCGGACCACCCGTTCCGCGGTGGCCAGGTGGTGGACGGTGGAGCGCGGGACGGAGCCGCGGCGCGCCACGTCACCGTAGGACCAGCCCTTGCGGTCGAGGTGCTCGCGGATCAACTGCTGCAGTGCGTTGGCCACTGACCGTCACTTCCTGCTCGCCGCCGGCGGGGTGCGCCCCCATGTCGCGCCGATTCTACGGTCGGGTACGCGATCGGCCGAGAGGGTGATTTCACGAACGGGTTGCGCGACGGGTCCCCGAGCCCGTAGTGTCCAATCTCGTTGGACAGCACGTCCGACCAGATTGGACAGAGTCCGGGGGGAACCTGACTCGATCCGATCGGAAATGTCTATTCCCGAGGGGGAAAGATCATGATGGACGCCCATGAGCTCGAGGCCGAGTCCGCGGAGCTGCTGCCGGGTCGTGAGGCCCTGGGCAAGCTGAAGTTCGGCTTCGGCAAGACGGTCAACGTCACCAAGCACGTCGCGAACATCAGCGCCCACAACGAGTCCGCCGCGCTGAACGACCACTCCTCGTGGTCGGTGGCCGACTCCGGCGCCGCCCAGACCATCAGCGTCACCCAGTAGCACCGTCCCGGCGCACGGCGCCGGGACCCGCTGGACCCACATCGATCTCACCGCACACGCACCGAAAGGACATCCGTCATGAGCATGGACATGAACGAGCTGGAGAACGAGTCCGCCGAGCTGCTCCCCGGCCGTGAGGCCCTGGGCAAGCTGAAGTTCAGCTTCGGCAAGACCGTCAACGTCACCAAGCACGTCGCCAACATCGAGGCGTCCAACCAGTCGGCCGCGCTGAACGACCACTCGGCCTGGTCGTCCGCCGAGTCGGCCGCCGCGCAGACGATCAGCGTCACCCAGTAGTCCCCGCGAGCGCCACCGCCGTCGCCCCGGCGGTGGCGCTCCTGGGTATCGGGGGGGAACTTCATGGGGGATCCGGGGGGAGACCACATATGACGGTGCTCGGAGACGGGACCGCCGCGCTGTACGACACGGGCCCGGTGCCCGGACCCGGCGGCTGGCCGGTGACCTACGAGCAGGTGGCGACGGGCAACCTGCCGGTGGTGGAGGCGCCGTCACCGGTCCCGAGGCTGAGCGCGGGACTGCGGCTGCACGGCGAGTACCAGGGGTCGGGTTTCACCGAGCCCAAGTACATCGCCCGTCGGGGGGACGGGCAGGTCGTGCAGCTGTCCAGGCTGCTGTACCTGGTGGCGTCGTCGGTCGACGGCGTCCGCGATGCCGAGGCCATCGCGCACCGGGTCAGCGCCCGCTTCGGCCGCGAGGTGAGCGGGGAGAACATCCGCTTCCTCGTCGAGAAGAAACTGGAACCGCTGGGTGTGACGGTCCCGGAGGGCCAGGAGGACGACGAGGTCGACGCCCCGCGCTCCGACCTGCTGCTCGCCCTCAAGGGCCACCGGGTCATCTTCAACGAGCGGCGCACGATGAAGATCGCGCGTTCGCTGGCCTGGCTGCACCGGCCGGCCGTGGTCGCGCTGTTACTGGGCTCGGCCGTCGCCATGGACGTCTGGCTGTTCGGGTTCTTCGGGGCGATCGAGCCCGTCCTCCAGGTGCTCGACCAGCCGGTCCTGATCCTCGTCGTCTTCGTGCTCACCGTGGCCTCCCTCGTCTTCCACGAGTTCGGCCACGCCTCGGCGTGCAGATACGGCGGAGCCCGCCCCGGCTGCATCGGGTGCGGGCTCTTCCTCATCTGGCCCTCGATGTACACGGACGTCACCGACGTCTACCGGATCGGCCGGGCCGGCCGGCTCCGCACCGACCTGGGCGGGGTGTACTTCAACGTCGTCTTCATGCTGGCCATGACCGGCGCCTACTTCGCCACCGGGTCCCAGTTCTTCCTGGCCACGGTGTACCTCGGGCACTTCGAGATCATGGAACAGCTGATGCCGGCCGTACGGCTGGACGGCTACTACATCCTCGGCGACCTGGCCGGCGTCCCGGACCTGTACGGCAAGATCAAGCCGATCCTGCTGGCCCTGGTACCGGGAGCGAGGGGGGACAAGGCCCGCGCGGAGGTCGCCGGGCTGAAGAAGTCGGCGCGCGCCATCGTCGCCACCTGGGTGCTGACGATGATCCCGCTGATCATCGGCGAACTCGGCTACGCCCTGTGGAACCTGCCCCGGATCCTCACCACGATGGTCCGCTCGCTGACCGAGCAACTCATCGGCACCGGCTCGGCGTTCGTGGACGGAAAGATCGTCGAGGGACTGGTCGGGACGATCGGCTGCGTGATGCTGCTCTGCCCGATGGCCGGTGTCGTCTACCTGTCCGTGAAGATCGGCGGGCGGATCTTCCGGGCCGCGAAGCGGTCCACGGCGGGCCGGCCCGGCCTCCGGCTGGCGATCTGCGCCCTCGCCCTCGCCGGGCTCACCGGGCTCAGCTACGCCTGGATGTCCGGGGTGACCCCGAAGCCGCTGCCCAAGCAGCCGCCGATCGCGCCCATCCTCCAGCCGGGGGTGCCGACCACGGCGCCGCCGGCCCGTCAGGCCTCGACCCCGGACCAGCCGGCCGACGGCTCCGGCACGCCCACGGACACGGTGTCCGGGGCCCCGGCCGGCCCGGCCGGAGCGAGCGCCGCGCCCTCGGCCGAGCAGACGTCACGCGGCGCGTCCGCCTCGGCGTCGCCGTCCGTCTCGGCGCCGGGCCACCCCGGCACGGGCACCACCGGATCCCCGGCGCCGTCCGGCGGGGGCACGGTCACCGGTCCCACGCCCTCCCCCTCGGAGAGCGTCGCGGTCCCGCCGACGCCCACCCCGTCGGAGAGCGTCCCGGTGTCACCGACGCCCAGCCCGTCCCCGCCGCCGGCCAGCGACTCGCCGAGCCCGGCCCCGGCGACGTCCTGACGACCGGCACCGGGCCGCCGTACCGCACGTGCCGGCACCGGGCCGTCGTCCACTCACCGCTTACCGCAGCACCACTGGAGCACAGGAGCACGCCATGAGCAGTCACCGAAAACCACGCGCCACCGCGAGCCCGCTCACCCGACGGGCCATGCGGATCGGCCTGTTCGCCGCCGGACTCGCGGGCGCGGCCACCGCCGTGCCCGCCCAGGCGGCCACCGCCGCGACGCACGCCGCGTTCGCCTCCGACCACGTGTTCAGCCACGCCGACCGCGGTCACCACACCCAGGCCAGGGACTCGTTCACGGTCCGCCAGTTCGGCACGGTGAACGCCGCCGCCGCACGCAACCAGGCCAACGCCGTCTCGGCCGGCTGCTCGGCCGACGACCACTGCCGTTCGGTCGCGCTGTCCTTCCAGATCGTCACGATCGCCGGCGAGCACACGCACCTGAACGCCGTGAACCTCAGCGACGCGGCCAACAAGGAGTGCACGGGCTGTCAGACCCTCGCGGGCGCCTACCAGTTCGTGGTCTCCACGCCGACCGCGCTCCGCTTCGACAAGGCCACCCAGGACAAGCTCGCCGACATCCACCGCCGGCTCGACGCGCTGACCCGGTCCACACTGCCCGCCGCCGACCTGCGCACGAAGGTCGACGGGCTGGCCGGCGAGGTCACCAGCGTCCTGCACGACGCGGTCGCGAACGCCCCGAAGGGCGACCCGAAGAACGACGTCACCCTCCACCGCCACCTGGACGGCTGGCCCGGCGGCCGCTGAGCCCCGCGCCGCCGTCGTAGGGACCGGGCACCGCACACCCCACCGAGGCCGCCGGGCCCGCGAGCGCCATTCGCGGGCCCGGCGTCCGGTCGTGTCCATTGACACGGGGTACGACCGGAAGGAGACTCAGGGCAACTCAGTGAAGTTAATTTCACCAGGCGAACAAGCCGCGCGGCAGGCCACGCGAACCGACACCACGTGAGCGGGCCGGCCGTGGCCGTCGTGGGTGAACGGACGGAAGGGAACGACCGATGCGCACCACCGTCGGCATCATCGGAGCCGGACCCGCGGGGCTCCTCCTCGCGCGGCTGCTGCACAACGCGGGCATCGACTCGGTCGTCCTGGAGAGCCGTGACCGCTCCTACGTCGAGCACCGCCAGCGCGCCGGGATCCTGGAGCAGGGCACGGTGGACGTGCTGCGCGCGGCCGGCGCCGGGGAGCGCATGGACCGCGAGGGCCTGCGCCACGACGGCATCGAGCTGCGGTTCGACCGGCGGCGCCACCGCGTGGACTTCCCCGCCCTGACCGGCGGCCGGTCCGTGACGGTCTACGCGCAGACCGAGGTCTGCAAGGACCTGATCGCCCTCCAGCTCAAGGAGGGCGGTCCGCTGCTCTTCGAGGCGGAGGCGCTGGCGGTGGAGGGCGCCGGGAGCGAGCGGCCCCGGGTGCGGTTCCGGCACGAGGGCCGCGAGGACGTCCTGGAGTGCGAGTACGTCGTCGGCTGCGACGGCTTCTGGGGAGTGGCCCGCACCGCGTTCCCCGAGTCCCTGTCCAAGGTCTTCGAGCGGACGTACCCCTACGGCTGGCTGGGCATCCTCGCCGACGTCGCCCCCTCCCACGACGAGCTGGTCTACGCCCGCCACGAGCGCGGCTTCGCCCTCCTGTCGATGCGCTCCCCGTCCGTCTCGCGCCTCTACCTCCAGGTGCCGGCCGGCACGGACGCCGAGGACTGGACCGACGAGGCGATCTGGGACGAGCTGGAGCGCCGCTTCGAGACCGACGACGACTGGCGCCTGGAGCGCGGCCCGATCACCCAGAAGTCGGTCACGCCCATGCGCTCGTACGTCCACGAGCCGATGCGGCACGGCCGGCTCTTCCTCGCCGGGGACGCCGCCCACATCGTGCCGCCGACCGGCGCCAAGGGGCTGAACCTGGCCGTGGGCGACGTCGTGACCTTCGCGCGGGCCCTGGCGCACGAACGGGAGACGGGCTCGCCCGAGCTGCTCGACGCCTACTCGGCGACCTGCCTGCGCCGGGTCTGGCAGGCCGAGCGGTTCTCCTACGACATGACCACCCTGCTCCACCCCGGTCCCGGCGACACGCCCTTCGACGCCCGGCTCCAGCTGGCCCGGCTCGGCCGGATCGCCTCCTCCCGGGCGGCCGAGACCGACCTCGCGGAGGCGTACACCGGCTTCCCCTTCGACGCCTGAAGGGTCCCTGGCCGGTTCCGGCCGGGTACCGGCTTCGTCATGGAATGAAGCCCTCCGTGGCCGGGAATGAGGGCTCCGCGTAGCGTGTTGCGCAGCATGCCGGGGGAAAGATCCTCCCCAGGTAGCATGGCAGACTTTTGCCAATCCATTACTCTTGACGCCAAGGCCACGCACGGTGGCCATGGAGGAGTGAAATGAGGAGCAGCAACCCGGTCTTCTCGCGACGGGGGTTCAGCCGCGACAACGGCTACGCGGGCTTCAACACCGCGCCGCAGGCCGGGTACGCACAGGGCAACCCGTACGCGCAGAACCCGTACGCGAACAACCCCTACGCGCAGCAGGACGTCCAGCAGGGCGCCCCGCCGCAGGCCCCGGCCACCACCGGCCGCATGACGATGGACGACGTCGTCCTGCGCTCGGCCATGACGCTCGGCACGGTCGCCGTCGGCGCGGTCCTCGCCTGGGCGCTGCTGCCCGTCTCCAGCACCAGCTTCGGCCTGGCCTTCGGCTCCGCGATCGTCGCGATGGTCCTGGCCCTGATCCAGAGCTTCAAGCGCACCCCGGTGCCCGCGCTGATCCTCGGCTACGCCGCCTTCGAGGGCGTCTTCCTCGGTGTCATCAGCGAGATGTACAACAGCCAGTGGAGCGGCGCGCCGTTCCAGGCGGTGCTCGGCACCATGGCGGTCTCGGCCGCCACCCTGCTGGTCTACCGGGCCGGCTGGATCCGCGTCACCGCCCGCTACGCCCGTATCGGCATGGCCATCGCCATCGCCTTCGTGCTGGTCATGGCGGTCAACCTGCTGCTGGTCGCGTTCGGCGTCGCCGAGAACGGCGGACTGCGCAGCTTCGGCCCGCTCGGTGCGATCGTCGGCATCATCGCGATCCTGCTCGGCGCGTTCTTCCTGACCCTCGACTTCAAGCAGATCGAGGACGGCATCGCGTACGGCGCCCCGAAGAACGAGGCCTGGCTGGCCGCGTTCGGCCTCACCATGACGCTGGTGTGGATCTACGTCGAGATGCTCCGGCTGGTCGCGATCTTCAGCAGTAACGACTAGCGGGACGGCAGGCTCTCCCGAGTGAGCCGAGAAGGGCCCCGGGGTCACCGCCCCGGGGCCCTTCGGCGTATGTCCTTGCGCGCCTAGAGAAGTTTGCGCGCCGCCCTCCTCAGGTCGTACTCGTGGATCAACGCCTTCGCGTGGCCGTACGCGAGGTTGTGTTCGTGGCGGAGCCAGCTGACCTTTTCCTCGAAGCGGAAGAGGGACGGGCCTTCCTCGACGGTGCGCAGCCAGTCGGACACTTCACGACCGGTGCAGTGGGGGATGCGGGCGAGCATGTTGCGATGGGTCTCCTCGGAGAAGACTTGGGACATCGGCGCCTCCGGTGCGCAAAGGGGGTTGTAGCCGGTCCTTCACGTCACCGTGCCTGAGTGTCGGCGCGTTGGCAACAGTCGGGACGCGTCCTGGCCGAAGAGCCGACGGGAGGCGTTACGCTCGCGGCGTGGTTGATACGACGCCTCTTACCCGTGCCGTGGAGCATTTCGCCGACAAGTTGCGGGCGGCGCCGCAGAGTCGGCTGCAGAGAGGGGCGGCCGCGGAGGCGCTGGCGCTGGCCAGGCAGCTGTCCGGCTGGGCGCAGACCGTCGAGGAGCCGGGCGGCACGGTCCGGGAGATGCCGGACGCGGGGATGTTCGCTGTGGCCGACCAAATCACGGTGGCCGGCAATGACTTGGCGGTGGTGCTGGAGAGCGACGCCGAGGTCGGCGACGCGGTCCGCATGGTCGAGGAGGCCCAGAAGAGAGCGGGGGTCTGAGACCGAGCGTCGTCGGGTGCGGGTGCGTGGGGGTTGCTCGCGCAGTTCCCCGCGCCCCTGAAGGGGCGCTCACACCGACGCCCCTGAAAGGGGCGCGGGGAACTGCGCGACCAGCCACGACGGCGCCGCACCCGAACACGCACCCCAGAACCCCAGGACCTCAGAAGCTCACAGTGACGCTATGACGCGGTCCGCCAGGATGTACACGTTCTCTTCCCCGCACGCGAACGTCAGTGTGTACGCGCCCGAGATCCCCGATCCGCCCAGCAGGTACGGCGTCTCACCGGCGCCCAGGGCCGCGGCCAGCCGCTCGGCCGTCTCCCGGTGCCCCGGCGTCATGCACAGGGTCGTGCCGTCGGCGAAGACGTAGACGTCCAGTGTGCCCAGCGGGCCGGGGCGGACGTCGGACAGCTCCACCTGCGACTCGGCCAGCTGCTCCAGCGTCGCGACCGTACGCTCGTGGTCGTTCACCATCGGCGACTGCACCGGCACGAAGTCCGGGTGGGACGGGTGCCGGCGCCGCGCCGCGGCCAGTTCCGGGGAGTCCCCGGTGAACTCGTCGGTCTCCGCCGCCGGCTCGGCGACCGGCTCGAGACCCGCGAAGTCGGCCTGCCGGGGCAGGAACAGCTCGTTGTCCGCCAGGCCCAGCAGCGACGGCGTGTCGGACACGTCACGCGCCTCCTGCGCGGCCCAGAAGGCACGCGCCTCGGCCAGCTCCCGCTCCCGCTCCTCGGCCAGCGCCTCCGCCACCGCCGCGCGTATCTCCTCGGCGTCCGCGTGGCTGCGGGCGGCGGGCAGCAGGGCCCGCATCGCGGCGGCCTGGTTCTGGGCAAGCTGGGTGCCCAGCTCGGCGACCTGACGGCGCAGCTTCAGAACGGTGCGCAGGACAGCGACGCCCACGGCGCCCGTGGCGGCCGTGGTGAGCAGCAAGGCGATCGGCATGGCGCTCACTGACGTACTCCCGGTTCAAAGTCGACCCCCGACTTCCTACCTCAGCTTGAAGGGTGGACTATCCAGCTGTCAGTGCGTAACGTCACGAAACGGGCAGGGAATTGGCCCCGGGGTTTACCAGGACGACCGCGCTGACCTGCTGTGATGTCCCTCCGGAGGGAGATAGGTCACATCCTGGGGGAGATTGGATCACAAATCGGCCCGGCGTTCGGGGGTTTCTCGAACACCGGGCCGTTGTGTCACGGACGGTCCCGTGACGGTCACTCAGGGGTCGGTTCGGGGGTCAGCTCAGGCGCTCGATGACCATCGCCATGCCCTGGCCGCCGCCGACGCACATCGTCTCCAGGCCGAACTGCTTGTCGTGGAACTGGAGGGAGTTGATCAGCGTGCCGGTGATCCGGGCGCCGGTCATGCCGAAGGGGTGGCCGACGGCGATGGCGCCGCCGTTCACGTTCAGCTTCTCCAGCGGGATGCCCAGGTCGCGGTAGGAGGGGATCACCTGCGCGGCGAACGCCTCGTTGATCTCGACCAGGTCGATGTCGTCGATGGTGAGGCCGGCCCGCCGCAGCGCCTGCTTGCTAGCCTCCACCGGGCCGAGGCCCATGATCTCGGGGGAGAGGCCGGTGACGCCGGTCGACACGATCCGGGCGAGCGGGGTGAGGCCCAGCTCGCGGGCCTTGGTGTCGCTCATGACGACGACCGCCGCGGCGCCGTCGTTCAGCGGGCAGCAGTTGCCCGCGGTGACCAGGCCGTCGGGGCGGAAGACCGGCTTCAGGCCGGCGACGCCCTCCAGGGTGACGCCGGCGCGCGGGCCGTCGTCCTTGCTGACCACCGTGCCGTCGGGGAGGGTGACCGGGGTGATCTCGCGCTCCCAGAAGCCGTTCTTGATGGCTTCCTCGGCGAGGTTCTGGGAGCGGACGCCGAACTCGTCCATGTCCTGGCGGGTCACGCCCTTGATCCGGGCCAGGTTCTCCGCGGTCTGGCCCATCGCGATGTACGGGTCGGGGAGCAGGCCGTCCTCGCGCGGGTCGTGCCAGGTCGAGCCCTCGGACGCGGCGGTGGCCGCGGTACGGGCCTGTGCCTCGTCGAAGAGCGGGTTCGTGGTGCCCGGGAGGCCGTCCGAGCTGCCCTTGGCGTAACGGGAGACCATCTCGACGCCGGCCGAGATGAAGACGTCGCCCTCGCCGGCCTTGATGGCGTGCAGTGCCATGCGGCTGGTCTGCAGGGACGAGGAACAGTAGCGGGTGATCGTGGTGCCGGGCAGGTGGTCCATGCCCATCTGCACGGCGACGATCCGGCCGAGGTTGTAGCCCTGCTCGCCGCCGGGCAGGCCGCAGCCGAGCATCAGGTCGTCGATGTCCCTCGGGTCCAGCTCGGGGACCTTGGCGAGGGCGGCCTGGATGATCGTCGCGGTGAGGTCGTCGGGGCGCAGGTCCTTCAGGGAGCCCTTGACGGCACGGCCGATCGGGGAACGGGCGGTCGAGACGATGACGGCTTCGGGCATCACGGCTCCAGTGACGGTGGTTGGCAGGGCCGCTTCGGAAGTTACCGGTACGTATGTCATCGGTCACCGGTGTCGGGGTGTGACACTGACCGCACTTTCTAAGCGCTTGCTTGGCCGCCGAGGGGCGGGTGGGTGGCTGCGGGCCCGTCGTGGCCGGTCGCGCAGTTCCCCGCGCCCCTCTGGGGCGCGTTCGAGCCGGCCTCTTCCGGGGCGGGCGGCTCGACGCGGTGGCGGCGGCGGCGCTTCAGCAGGGCCCAGGGGCCGCGCGGGCCCGTCGGCATGGCCGCCGTGACCTCGGTGCCGGCCTCGGCCGCCGCCTCCGCCGCGGCGCGGGCGACCGGGAGGAAGCCCTCGCGGCGGGTGACG
Source organism: Streptomyces arenae (assembly GCF_022343545.1). Lineage (NCBI taxonomy): Bacteria > Bacillati > Actinomycetota > Actinomycetes > Kitasatosporales > Streptomycetaceae > Streptomyces > Streptomyces arenae. The sequence continues at coordinate 233,220 of NZ_JAKQYH010000087.1, forward strand.
TCGGGGCGCTCCTCCTCCGCCGGCCAGAGGCCGAGGGCCGCGCAGACCGTGGGCAGCACGGCCATCGCCGCCGTGGCGTAGCCCTCCGCGGAGGGGTGGTAGTTGTCGGGGCCGAAGAGCTCACGCGGGTTGGCCGCGAACTCCGGGCCCAGCAGGTCGCCGAGCGACACCGTGCGGCCGCCCTGCTCCACCGTGCCGATCGTCTGGGCCGCCGCCAGCTGCCGGGAGGCCCGCCGGGCCAGCCAGCGCAACGGCTGCCGTACCGGCTCGATCGTGCCCAGGTCGGGACAGGTGCCGACCACCACCTCGGCCCCCGCCGTACGCAGGCGCCGGACCGCCGCGGAGAGATGACGGACCGACCGGGTGGGCGGCATGCGGCGCGTGACGTCGTTCGCGCCGATCATGATCACGCAGACGTCGGGGACGGCCGCGCCGGTGCCGAGGACCAGCGCCACCTGGCGGTCCAGGTCGTCGGACTGGGCACCGGGAAGGGCCACGTTGGTGAGTTCGACCGGGCGTTCCGCGACGGCCGCCAGGCCCGACGCCAGCAGCGCGCCCGGGGTCTGGGCGGCCCGGTGCACCCCCTGCCCCGCCGCCGTGGAGTCGCCCAGCATCGTCAGGCGCAGCGGCGCCTCACCCGCGCCGCCGTAGCCGTCGCCGTAGCGGCCGTCCGCGGTCGGCACCCGGCCGCCGCCGCTGCCGTTGCCCACGGCCGTCCTGGCCATCCGCACCTCGGCCAGCACCACCCCGACCGCGGCCGCGCCGACCAGTCCGATCCCGCCTCCGCCGTACGCCGCACCGGCCGCGATCCGCCGGGCCACCCGTGCCCTCGACATACTCGTCATGCGTCGCCGCCACCTCCTCGTTGCCGTCCATCCACTCCTTGCCCCGTACGGACCGTCCGCCAATCTCAACGGGGAGTGAACCTCGGGCGTGCCCCGTAGTCTGGCGACACCACCTAGACCACTTTTTTGCAAGTAACCGGAGACAACGGTGCGATTCCACGACTCGATGATCAGTCTCGTCGGCAACACCCCGCTGGTGAGACTCAACAGCGTCACCCAGGGCATCCGGGCCACGGTCCTCGCCAAGGTCGAGTACTTCAACCCGGGCGGTTCCGTGAAGGACCGCATCGCGCTGCGGATGATCGAGGCCGCGGAGAAGAGCGGCGAGCTGCGCCCCGGCGGCACCATCGTCGAGCCGACCAGCGGGAACACCGGCGTGGGACTGGCGATCGTGGCCCAGCAGAAGGGGTACAAGTGCATCTTCGTGTGCCCCGACAAGGTGAGCACCGACAAGATCAACGTGCTGCGGGCGTACGGCGCCGAGGTCGTGGTCTGCCCGACCGCCGTCGACCCGGAGCACCCGGACTCGTACTACAACGTCTCCGACCGGCTGGTCCGTGAGACCCCCGGTGCCTGGAAGCCGGACCAGTACTCCAACCCCAACAACCCGCTTTCCCACTATCACTCGACCGGCCCCGAGCTGTGGGAGCAGACGGAGGGGAGCATCACCCACTTCGTGGCGGGCGTCGGCACCGGCGGGACCATCTCCGGCACCGGCCGCTACCTGAAGGACGCCAGTGACGGGCGTGTCCAGGTGATCGGTGCCGACCCGGAGGGCTCCGTGTACTCCGGCGGCTCCGGGCGGCCGTACCTCGTCGAGGGCGTCGGTGAGGACTTCTGGCCCACCGCCTACGACCGGACCGTGGCCGACGAGATCGTCGCCGTGTCCGACAAGGACTCCTTCCAGATGACCCGGCGCCTCGCCAAGGAGGAGGGGCTGCTGGTCGGCGGCTCCTGCGGGATGGCGGTCGTGGCCGCGCTGCGGGTGGCCGAGCGGCTCGGCCCGGACGACGTGGTCGTCGTACTCCTCCCGGACAGCGGCCGCGGCTACCTCAGCAAGATCTTCAACGACGAGTGGATGGCCGACTACGGCTTCCTGGAGGACGAGGGCCCCAGCGCCCGCGTCGGTGACGTGCTCAGCGACAAGGCGGGCGGCGCCATCCCCTCCCTCGTCCACATGCACCCGGAGGAGACCGTCGGGCAGGCCATCGAGGTGCTGCGCGAGTACGGCGTCTCGCAGATGCCCGTCGTCAAGCCGGGCGCCGGGCACCCGGACGTGATGGCCGCCGAGGTCGTCGGCTCGGTCGTCGAACGGGAGCTGCTCGACGCGCTGTTCAGCAAGCGGGCCTCCCTGGAGGACCCGCTGGAGAAGCACATGTGCGCCCCGCTGCCGCAGGTCGGCTCCGGTGAGCCGGTCGGGGACCTGATGACGGTGCTGGGCGCGGCGGACGCGGCGATCGTCCTCGTCGAGGGCAAGCCGACCGGCGTGGTCAGCCGGCAGGACCTGCTGGCGTTTCTCGCCAAGGGCGGCAAGCAGTAGCGGAACGTCCGGTGAACGGCCCGTGGCGCCGGGGAACTTGCTGTCTCCCGTCCGAGTGGTGGACTTCGCGGAAGTGGTACGAGCGTGTCACGTACACGCAGCACACGCTTAACACGGGTCCGGCACATTAGTGGATGTCGGCAGGGCGGGAGCGGCTCCCCACCCCGGCCGGCACCGAACGTCCAAGGACCTCCGGAGCGGCTCCCGGACCTCCATGGACGCCGGACGTGAGACCCGGCCCTGACCCGGTCAACGTCCTTCGCGGGGACCGCCGTCGTCCCGCCCCCCGGTGACGGGGGTGCGGCGGTCCCCGCGCACAATCCTTCCCGGCCTCAGCCGGCCGTCGCCCAACTGCCCAGCAGCGCCAGCCGCTCCGCCGTCTCCGAGCCCGGCTCGGGGGTGTACACGACGAGCGTCTGGTCCGGGTCCTCGGGCACCGTCAGCGTCTCGTAGGGCAGCGTGAGCAGGCCCGCCACCGGGTGCCGGACGCGCTTCACGCCGTATGCGCACGCCTTGACCTCGTGGTCCGCCCACAGCCTGCGGAAGTCCGTGCTCTTGACGGAGAGTTCGCCGACCAGACCGGTCAGGGCCGGGTCGTCGGGGTACCGGCCGGCGCTGATGCGCAGGTTGGCGACGGTCTGCGCGGCGATCGCCGCCCACTCCGGGTAGAAGTCGGCCGCCGCCTGGTCCAGGAAGACCAGCCGGGGCATGCTGCGGGCGGCCGGTTCCAGCGCGCCGAACCCGAGCAGCGCGTCGGCGAGCGCGTTCCAGGCCAGCACCTCCATCCGGCGGCCCAGTACGAACGCCGGCGACCGCTCCATGGCGTCCAGCAGCAGCTGCACCCCGGGGCGGACGCGCGGTACCGCGGGGCGCCGGGGCGCCTTGGCCGCCCCCGGGCGGGCCACCGTACGCAGATAGGAGTGCTCTGTCTCGTCGAGCCGAAGGACCCGCGCGATCGCGTCGAGGACCGCATCGGACGCCCTCAGACCCCGCCCCTGCTCCAGCCGGATGTAGTAGTCGACGCTCACCCCCGCCAGCTGCGCCACCTCCTCCCGGCGCAGGCCCGGTACGCGGCGCCGCCCGTACGAGGGCAGCCCCACCTCCTCGGGCCGGATGCGGGCGCGGCGCGAGCGCAGGAAGTCTCCGAGGTCCCCGTCCATGGGTTCGATCGTAGGGGAGCGGCCGCCGCCGAACCTGGTACTGGCAGACCCAGGAAAAGGCGGCCCCTGGGTGGGCCCGCCGGACCCGGCGAGGGTGGAGACACGCCACCGGGACCGACCCGGCGGCACTGACCAGGGAGTACCTCATGTCGTACGACAACCTGTCCGGCCGTACCGCCGTCGTCACCGGGGCCGCCAGCGGGATCGGGGAGGCCGTGGCCGTGCGGCTCGCCGCGGAGGGCGCCCGGGTGGCGCTGCTCGCCCGGCGCGCGGACCGGCTGGAGACGGTGGCGGCGAAGATCCGGGCGGCCGGCGGCGAAGCCCTCGCCGTGGTCGCCGACGTCACCGACGACGCGTCGGTGCAGGCGGCGGCGGACGCGGTGCACGGGGCCCTCGGCACCGTGGACCTGGTGGTCAACAACGCCGGCGTGATGTTGCCCCACCCGGTCGACGACGGCCGCCTCGACGAGTGGCAGCGCATGATCGACACCAATGTGACCGGCGTGCTGCGGGCCTTCACCGGGGACCTGGTGACGGTGGCCGCGCGGGGCGGTACCGCCGACCTCGTCAACATCTCGTCCATCGGCGCGCACCTCGTCTTCCCCACCTACGCGGTGTACGGCGCCACCAAGGCCGCCGTCACCCAGCTCTCGCAGGCGCTACGCGCCGAGTTCGGGCCGCGTGACGTGCGGGTCACCAACATCGAGCCGGGGCTCACGGAGACCGAACTGGCCGATCACATCGGGTCGGACGAGGGGCGGGCGCAGGTCGACGGCATGCTGGCGGCGATGGGCTCGCTGTCCGCGGCCGACCTCGCCGACCTGGTGGGCTACGTGACCAGCCGGCCCCGGCACGTCAACCTGAGCCAGGTCGTCGCCCTGCCCACCCGGCAGGCATGACCGGATCCCGGCCCGGAACCGTGACCGGATCCCCGCCAGGATCCCGGCCCCGAACCGTGACCCGCCCTTCGGGGCGGGTGCGTGGCTCAGTCCTCGTGGTCGTGGTCGGGGCGGCGGAACAGGTCGGGGTTGAGACGGATGGCCTGGGCGACGTTGACACCCACGATGCCGATCCAGGTGGCGATCAGGCCCGTCATGCCCGCGAACGCCCCGCCGATCGCCGACAGCGGGATCGCCAGCACCAGCGAGACGATCCCGAAGCCGAACCGCTCGCCCCAGGAGTCGGTGCCCTTGGAGCGCCGCGCTCCGCGGGCCGCCTGCATCTGCTGCTCGGCCAGCCCCCGGCGCAGCCGGCGCTCCACCGCGCCGTCGATACGACTGTCGATCTTCTCCATGAAGGAGTCGACGAGTTCCGTCTCGTACTCCGGGCCGAGGTCCCTGCGTGCGTGCAGGGTGGCGGCGAGGTCCTTCTTCAGATCGGTGTCATGCGCGTCCGTCATGGCGCCCACGGTAGGCAGCCGGGCCGCCCCGCGCACTGGGGCAAGCCCCCGCATCCCACCGGGGGTCCGCCCTCAGGGCAGCAGCGTCACCAGCCCGCTGTCCGGGTCGAGGCGCGCCGCGACCACCGCCGCCCCCGCGAACGCCGAGTCCGCCCTGATCGCGTCCCGCACCCACACCGCGTGGGCCCGCACGGTGTGGGCGGCCCAGTCCCCGGGCAGTGCCCCGGTCCGGCGGGCCGCCGGGGCGATCTCCTCGACGAGGAGCTCCAGGTGGCCGGGCACCGGCGCGCCGGTGCGGAGCCTGCCGAGGGTGGCGGCGACCGCCCCGCAGCCCTCGTGGCCGAGCACCACGACCAGCGGCACGCGCAGTTCGGTCACCCCGTACTGGATGGAGGCGAGCACCGCCTCGTCCAGCACCTGCCCGGCCGTCCTTATGCACAGCAGGGCGCCGAGGTCCTGGTCGAAGACCAGCTCGGGCAGGACCCGGGAGTCGACGCAGTCCAGGACGACGGCGAACGGCCGCTGCGCGGGCACCCGGCCGCGGCGGGCGCGGCCGGTGGCGTAGCGGCGGTTGCCCGCCAGGAGTTCGTCGAGGGCGGCGCTGGTCGAGGCGGGGGCGGCGGCCGGCGCGCCGACGGCGGTGGCCGTCGGAAAGGCCCTGGGGTTCGAGGCCATGACGCTTCCTCAGCTGCTGGGGCCGGTGGGACCGTCATCACTGTACGGGGCGGAAACGTTACTCTCCGTACCGATTTAACGATCCTTGGCCGGATCATCGCCCGCCCGATACCCGCCAGATGCCCGCCCGATGCCCGTCCGGCGCCCGCGGGTCAGGCCAGTCCGTGCTGCTTCGCGTACGCGTCCGCCACGTCCTCGGGGTCCTTCTTGTCGTTGTCGACCTGGCTGTTGAGCTGGGTGAGCTGCTCGGTGGTGAGCACGTTGCCGAGCCGGGCGAGCGCCTTGCGGACCGTGTCGTCGGCCTTGCGGTCGGCGATCAGCGGGACGATGTGCTGGCTGGGGATCAGGTTCTTCGGGTCGGCCAGCACCACCCAGTCGTCGGCCGCGATGTCGGTGTCGGTGGTGAAGAGGTTAGCCACGTCCACGTCGCCCTTCTTCAGCGCGCCCTTGACCAGCGGGCCGTCCGAGTCGAGCGACTTGAACTCCTTGAACTCGACGCCGTACACCTCCTGAAGCCCGACCGCGCCCACCCGGCGCTTCTTCACCTCGGGCGCGGCCCCGATGACCAGCTTCCCGTTCTGCTTGGCGAGGTCGGCGAGGGAGGTCAGGCCGTACTTCCGGGCGGTCGCCCGGGTGACCACGAAGCAGTCGGAGTCGGCGGCCTGGCCGTAGGGCAGCACCTGGAGCCCGGCCGGCAGCGCCAGGGTGAGCGCGTTCTGCATGGTGCCGGGCTCGGACGAGTCGTCCTTCGGGGCCAGGTAGTTGAGGAGGGCGCCCTGGTACTCGGGCAGCAGGTCGATGTCGCCGGCCTTGAGCGCGGGGATCACGATCTCCCGGGTGCCGAGGTTCGGGCGGACCTTCACCTGCACCCCGGCCTTCCTGAGCGCGGCCGCGTAGAGGTAGCCGAGCACCTGGTTCTCGGTGAAGTTGGCGGTGCCGATGGTGATCCCGCCCTTGCTCGAGCCGCCGCCGGCGGTCGAGCCGCTGCTCTCGTTCAGGGAGGTGATGCCGCTGGAGCAGGCGGAGAGGGCGGTGACGGAGCCGGCGGCGAGCAGGCCGCCGAGGAGGGTGCGACGGTTCATCTCGGGTTCCCTAGGCGGTGCGGGTGGGGGTGCCCCCACGCGAGTCTGTTCGAGCGTGGGGGAGGAAGAGGAAGCGCTGGAGGGTGCTCAGCAGCAGATCGAGGACGACGGCGACGAACGCGACCAGTACCGCGCCGCCGAGCACCTGGACGAGGTCGCGCTGGGCGAGTCCGTCGAAGACGTAGCGGCCGAGGCCGCCGAAGGAGACGTACGCGGCGATGGTGGCGGTGGCGACGACCTGGATCAGCGCGAGGCGCAGGCCGGTCATGATCAGGGGGAGCGCGAGCGGCAGTTCGACCTGGAGGAGGACCTGGTGGCCGCGCATCCCCTGGCCGCGGGCGGCGTCGCGGACGTCCGGGTCGACGGCCGTCATCCCGGCGTAGGTGTTGGTGACGATGGCCGGGACCGCGAGGGCCACCAGCGCCACGTACACCGGCAGCATGGACAGGCCGCCCGCCAGGAAGACCAGGACCACCAGGCCCACGGTCGGCAGCGCGCGCCCGAAGGACGCCAGGTTGATGGCGAGGAACGCGCCCTTGCCGGTGTGCCCGATCAGCAGCCCGACCGGGAGGCCGATCGCGGCGGCGATCAGGGTGGCGAGCAGCGAGTACTGGAGGTGCTCGGTGAGCCGATGGGCGATGCCGTCCTGGCCGGCCCACTGGGAGCCGCTGGTCAGCCAGGTGCCGAGGTTCTTGAAGAGTTCGAACATCTCAGGCTCGCCTCCTGCGCCACGGGGTGAGGACGTACTGGAGGGCCACCAGCAGCGCGTCCGCGACCACGGCGAGCAGGATCGTGAGGACCACGCCCACGATCACCGGGGTCGGGAAGTCGCGCTGGAAGCCGTCGGTGAAGAGCTGGCCGAGGCCGCCGTCGCCGATGTAGGTGGCGACGGACACGAGGGAGATCGACATGACGGTGGCGATCCGGACGCCCGCGAAGATCACCGGCAGGGCCAGCGGGAACTCGACGGTGAGGAGGGTGCGCAGCGGGCGGGTGCCCATCGCCTTCGCCGCCTCCTTGGTCCTCGCCGGGACCGAGTCCAGGCCCTCGACCGTGTTCCGCAGCAGCACCACCAGGGTGTAGACGGTCAGGCCGATGACGGTGGTGGTCCGGGTCAGGCCGCTGACCGGCAGCAGCAGGACGAAGATCGCGATCGAGGGGATCGTGAAGAGCACGTTGGACAGGCCGAGCAGGAAGCCGCGCAACGGACGGACCCGGTGGGCGAGCACCGCGAGCGGCAGCGAGATCACCAGGCCGAGGAAGACGGCGGTCATCGCGGCCTGGAGGTGGGAGAGGGTGAGGGTGGTGAGGTCGTCGGTGTGGTCGCCTATCCACGACCAGTCGATGGTCATGCGGCCACCACCCGGGCCTCGGTGTGGGCCTGGCCCGCGTGCACGTGGATGTCGTCGCGGGAGGAGACGCCGGTGAGGACGCCGTCGGCGTCGACCCGGGCGACGAGCCCGGTCGGGGAGGCGATCGACTCGTCGAGGGCCGAGAGCAGCGAGTCGGTGTCCTTGAGCGCCCGCACCGGGAGTTCGGCGTCCGTGGACTCCGACGCCCAGTGCAGCGGCCTGCGTCCGGCGTCGAGTACGAGGGTCCAGGCGCCGCCCTCGGGAGCCGGGCCCTGCGGGACGCCGGCCAGGGTCCTCAACGAGAGCAGCTTCAGGCCGCGCTCGGCGCCGAGGAAGTCGGCCACGAAGTCGTCGGCCGGGCGGGCCAGGAGTTCGGCGGGCGGGGCGCACTGGACCAGGTGGCCGCCGGTGCGGAAGATCGCGATGCGGTCGCCGAGCCGGACGGCCTCGTCGACGTCGTGGGTGACGAAGACGATGGTCTTGTTCAACTCCTTCTGGAGCCGCAGCAGTTCGTCCTGGAGCTGGGTGCGCACCACCGGGTCGACGGCGCCGAAGGGCTCGTCCATCAGCAGTACCGGCGGGTCGGCGGCGAGTGCGCGGGCGACGCCGACGCGCTGCTGCTGGCCGCCGGAGAGCTGGTGCGGGTAGCGCTTGCCGGCGTCGGCGGCGAGGCCGACCGTCTCCAGGAGTTCGGCGGCGCGGGCGCGGGCCTTCTTCCGGTTCCAGCCGAGGAGCAGCGGGACGGTGGCGATGTTGTCGAGCACCGTGCGGTGCGGGAAGAGGCCGGCCTGCTGGATGACGTACCCGATGGACCGGCGGAGTTCGGCGGCGTCCTGCCGGGTGACGTCCTCGCCGTTGACCTTGATCGTGCCGGAGGTCGGCTCGATCATTCGGTTGATCATCCGCAGGGTGGTGGTCTTGCCGCATCCGGAGGAGCCGACGAGGACGGTCACCCCGCCCTCCGGCATCTCCAGGGAGAGATCATGTACTGCTGTCGTGCCGTTGGGGAAGCGCTTGTGGACCGCGTCGAACTGGATCATGAGATGTCCCTTGCCCGGCTGTATAACGTCATGCAGAGTTCTTGGTGTGTGAATAGCTTGTCAACGGTCTGACGTTAATCCGCCGTAACAGATGACCGAGGGGCAAGATCCAATGTCCGCGTTGAGGGGAGTTTGGGCGTGATGTCGTCTCATATCGTGGACGCGATCGGAATAGCTCATTCCGGTCTGGTGGTCCTCGACGGCATCGGCATGGGGGTCGACGACGTCGTACGCCTCGCCGACGGCACCGCCCGGCCGGTCCCCGGCACGGACGCGATGCGCCGTGCCGAGGAGTCCTGGGACGCCGCCCGGGGGATCGCCGCGACCGGCCGCGTCTACGGCCGTTCCACCGGCGTCGGCGCCAACCGGAACGAGGACGTCCCCACCGAGGCGGCCGCCGGCCACGGCCTGCGGCTGCTGCGCAGCCACGCCGGCGCCATCGGCGACGAACTGCCCGCCCGGCAGGTGCGCGCGATGCTCGCGGTCCGCGCCAACCAGCTGCTCGCGGGCGGCGCCGGACTGCGGCCGAGCGTCATCACCGCCCTGTGCGAGGCGCTGGAGTCCGGCGCGCATCCGGTCGTCAACGAGTTCGGCTCGGTCGGCACCGGCGACATCGCGGCGCTCGCGCAGATGGGCCTCGCACTGGCGGGGGAGCACCCCTGGCGGGGCGCGACGCCACCCGAGCCGCAGCCCCTCGACAACAACGACGCCCTCGCCCTGATCAGCAGCAACGCCCTCACCCTCGGCCAGGCCGCGCTCGCCCTGCACGAACTGCGCGGCCTGATCGAGGCCACCCAGGTGGTGGCGGCCCTGTCCCTGCTCGCCGTCGACGGCTCCCACGAGGCGTACGCGGCCCCGGTGCACGCGGCCCGCCCGCACCGGGGCAGCGTCGAGGTCGCCCGCCGGATGCGGGAACTGATCGGCGCCGCCGACCGGCCCACCCCGCCGCTCGGCCGGATCCAGGACCCGTACGGCTTCCGCTGCCTGCCCCAGATCCACGGCCCCGCCCTCGACGCGGCCGACGCCCTGGAACAGGTACTCGCGGTCGAGATCAACGCCGCCGCCGAGAACCCCCTCATCTCGGCCGAGGACCTCGCCGCCTACCACCACGGCGGCTTCTACCAGGCCCAGCTCGCCCTCGCCCTGGACCACTTCCGGCTCGCCGTCACCCAGGTCGCCCGGCTGTCCACGTCCCGCCTGTCCACCCTCAACGAGCCCGCCTTCACCCGGCTGCGCCCCTTCCTCGCCGACCACGAGCCCGCCTCCTCCGGCGTGATGATCCTGGAGTACGCCGCCGGCGCCGCCCTCGGCGACCTGCGCGCCTTCTCCGCGCCCGCCTCCCTCGGGCACGCTGTACTCTCCCGAGGCGTCGAGGAGCAGGCCAGTTTCGCCTCGCTCGCCGCCCGTCAAACGCTGCGCGCCTGCCGTGCGTACCGTCTGGTGGTCGGCTGCGAACTCGTCGCCGCCGTACGGGCGCTGCGCCAGCGCGACCTGAGCCCCGAACCCGGGCTCGGGGCGGGCCTGGCGCTGGAGCTCGCCGAGGCGGCGCTGGAGGCGGACCCGGCCGACCGGCCGCTCACCGACGACGTCACCGCGGCGGCCGGGCTGCTCGACCGGTTCACGGACATCTGGAGGGGGAGCACGTCATGAGCGTGACCGACAGCCCTGCGACACGGTTGCAGGCGCTCTTCGAGGGGCACCGGCTCACGCCGACCCAGCGGCGCATCGCGCACAGCATGGTGCGGCGCGCCGCCGACGTGCCCTTCCTGTCCAGCGTGGAGCTGGCCGAACTGGCCGGGGTCAGCCAGCCCTCCGTGACCCGGTTCGCGGTCGCCCTGGGCTTCGACGGCTACCCGGCGCTGCGCAAGCACCTGCGCGAGGTGGTGCCCGCCGAGCAGACGGCCGGCAACGGCTCCTACAACGAGTACCAGGAAGCCGTCGAGGCCGAGATCGAGAACCTCCGGCACCTCGCCGAGGTGCTCGCCGACCCCCGTCCCGTGCAGCAGGCGGGGCGGCTGCTGGCCGCCTCCCGGCCGCTGCCGGTGCTCGGGCTGCGCGCCGCCGCCTCCCAGGCGTACGGCTTCGCCTACTTCGCCGCCAAGGTCCACCCGGACGTCCGGCTGCTCAACGAGGGCGGCACGATGATCCACGACCGCATCGACGCGGCCGTCCTCGCCGGTGCCTCCACCCTGCTGTGCTTCGCGCTGCCCCGGCACCCCCGCGAGGTCGTGGACACCCTCGGCTACGCCAAGGAGGCCGGGCTGACCGTCGTCACCGTCGCCGACTCCGCCTTCGCGCCCGTGGCCAAGGTCTCCGACCTGCTGCTGCCGGCCGCCGTCGGCACCGGGCTCGCCTTCGACACGGCGTGCGCGCCGATGCTGCTCGGCCGGGTGCTCCTGGAGGCCATGTGCGACGACCTGCCGGGCGCGCAGGCCCGCCTGGAGGAGTTCGACGCGCGGGCGGCGGTACGGGGACTGTTCGTGGAGTGAACCGCCGTCGGACGGTTCTCTCAGGCTCGTCTCACGTTCGGTCGTTAGCGTCCTGCCCTACGGACGGACCGGCACCGGCGAGGAGGCAGCGGACATGGGGCGTACGGGACGGGAAGGCCGCGGCGGACAGGGACTGGCGCGGGTGGCCGTGGTCGTACGGGCCGGGGCCGCGCCCCTGTGGTGGGCGGGGGTGTTCGCGGCGGGCGTCGGCGTGCTGCCCCCGGGCGTCACCGGGCGGCGGATCGGCGTGCTGGCCGGGGCCGCGCTGTTCCTCGTCGGCGCCGCCGTCGTGGCGTACGTCCGCCGCAGGCGGTACACCGCGCTGGTGCGCGGCGCCGCCCGGGCCGGCAAGCACGACGTCCTCCAGGACCGGGCCGTGACCGTGCGCAACTGGCGCCGGGGTCACCGCTGGTGGCTGCTGCTGGCCTTCGCCGTCGCTCTCGGCAGCTCCTTCGCGGTGCCCGCGGCGGGCGGCCTGCTGCTGGCCGGCGCCGGTACCGGGCTGCGCCTGAAGGCGGCCTGGCTCGGGCGCCGGGAGAGGGCCGGTGACCAGCTGATGTGGGTGCGTGTCGACTGGCTCGACAAGCGCGGCGGCCGTCCGGCGGGCAAGGCCGTCAAGGCGTACCGCGGTACCGGCATCGCGGCGGGCGACGCGTCCCCGGGCGGGGCCCGCCGCCGCACCGCGGCGCTGGTCTGAGGCCCGGTCAGACCTCCAGGTCCTCCTCGATCCTCTTCAGCTGGTGCCGGGCCATCGCCAGGTTGGCGCGGGAGGCGTCGAGCACCAGGTAGAGGAAGAGGCCGTTGCCGCCGCGCCCCTTGAGCAGGCGGATCAGGTGGTACGCGTTGGAGAGCGTGATCAGGATGTCCTCGATCTCGCCCTTGAGGCCGAGGTGCTCCATGGTGCGCATCTTGGCGCGGATCACGTCGGTGTTGCCGGCGGCGGCCACGTTCAGGTCGAAGGTCTTGCTGCCGCCCATCGTGCCCAGCGCCATCCCGCTGGTGTAGTCGACGAGCGCGACGCCGGTGGCGCCCTCGATGGAGGTCAGGCACTCTTTCAGCGCGGTTTCGGTGTTGGCCATGACTTTCTGGTTCCTCTCAACTGTCGGTTGCGGTGCGCGCGTCGGTGGTGGTGCTGGTTCGTGGCGTGCGCGTGGATCTGGTCCGTGGGGTGGTGGCGCGGGCCGGTCGCAGGGCCTTGGCGGCGGCCTCCGCGGCGTCGACCAGCTCCCCGATCCGGGCGGCGGCGCGGCGGCCCTCCAGATGCAGCCGGCCCACGTTCACCCGGTCCTCGGCGAGCAGGGTGAGCACGGCGCTGCGGCCGGCGGCGTAGGTGGCGACATAGCCGTCCTCGCCGCGCACCAGCAGCTCCCTGAGCTCGCCCTTGCCGGTGGCGTCGGCGACCCGTACGGCGACCCCGAGCTCGGCCGCGGTCAGGGCGGCCAGGCCCTCCGGATCGACGCCGGGACAGTCGTGGGCGACGACGAGGCCGTCGACGCCGGCCGCCAGGGCGCCGGTGAACTGGGGCATCCGGGTGCGTAACCGGCGCAGTTCGTCGAGGACGGCCTCTCTGCCGGAGCTGCCGGATTCTGCCGCCATCAGCTGTCTCCTCTCGGCGGGGCGGTGCCGTTCAAAGGGCCTCCAGCGCATCCCTGAGCCTCTTCAGCAGCGCGATGTCGGGGTCGGTCACCGGTGGGAGCAGGGGCGGCGCGGTGGCCGTGGTGCGCCCCGGGACGAGGAGCCCGGCCGCCGCCAGCCGGCGTACGTCGACCAGCGTGTGGAAGGCCGGCCGGCCCAGTTCCCGGGCGATCTCCGCGGCCGTGCGGACGCCGTCCACCCGGTTCAGGACGGCCCGCTGGCGGGGCGTGACCGGCGGTGGCGCGACCGGGTCGGCCCGGATCAGCGCGGCACTGTCGGTGGCGGGGTCGGGCCACACGCGGTGCAGCAGCTCGCGGCGGCGCAGGGTCTCGCGTTCCAGGGCGGTGACCGGCACGGCCCGCAGCGGGCCCGCTGCGGCCGGCGTGCCGTACCGGAACCGGCCCGGGGTGCTGCTGGGGGCGAGCGCGAAGTACCCGGCGTCGTACAGCGCGCCGAGCCGGCACACCTCCAGGGCGCCCCTGGGCAGCAGCCCGGCGGTGAACAGCCGGTGGGTGGCGGCGGCCATGTCCTCGGTCCAGGGCCAGGCCGCCGCGTCGAGCGTGCCGTGGGCCGTGAGGAGCACGTCGAGGCCGGGGGCGAGGGGGCTCTCGGCGTGCACCACGCGGCCCTCGGCCAGGTGCAGGCTGCCGTGCTCGCGGACCAGGACACCGGTGGCCCGCTCCTCGGCGAGACGTATCAGCATCGGTGAGAGCGCGCCGGCCGTCCGGTCGTGGGCGGCCGCCCGGTCCCGGACGGGCAGCGGCGGAGGTGTCTCGACCACGGTCATCCCAGCACCAGCCGCTCGGCCATCTCGCCGAGCCGGATCCGGGCGAGGGCCAGATTGCCGTCCTCGCGGGTCAGCCACAGATGCAGGAAGACCGTGGCGTCGAAGGACGTGACCACGAACCGCAGCAGGTGGTAGCTGTCCCGGTTGCTGACGATCAGGTCCTCCACCGGGGGGCCCACCTCGGTGTCGTCCTCCGTGCTGAACGCCCCGTGCTCGGCGGCCAGCCGGGCCAGTTCGGCCGCCTCCGCCGCGGTGGTCTCGTGGTCACCGCCGGGCGCCTCCCCGACCGTGCCCAGGGCCAGCCCGCTGGTCCAGTCGACCAACGCCGCGCCCCGCGCGCCGGGCAGGCGCATCGCTTCCAGTAAGCACTCGTCGATTCCGGGCACCGTGGCTCCCCTCCCGCCGCCTGGGACTCCGGTTGAGTGACGCAGACACTACGCAACGTGTGCGGGAGGAGTGAGTCGTTTGGCATTTTCCAGTGGAACGTGCGCCCGGCAGGCTAGTGTTGGTCAACTGAGCTGCTTTTCGCACCAGTTGATCCCTGTGTCCAAGGTGTCTCAACGGCTTCCGGTGGCGCGCAGGGTGGTGAGCGCGTCGGCGTGCGCCCCTCCGGATTCGGCCACGATCTCCGCGACCGACTGCGGCTCCCGTACGACGGCGAACGCCACACCTCCGTCGCCGTCCGGCACGAAACCGTAAATCCCGGGCCTGGCAAGGGAGTTGTAGGAGTAGTGGCTGCCGAAGTAGTACGCCCCGGTGTCCAGGGCCGCCGCGAGGTCCCCCTGCTCCAGCGGGGGCAGCGCACGGCCCTCGGCGAGCAGATCGCCGGAGAAACAGGCCGGCCCCGCCACGTCCTGCACCACCGGCGCCCCCTCCTTCGGCCGCCCCTTGCCGTCGTAGGCGGCGATCCTGAGCGGCCACGCGGCCGGCACGTACACCGTCCGCGGCGCCACCTGGACCCCCGCGTGCGTCACCGCGATCCGCCGCCCGCCGGAGCTCTTGGTGTACTCCACCCGGGCCAGCACCGTCCCGTGCCGGGCCAGCAGCGACCGCCCGAACTCGGTCACCAGCCCGTACCGCCCGTCGAACAGCCCCGGCACCACCTCCGCGAGCAGCCGCGCGTACTGCGCGTACGTCGGCTCGGCCGCCTCCGAGGCGAAGGCGACCGAAAGACCGCCCCCGATGTCGAGGGTGTCGATCTGCCGCCGCCCGACGCGCGCGTTGATCTCCTCGGCCAGCCCGTACGTCTCCGCCACGCCCCGGGCCAGCAGCGACAGCGGGATCCCCTGCGAGCCGATGTGCGCGTGCAGCCGCGTCAGCCACGGCCGCTCCGCGAACGCCCGTACGACCCACTCCCGGCCCCCCTCGTCCCGCAGCCCCACCCCGAACTTCGAGGTCGCGGTGGCCGTGGAGGTGGCCCCGATGGTCCCCGGGCCGAGCTGCGGGTTGACCCGGATGCCGAGCGGTGAGCGGGGCACGCCGGCGCCGGCCTCCCGCAGCGCGTCGATCCTGGCCAGCTCCTGCGGGCTGTCCGCGTTCACCGCGACGCCCAGCGCCAGCGCCTCGCGCAGCTCCGCCCGGGTCTTCGCGGGCGCGTCGAACACGGTCCGCTCCACCGGGACCCCGGCCGCCCGCGCCAGCGCCAGCTCGCCCGCGCTGGCCACCTCGGCGCCCAGGCCCTCCCCGGCCAGCAGCCGCACCACCGGCACCAGCGGGTTCGCCTTCACGGCGAAGGCGTGCAGCACCGGTGTGCCCGGCGCCGCCACCGCGGCGAACGCCCGGCGCAGCGCCGTCGCCGACGCGCGGATGCCGGTCACGTCCAGCAGGCCTACGATCGGCGCGTCCGGCCCCAGCAGCCCCTGCTCCACCGCCGCCCGCACGGCGTCGTCCCGCCGCGCCACCCGCCCGCCGTCGCCCTCGCCGCCGTTGCCGCCGCCGTTCCCGTCCGCTTCCGTCTCCGTCACGACGTCCCCCGACATGTCGTCGTCCACACCCTTAAGGCCCATAAGTCCAGCCAAACATCCCGGCTCGGGCCCCGCTGGCGGACCGATGTATTGACTAGTTCTATTCAGGAAGTCAGGATGTGAATAACCGTAGGAACACGAGGACTGATCCGCTAGGAGGCAGACCATGTCAGGACCCCGCCCCGTACGAGCGCCGCGCGGTACGGAACTGAGCGCCCTGGGATGGCAGCAGGAAGCCGCCCTGCGGATGCTGCAGAACAACCTCGACCCCGAGGTGGCCGAGCACCCCGACAAGCTCGTCGTCTACGGCGGCACCGGCAAGGCCGCCCGTGACTGGCGCTCCTTCGACGCGATGGTGCGCACGCTGCGGACCCTCAAGCAGGACGAGACCATGCTGGTCCAGTCCGGCCGCCCGGTCGGCGTGATGCAGACCCACGAGTGGGCCCCGCGCGTCCTCATCGCCAACTCCAACCTGGTCGGCGACTGGGCCAACTGGGAGGAGTTCCGCCGTCTGGAGGCCCTCGGCCTCACCATGTACGGCCAGATGACCGCCGGCTCCTGGATCTACATCGGCACCCAGGGCATCCTCCAGGGCACCTACGAGACCTTCGCCGCCGTCGCCGCGAAGAAGTTCAACGGCACCCTCGCCGGCACGATCACCCTCACCGCCGGCCTCGGCGGCATGGGCGGCGCCCAGCCCCTCGCGGTCACCATGAACGACGGCGTCGCCATCTGTATCGACTGCGACCCGCGCGCGATCGAACGCCGCATCGAGCACCGCTACCTGGACGTGAAGGCCGACAACCTGGAGCACGCCCTCCAGCTGGCCGTCGAGGCCCGCGACGCCCGCCGTCCGCTCTCCATCGGCCTGCTCGGCAACGCCGCCGAACTGCTGCCGCGGATGCTCGCCGAGGGCGCCCCCGTCGACATCGTCACCGACCAGACCTCCGCCCACGACCCGCTGTCGTACCTGCCGGTGGGCGTGGCCTTCGAGGACATGGCCGACGCCGCGGCCAAGGACCCGGCCGGCTTCACCAGCCGCGCCCGTGAGTCCATGGCGAAGCACGTCGAGGCCATGGTCGGCTTCATGGACGCCGGCGCCGAGGTCTTCGACTACGGCAACTCCATCCGCGGCGAGGCGCAGCTCGCGGGCTACGAGCGGGCGTTCGCCTTCCCCGGCTTCGTCCCCGCCTACATCCGCCCGCTGTTCTCCGAGGGCAAGGGCCCCTTCCGGTGGGCGGCCCTGTCCGGTGAGGCCTCCGACATCGCCAAGACCGACAAGGCGATCCTCGACCTCTTCCCGGAGAACGAGTCCCTCGCCCGCTGGATCAAGCTGGCCGGTGAGCGGGTCCACTTCCAGGGCCTGCCCGCGCGTATCTGCTGGCTCGGCTACGGCGAGCGGGACAAGGCCGGCGACCGCTTCAACGACATGGTGGCGAGCGGGGAGCTGGCGGCGCCGCTGGCGATCGGCCGCGACCACCTCGACGCCGGCTCCGTGGCCTCCCCCTACCGGGAGACCGAGGCCATGCTGGACGGCTCCGACGCGATCGCCGACTGGCCGCTGCTGAACGCCATGGTGAACGTGGCCTCGGGCGCGTCCTGGGTCTCCATCCACCACGGCGGCGGGGTCGGCATGGGCCGCTCCATCCACGCCGGGCAGGTGACGGTCGCCGACGGCACGAAGCTGGCCGGCGAGAAGATCCGCCGGGTGCTGACGAACGACCCGGGGATGGGCGTGATCCGGCACGTGGACGCCGGGTACGACATCGCGGAGTCGGTCGCGGACGAGCGGGGCGTGCGGGTGCCGATGCGTGAAGGTGAGTCGGCGTGACGGAGAGCGGCAACTCTTCGGTGGGGGCCGGCCTCTCGTCGCCGTCTGCGGCTCCGGCTGTGCCCACCCGTTCCGCCCTGCGGAACGACTGCGCACAGCCTGTGGGGGGCGACGGCGCACACTCTGCGCGGGGCGACGGGGTGCGGGCTGTGCGGGGTGGAAGCTCGTTCCATGAGATGTGGCGGGAGCTGGCGCCCATCGGTCGGCATGCCGAGTCCCGCGGCTACCGGCGGTTCGCCTGGAGCGGGGCCGACGGTGAGTGCCGGGCCTGGTTCCGGGCGCAGGCCGAGGGGCGTGGGCTGACGTACGAGGTCGACCGGAACGGGAACCAGTGGGCCTGGCTCGGGGACCCGGAGGCCGGTGACGCCGTCGTCACCGGGTCGCATCTGGACTCCGTGCCGGACGGCGGCGCCTTCGACGGTCCCCTCGGTGTCGTGTCCTCCTTCGCCGCCCTGGACGAACTCCGGGAGCGGGGGGTCGAGTTCAGCCGCCCCCTGGCCGTCGTCAACTTCGGTGACGAGGAGGGCGCCCGGTTCGGGCTCGCCTGCGTCGGCTCACGGCTCACCGCAGGGCAGCTGACCGTCGAGCAGGCGCACCGGCTGACCGACGGGGACGGGGTGAGCCTGCCCCGCGCCATGGAGGCGGCCGGCTACGACCCCGACGCCATCGGCGCCGACCCCGAGCGGCTCGCGCGCATCGGTGCCTTCGTCGAACTGCACGTGGAGCAGGGCCGGGCGCTGGACCTGTCCGGTGACCGGGTCGGCATCGCCAGCGCGATCTGGCCGCACGGACGCTGGCGGTTCGACTTCCGGGGCGAGGCCAACCACGCCGGCACCACCCGGCTGGTGGACCGCCGCGATCCCATGCTGTCGTACGCCGAGACCGTGCTCGCCGCCCGCCGCGAGGCCGAACTCGCCGGCGCCGTCGCCACCTTCGGCAAGATCGCCGTCGAACCGAACGGCGTCAACGCCATCCCCTCCCTGGTGCGCGGCTGGCTCGACTCCCGCGCCGCCGACCAGGCCACCCTCGACACCGTCGTGGGCGGCGTCGAGCAGGCGGCCCGGGAGTACGCGCGGGCACACGGCATCGACCTCGACGTCGTCCGGGAGTCCTTCACCCCGGTCGTCGAGTTCGACCACGCCCTGCGCGACGAACTCGGCCGCATCCTGGGCAAGGACACCGGACTCACCGTGCCCGTCCTGGGTACCGGTGCGGGACACGACGCCGGGATCCTCTCGGGGAGCATCCCGACCGCCATGCTGTTCGTGCGCAACCCCACCGGCGTCTCGCACTCCCCAGCCGAGTTCGCGGCCGAGGACGACTGCGTGGCCGGGGTGAGCTCGCTCGCCGACGTACTGGAAGGGCTGGCCCGCGCGTGACGACACGGACGACGTACTGGTTGGAGTACGCCTGGCTGGACACGAACGTCGAGCCAGGTGTCGCCGTGGAGGTCGCCGACGGCCGGATCACGGCGGTGCGGACGGAGACGCCCGCGCCGCCGCCCGGCGCCGAGGTGCTGCGCGGCCTCACCCTCCCGGGCCTGGCCAACGCCCACTCGCACGCCTTCCACCGGGCCCTGCGGGGCACGGTCCAGGTCGGCTCCGGGACCTTCTGGACCTGGCGCGAGCTCATGTACTCCTTCGCCGACCGGCTGACCCCGGACACCTACCACGCGCTCGCCCGCGCGGTGTACGCCGAGATGGTGCTGGCGGGCGTGGCCTGCGTCGGCGAGTTCCACTACGTCCACCACGCCCCCGGCGGCACCCGCTACGCCGACCCCAACGCCATGGGCGAGGCCCTGATCGCGGCCGCCGCCGACGCCGGGATCCGGATCACCCTCCTCGACACCGCCTATCTCGCCTCGGGTCTCTCGAAGCGGCCCGGCGGCGAGCCGCCCAACACCCACCAGCTGCGCTTCTCCGACGGCAGCGCGGAGACCTGGGCCGAACGCTGTGCAGTTCTCAAGGAACGGGATCACGCACGGATCGGAGCGGCGATCCACTCCGTACGGGCCGTGCCCGCCGACCAGTTGGCGACGGTGGCCCGCTGGGCCGAGGAGCGGCGGGCCCCGCTCCACGTGCACCTGTCCGAGCAGACCGCGGAGAACGACGCCTGCCTGGCCGCCCACGGCGTCACCCCCACCCGGCTGCTCGCCGACCACGGCGTCCTCGGCCCGCGCACCACCGGCGTCCACAACACGCACCTCACCGACGAGGACATCGCGCTGCTCGGCGGCAGCGGGACCGGCACCTGCATGTGCCCGACGACCGAACGGGACCTGGCCGACGGCATCGGACCCGCCGTCGCCCTCCAGCGCGCGGGCTCCCCGCTCTCCCTCGGCTCCGACAGCCACGCCGTCATCGACCTGCTCGAAGAGGCCCGCGCGATGGAACTGAACGAGCGGCTGCGCACCCGCACCCGGGGCCACTGGACGGCCGCCGCCCTGCTGCGCGCCGCCTCCACCGACGGGCATGCCGCCCTCGGCTGGGACGACGCCGGCGCCATCGAGACCGGCATGCTCGCCGACCTGACGACGATCGCGCTGGACTCGGTCAGAACAGCGGGGCCGCTGCCCCGGCTGGGCGCCGAGACGGCCGTATTCGCCGCGACCGCGGCGGACGTCCGGCACACGGTCGTCGCGGGCCGTCACGTCGTACGCGACGGCGCGCACACGCTCGTACCGGACGTGCCGGCAGCGCTCGCGGACGCCGTCGAAGCCCTCCGCGCCTGACGACCCTCCACGAGGACACCATGAGCAGCAGCACCGCCATCACCCACATCGCCACGCTGGTCACCAACGACCCCTCCCTCGGCGACAACTCCCCTCTCGGACTGATCCAGGACGCGGCCGTCGTCATCGACGGCGACCGTGTCGTGTGGGCCGGTGAATCCAGCAAAGCACCCGCCACTGACAACCGGGTCGACGCGGGCGGCCGGACCGTGCTGCCGGGCTTCGTGGACTCCCACTCGCACCTGGTCTTCGCGGGCGACCGCACCCAGGAGTTCAACGCCCGTATGTCCGGCCGCTCCTACACCGCGGGCGGCATCCGGACGACGGTCGCGGCGACCCGTGCCGCCACGGACGGGGAACTGGAGCGCAACCTCACCCACTACCTCGCCGAGGCCCTCCGCCAGGGCACCACCACCTTCGAGACGAAGTCGGGCTACGGCCTGACGGTCGAGGACGAGGCGAGGGCCCTGCGCATCGCCGCCGCCCACACCGACGAGGTCACCTACCTGGGCGCCCACATCGTCCCCCCGGACCACGCCGACGACCCGGCCGCGTACGTCTCCCTGGTCACCGGCGAGATGCTGGACGCCTGCGCGCCGTACGCCCGCTGGATCGACGTCTTCTGCGAGAAGGGCGCCTTCGACGGCGACCAGGCCCGCGCGATCCTCACCGCGGGCCGGGCGAAGGGCCTCACCCCGCGCATCCACGCCAACCAGCTCTCCTACGGTCCGGGCGTGCAGCTGGCCGTGGAGCTGGACGCGGCGAGCGCCGACCACTGCACCCACCTGACGGACGCCGACGTCGACGCGCTGGCGAGCGGCAACACGGTCGCCACCCTCCTGCCGGGCGCCGAGTTCTCCACCCGGGCCGAGTGGCCGGACGCCCGCCGGCTCCTCGACGCGGGCGTGACCGTCGCCCTCTCCACGGACTGCAACCCCGGTTCGTCGTTCACCTCCTCCGTGCCCTTCTGCGTCGCCCTGGCCGTCCGGGACATGCGCATGACCCCCGACGAGGCGGTCTGGTCGGCCACGGCCGGCGGCGCGGCGGCCCTGCGCCGGGACGACATCGGCCGCCTGAGCCCCGGCGCCTACGCCGACCTGACCCTCCTGGACGCCCCGAGCCACGTCCACCTGGCCTACCGCCCGGGCGTTCCGCTGGTCAGCGGGGTGTGGCGGCGGGGCGAGCGGGTCGTCGGCTGAGTCAGCGGGCCCCCGCCCGCCAGTGCTGGTCCGTTTCGTTGTCGTCCGGGGCCAGGGCGAGCGCGTCGTCGCCGGCCGGGGTGAGGGCCGTCCCGATGGCGATGGCGGGGCGGATCTCGCCGTCCGGGTCCACGGTGAAGCGGAGGTTGTCGCCGTGGTCGCCGTCCACCGAGGAGCACTGCCAGATGCCGACGCCCTTGTCGACCGACCCCCGGCTGTCCAGGCAGAAGTCGGGATCCTCGGCGGACCGCAGGACCCCGCGGTCCGCGTCGACCCGCCAGCGCTGGGAGGCGGCGCCGGAGCAGGCGGCGGTGACGACGTCGGTGCCGTTGTCGAAGTCGGCGCCGAGGACGTCCAGGCAGCGTCCGGTCGCCGCGTTCACGACCTGCGCGGAGGAGCCGCCCGGCGGCCTGGGAGCGGGCGAGGCGGACGGAGCCGCCGAGGGGGACGGGGATCGGGTCGGGGACGGGCTGTGGGACGGGCGCGCGGGGGTGGAGGCGGGGGTGGGGGAGACGGTCGCCGTCGCCGTCACGGTCACCTGCGGGGTCGCGGGCGGCGGGGTCGGCCCCGTGCTCCGGACGGGTGCGGCCGGGCGGTCCAGGAGAAGCAGCAGCAGCGGTACGAGGGCCACGCCCAGGGCGGCCGAGGTGAGCAGGAGCCGGCGGCGGGCCGGGGGCCGACGGCCCGTGCGCGGGCCCGGCAGGGGCCCGGTGGCCGGCGCCGGCGCGCCGAGCTGACGTACGTACGCCGTCCCGCCCCAGGGCAGCAGCCCCTCCGCCAGCGCCTCGCGTGGGGCGTCCCGGAGCGCGCCGAGGTCCTCGAAAGCCGCCGTGCAGTGTGCGCAGTGGGCCATGTGCGCGTGCAGGTCGGCGCTGTGGCGGGGGTTCTCAGGACGGACCGCCTCCTCGATCAGACGGCGGAAGTCCGCGCAGCGCGGGTCGTCGGAGGCGGCCAGCCGGCCGCGGAGACAGGCCTGGGCCAGGGAGTGCAGCGCGGGCGGGACGCCGTACCGGACGTCCTCGGGAGTCACGCCGAGCAGGGCCGCGGTCCGGGCTTCCGGCTCCTCGTCCAGCACCCCGTACCAGAGCAGGCCCTGGGTGCGGGACGGAAGGGACCGGAACGCCGTGAGCAGCGGCGGGGCGGGCGGCTCGGCCCCGCCGGACGAGTTCAGGACCAGCAGGAAGGCGGGGTCCAGGGCGGCGGAGCGGTCGTCACGCGCCCACCGGGCCGCGAGCTCCGCGGTCAGCAGGAGCAGGTGGTGGCGCAGGGGTACGACCGGCTCGGCGCCGTGCGCGATGTCGCGGGCGGCGCCGGTGAGGGTCTGGGCGGTGAGCCGCCGGGCCGCCGCGTCACCGGTCGTGCAGTGCAGGGCGTACGCGAGGACCGCGGGCTGGTGACGGGCGCGGAGTTCCTGGAGAGCGGGGTACGCGGTGGCGCTGGGGGCGCGCAGCAGCTCGGTCAGGCGCGCGTCCGGGAGAGCAGGGTCGCCTGGTGTCATGCTCCGCCCCTTCGCGCCGCGTCCTTCCTGACGTACCGGCCAGTCTGGAGCGTGCGCGAGGACTGCGGGGCACCTTTGCCGAAAGTACTGAAAGTACTGAAAGCGCCGGAAGTACCTAAAGGACCGGAAGGGCCTAAGGGCCGGAAGGGTCGGAAAGTGCTGGGGCCGACGGCCGACCTGCGGCAGCCGGACGGCCGGCCCCCGCCCCTACTCCTCCACCGTCAGCGCCTTCCGCAGCTGGACCAGCGTCCGGGACAGCAGCCGGGACACGTGCATCTGGGAGATGCCGAGTTCCTCGCCGATCTCCGACTGGGTCAGGCCCGCCACGAAGCGCAGCGAGAGGATCCTGCGGTCCCTGGACGGGAGTTCGGCGATCAGCGGCTTGAGGGACTCGATGTACTCGACGCCCTCCAGGCCGTGGTCCTCGTAACCGATCCGGTCCGCCAGCGCGCCCTCGGAGTCGTCCTCGTCGGGCTGTGCGTCCAGGGAGGAGGCGGTGTACGCGTTGGAGGCCGCCATGCCCTCGACCACCTCGTCCCTCGAGATGCCGAGGCGGTCCGCGAGTTCCGCGACCGTGGGGGAGCGGTCCAGCTTCTGCGCCAGCTCGTCACCCGCCTTGGCGAGGTCCAGCCGGAGTTCCTGGAGGCGGCGCGGGACCCGTACCGACCACGACGTGTCGCGGAAGAAACGCTTGATCTCGCCGATGATGGTAGGCATCGCGAAAGTGGGGAACTCGACGCCGCGAGAGAGTTCGAAGCGGTCGATCGCCTTGATCAGGCCGATCGTGCCGACCTGGATGATGTCCTCCATGGGTTCGCTGCGGGAGCGGAACCGGGAGGCGGCGAACTTGACCAGCGCGAGGTTCAGTTCGACGAGTGTGTTGCGTACGTACGAGTACTCGTGGGTGCCTTCCTCCAGCGACTCCAGCCGCTCGAAGAGGGTCTTGGACAGGGCTCGCGCGTCGACCGCGTCGACCTCGTCGTACGGGGGGATCTCGGGAAGTTCCGCGATCAGTCCCTCGATGGCATCCAGTTGTTCCGGTGGGGGTGTCGACGTCGCCGTCCGGGTATGCGATGCGTCGAGCCGGGGTGACATGGTGTCCTCCATCGTTCTCGGCATAAGGCTGCCGAAGCCGTGCGTGCACTGCGGTGTGCGGCGCCTCCAAAGCCGGCCGTGTCGGTTTCGTGTCCGTACTAGGCCTACCCGCTCCGTCGAGCCCATCGCAAGTCCGTTCTATTACCATTTGTCCAGTTAGGAGCAGTTGTTCGGGTGTCGGAGTCCGTGGAGAAGGCGTAATGTTCGAGGGCGTCGCCAAGCCGTTCGGCGTACAACGGCGAGCATCGTCAGACATCGGTCAGACGGGGCAAAAGCGGTCACGACCTCGGGAGAGAGACGGCAATGGACCACGGGACGGTCGGCAGCGCACAGTCGGGCCGGCTTCTGGTGGAGGTACGGGAAGAGGGCTCCAGCGCCGTGGTGACTCCGGCGGGTGAGCTCGATCACCACACCGCCGATCTGTTGCGTGAGCCACTCGACGACCTCCTCGACAAAGGATTCTCACGCCTTGTGGTCGACTGCTCGCGCCTTGAGTTCTGCGACTCCACCGGGCTCAACGTGCTGCTCGGCACGAGGCTGCGCGCCGAGGCCGCCGGTGGCGGGGTGCACCTCGCCGCGATGCAGCCCGTCGTCGCCAGGGTGTTCGAGATCACCGGGGCCGAGGCGGTGTTCACCGTCCACGACTCCGTGGCGGCGGCTCTGGCCGGCGAGACCGGCGACGAAAGCTGAGTTCCGACCCGCCGTCCGGAACAGGGGGGTGTTCCCTCGGATCGGTCGGGCAGGAGTGATTCTGGATCTGTCGACGCCCGACCCGGCCAGGTCTGAGCGGATCGGGCAGGCGCAGACGTACGAAACTGCAACAACGCGAATTTTGAATCGTGAACCGGTGAAACGGTGAGGTGAAGCGCTGATGAGCACCACCCGGCCTTACCCGCCGGGCGACCGCGGCCCGGAGCCCAGCGGCGCTTCCGGGATGTCCGAGGCGGCGGCGTCCGACATGCCGCCCGCCTCGCCGGGGGGTCGTCAGGTCCGCAGAGTGCGCCTGGAAGGGGAGAGCGGGGTGGTGCCGCTCGCCCGCGACTTCACCCGTCAGGCGCTGTACGCGTGGGGCTGGCTACCGGCCGCCACCGCCGACCGCAGGGCCGCCGCGGAGGACGTGCTGCTCGTGGTGTCCGAGCTGGTCACCAACGCGTGCCTGCACGCCGAGGGGCCCGACGAGCTCTTCCTGTCCTGCGACAACAAGGTGATCCGGGTGGAGGTGTCGGACCGGGGCAACGGCCAGCCGGCGCCACGGACCCCGCACCGGGCCGGACGGCCGGGCGGGCACGGCATGTTCATCGTGCAGCGGCTCTGTCTGGACTGGGGGGTCGTCCGGACGCCGGGAGCGGCCGGCAAGACCGTCTGGGCCGAACTCGGGGCGCCCGCGTAACACGACTCGGGGCGCCCGCGTAACACGGCACGGGGCGCTCGCACTTCCGCCTCGCACGGGGCGCTCACACTTCCGCCACGCCCTTTCTCTTCCCTCCTCATGAGCCCCGGCGTACCTTGACGGCCCATCTGATGCGCCGTCAGGAATGAGGTGGACCGTCGTGCCGTCCTCCAAGCGAACCGCCGCGCTCGCGTCCGCCGCCGCGCTGGCCGGCTCGGCGGTACTGCTCGCCGCCCCGGCGGCGCACGCCACCGTCGTCGACGTCGACTACGCGTGCAAGACGCCGATCGGCGACAAGAGCGCCGTCTCCCCCATCGACATCAAGGGCGTCAAGAGCGGCAGCGGCTACAAGATCACGATGTCCTGGCAGAAGGGCGTCTCCTCCAGCCCCGTCGAACTCGGCAAGGGCGCGATGAGCCCGAGCGCCACCATCAAGCTGGGCGGCGCCGACAGCGGGACCATGAACGTGACCGGCTCGCCCAACCAGGCCGCGATCCCCGCCAACACGCCCATCAAGATCAATGACCTGAGCGGCACCTACACGCCGGAGAAGTCCGGCAAGGTGACCTTCACGCCGGGCACGCTCACCATCAAGGCGCTCGGTACGACGACGACGTGCAACCCCACCAACAGCCCCGGGCCGGCCCTGACCCTGGACGTGACGGCGTCGGGCGGCGGTTCGACCGGTTCGGGTTCATCGGGTTCATCCGGTTCGTCGAGTTCGGGCTCGTCGTCGTCCGGCGGCACCGGCACCGACTCCGGAGGGACCCTCCCGAAGACCGGACCCGAGGACTCCTTCGTCGCGCTCGGCACCCTCGGCGGCACCGTGCTGCTCGCGGGCGCGGCCGGCACCCTCTGGCTGACCCGGCGGAACCAGACCGCACGCCGCTGACCCGACGGGTCCGACCGCTGGAGCCGCCCATGCTGCCCGCGAAGTCAGCCGGCCCCGCCCGGCCGCCCCGGCCCACCGGATCACCCCGGTCCGCCGGTTCGCCCAGGGCCACCGGACCGGCCCGGTCCACCGGTTCGCCCCGGTTCGCGACGTCCGTCCGGTCCGTCGTCCAGGGGCTCGGGTTCGCCGCCCTCGTCCTGGTCGCCGCCGCCCCGCACGCGGTGGCCGCCGAGGGCTGGTCGGTCGTGCCCTCGGGCGGTGGCCGGCCGGCCTTCTACGCCGAGGGCGCCCCGGGGACCGTCCTCCAGGACACCGTGTCGGTGACCAACCCCGGCGGGCGCCCCCTGACGGTACGGCTGACCGGCACCGGGCTCCCCGTCACCCTCGCCGAGCCGAGCGTCCGCGTGCCCGCCCGCACGCGCGCCGACGTCCCCTTCACCGTGACCGTCCCGGTGGGCGCCGCCCCGGGCGACCGCACCGGGACCCTCGTCGCGAGGGACGCCGACGGCCGCACCGGCACCGTCCGCATCCGGCTGCGCGTCGGCGGCCCCGCCCTGAGCGCCCTGACCGTCGAACACCTCGCCGTCCACGGCGACCGCATCACCTACGAGCTGGTCAACCGCGGTACGACCGTGCTCGTACCGAAGATCGCGGTGCACGCCGACGGCATCCTCGGCCGGGTCCTGGTGAACCGTGCGCCGCGCACCCTCCCGGTCCGCCTCGCCCCCGGCACCCGCACCGGACTGAGCGAGCCCTGGCCCGGCCGGCCCGCCCTGGACGCCGTCGACGTCCGGCTGACGGCGACCGCGGCGGGCGGTGCGCACGCCACGGCGAGCACCCGGGCCCGCTTCGTGCCCCGGGGCGCGGTGGCGGGCACCGCGGGCGCGCTGACGGCGGCGGCCGCCGTGACCGTCGTACGACGGCGCGGGCGCCGCGTCGGCGCGGCGGCCCAACCCCTGCCCACGACGGACGAGTTGACGGGAGCGGCGAGGTGAGGGCGCGAGCGTTCCTGGTACTGGCGGCGGTGATGGTGCTGCTCGGGACCCCGTCGGCGGCGGCCGCGGCCGACGGGCCTGCCGTCACGGTCTCCAAGTCCGAGGCGGGCACCGGCGGTTCGATCACCGTGAGCGGCACCGGCTGGCGGCCGGGCACCCTGCTGATGCTGCTGATCTGCGGCCGGGCCACTCCCGCCCGAGGAGTGATCGGCGGCACCAACTCCTGCGCCAACGCCGACGGACGGGCCGTCACCACCGACGCGGACGGCCGGTTCAGCAAGCGGCTCCCGGTCGCCGAACCGCCGGTGCCCTGCCCCTGCGTCGTCCACGCGGCCACCGTGACCGGCGCCGGCGCCGACGCGGACGCCGTCTTCCAGGTCGCCGGGCACGCCGTGCAGCCGCTCCCAGCCGCGACCACCGGCGGCCGCCTGTCGATGCTCACCGACACCCGTCTCGACGGCTCCTCCGGCCTGCTGACCTGGTTCGGCGCACCCCCGTCCCGCACCCTCGTCTTCACCATCGGCAACGCGGGCACGACCACCCTCAAGGACCCCGTCTTCCAAGTGGGCACCGCACACGGCGTGTTCGCCCCCCAGTGGGACGAGCAGCAGTGGCGCGGCAGCCTCGCGCCCGGCAGGAAGGCGAAGATCGAACTGCCCGTCGAACTCTCCGCCGGGGCGCACGGCGACTACACCGTCTCCCTGAAGTACGACGGCAAGGTCCTCGCCGAACAGCCCTGGGGCGTCGGCCGCCCCTGGGGCGTGACCCTGTTCTGGCTGCTGCTCTGCGTGGTCGTACCGGCCGCTGTCTTCCGTGTCGGCATGGCCGTGGTGGACCGGGTGCGGCCGGCCCGCGGCCACCGGGGCACGCGCCGCCCGGCCTTCCGCGTCCCCCGCCTCCGCGCGCCCGCCCCCGCGCCCGCTACGACCTCGACCCTGCCGTGGTTCACCCCGGACGACGATCCGGGCACCGCGGCCGGCCGGCTCTCCGCACCGCACGACGACAGCCCGACGAGTCCCACGACTCCCACCACGAAAGGACCCACGTGATCATGCGAAGGAGAGTGACACCGGTCAGAGCGGGTGCGGCGGCGGCCGCGCTGGTCCTCGGCGGGGCGGGCGTCCTGCTCGGCGCGGCCGCCGGCACCGCCCAGGCCGCCGAGGTGTCGTACGCCACCCACTGCGTACCGCCCGCCGGGGTCGCCGACCCGATCGACGGGACCACCAAGGTCGACATCACCGCGCCCGCCACCGCGAAGGTCGGCGACACGGTCGACATCACCTGGAAGTTCGTGCAGGCCGCGTCCAAGAACCCGGACATCATCGACCTGCCCGCCGACTCGGTCCAGCCGTCCGGCACCCTCAAGGCGGCCGGTGCCCAGAGCGCCGACATCGCGATGCAGGGGCCGCGCAAGAACCCGGCGATCCCGAAGGGCGGCGACATGGTGCTGTCCGACATGACGGGCACCCTGAAACTGACGTCACCCGGCGAGGTGACGCTCACCCCGGACGCGTACACGGTCAACGCGTACGGCACGAACACCGTGTGCACACCGACGGGGACGGTGGCGAAGGCCGCGACGATCGAGGTGAGCGGGACCGGTTCCACGGGTTCGGCGAGCCCCACGGACACCACGTCCGCCTCCGCCTCGCCCTCAGGCTCGGCGAGCCCCTCCGACTCGGCGTCCGCGTCCGCGTCGGCGTCGTCGTCGGCCTCCGCGTCCCCCTCCGACGGCACGGGCGGCCAGACCGACTTCACGGGCAAGGAGGTCGAGATCCCCTACGCCTGCAAGACGCCCATCGGCGACAAGAACGCGACCTCACCGGTGCAGATCAACGCCAAGAAGGACGGCGGCGGTTTCGACCTCACCGTGCGGTTCAACGGGTCCGTGATGGACAGCCCGGCCGACATCCCCGCGGACTCGGTGAAGCCGTCGATGGAGGTGGTCCTGGGCGGCGCCGACAAGGGCACGGTCCATGTGGAGGGCCCCACCAACTCCTCCGCGATCAAGTCCGGCGACCCCATCGACATCCCGGACCTGACGGGCACGTACAAGCCGGGGGCGAGCGGGACGTCGACGCTGTCGCCGGGCGTCCTGACGGTCAAGGCCCTCGGTACGACGACCACGTGCATCCCGACGAAGACCGAGGTCTCGCTGACCCTGGACACCACGCAGCAGGCGAGCGGGGCGTCGGGCAGCACGACGACCTCCGGCGGCTCGTCGTCGTCGGGCAGCGGCGGCCTGGCCGAGACCGGCGACAGCACCAATGGCGCACTGAAGGCGCTGGGTCTGGTGGCGGGAACGGCGATCCTGCTGGGCGGCGCGGTGTTCACCTTCATGCCAAAACGAAGGACGCGATGAGAAACCCAGGGGCGCGGGGAACTGCGCGCTCAGCCCCCACAAACCGTTAGCCGAAAACGCAAGAGGGCCACCGGAATCCAAAATCCCGGTGGCCCTCTCTCAGAAGACGATCAGTGAACGTCGCCCATGAGCTCGCGGACCTTCTTCCGGTACATCCACACGGCCGCACCGGCGACCACGGCGAGCACCGCCTGAAGCGCCACGATCCCCGTCTTGTTCAGGTCGACACCGGCGATGGACAGCAGCCCGGTCGTCGCGTCACCCGCGGTCACCGCGAGGAACCACACACCCATCATCTGGGACGCGTACTTCGCCGGAGCCATCTTCGTCGTCACGGACAGACCCACCGGGGACAGCATCAGCTCACCCACGGTCTGCACGAAGTAGATCCCGACCAGCCACATCGCCGCGGCCTTGTGACCGCCGTCGGCGATCGACAGCGGCGCCAGGAACAGGAAGAACGACGCACCGATCAGCACCAGACCACCGGCGAACTTCACGGCCGTGCTCGGCTCCTTGCCGCGCCGCGCCATCGCCAGCCACGCCCAGGCGAAGACCGGCGCGAACGCCATGATCATGACCGGGTTGACGGACTGGTACCAGGAGACCGGGAAGTTCCAGCCGAAGATCGTGTTCTTCGCGGAGGCGTCGGCGAACAGGGAGACGGTCGAGCCACCCTGGTCGTAGATCATCCAGAAGACGGCCGCGGCCACGAAGAACCAGATGTACGCGCTCATCTTGCCCTGCTCGGCGCGGTCCAGGTCCTTGTCCCGCTTGATGCGGGCGATGACGACGACCGGGATCAGCAGACCGGCGACCGTGATCGGCACCAGCAGCCAGTTCAGCGTGTAGACGCCGGAGACACCCACGACGACGTAGAAGACCGCGGCGACGGCGGCCCAGAAACCGGCCTTCGTCAGCGTCGCCTTCTTCTCCGCGGCGGACAGCGGGGTCGGGACGATGTCCGAACGCGAGCTCAGGTGGCGGGTGCCGAGCAGGAACTGGGCGAGACCCAGCGCCATGCCGACCGCGGCCAGCGCGAAGCCGAGGTGCCAGTTGTAGTTCTCGCCGACGGTCCCGATGACCAGCGGCGCGGCGAACGCGCCCAGGTTGATGCCGATGTAGAAGAGCGTGAAGCCACCGTCACGGCGCGGGTCGTCCGGCCCCTCGTACAGGTGGCCGACCATCGTGGAGATGTTGGCCTTCAGCAGACCGGAGCCGATCGCCACCAGGCCGAGGCCCGCGAAGAACGTGCCGGAGCTGGGCAGCGCCAGCGTCAGGTGGCCGAGCATGATGACCGTGCCCGCGACGGCGACCGTCTTGCGGGGACCGAGGACACGGTCGGCGAACCAGCCGCCCGGCAGGGCGAGCAGGTACACGAGCGACAGGTACACCGAGTAGATCGCCGTCGCCGTGGCCGCGCTCATGTGCAGGCCGCCGGGAGCGACCAGGTACAGCGGGAGCAGAGCCTTCATGCCGTAGTAGGAGAAGCGCTCCCACATCTCGGTCATGAAGAGGGTGGCCAGTCCGCGGGGGTGGCCGAAGAAGGTCTTCTCGGAACCGGGGGTGCCCGGTCGGACCGAGTCCTTCGTCAGGCTGGACGCCATGGTCGTTCCTTGCTGGTCGGAGCACGCGGTGGGGCTCTGCGCACCCGTGGGGGGATCGGCCGGCACCGGCGGGTCCGCCCGTCCACCCCACGCCCGGGGGGAGTCCGCTCCGGGTCGCGGAGCGGCGGACGGCGACCACCGGGATCCACGCCCCGCGACGCCGTGTCGCGTCCGGGGCCCGGCCAGAGGTCATTCCTTTCAAGGCTGACGGAGGTCAGCCCGCACACAAAAGAGACCTTCAGGGTGAGATGCCCACCAAAGGTCCCCAGGTGCACTACAGGCGTTCACGTCACTGTACGTCAGGACACTGCCGGATATGGAAGGACTTGAGACACGGATCACAGGTGTCGAGGGAACCTCAGGACCGGTTTCGAAGGTCCCTTCTACGATCGCACCCCTCGCCCACAGGTTCGTACCACTGTGCCCCAAGGTAAGAATCCCTCGTGCCGATCACACTCCTGTACTGCGCGTGAGCGGACTACCATCACCTCATGACCCGTGTACTGCTCGCCGAGGACGACGCGTCCATCTCGGAGCCGCTGGCCCGCGCCCTGCGCCGGGAAGGTTACGAGGTCGAGGTGCGCGAGGACGGACCGACCGCACTCGACGCCGGAATGCAGGGCGGCATCGACCTGGTCGTGCTGGACCTCGGGCTGCCCGGCATGGACGGCCTCGAGGTCGCGCGCCGGCTGCGGGCCGAGGGCCACGCCGTGCCGATCCTCATCCTGACCGCGCGGGCCGACGAGGTGGACACCGTCGTCGGCCTCGACGCGGGTGCCGACGACTACGTCACCAAGCCGTTCCGGCTCGCCGAACTGCTCGCCCGGGTACGGGCGCTGCTCCGGCGCGGGGCCGCGGAGCCCGCGCAGCCGCCGGCCACGCACGGCGTGCGGATCGACGTCGAGTCGCACCGGGCGTGGATGGGTGACGAGGAACTCCAGCTCACGGCGAAGGAGTTCGACCTGCTGCGGGTGCTGGTGCGGGACGCCGGACGGGTGGTCACGCGGGACCAGTTGATGCGGGAGGTCTGGGACACGACCTGGTGGTCGTCGACCAAGACGCTCGACATGCACATCTCCTGGCTGCGGAAGAAGCTCGGCGACGACGCGGCGAACCCGCGGTACATCGCCACCGTGCGTGGTGTCGGGTTCCGTTTCGAGAAGAGCTAGGTCGGCTACGCGCGTCGCGCCGTGGCTGACTGATGCGGTGTGCGCATACGTCCAGCGCTCTTTTCGGGGCGCTGATGTGGCCGTTTCCCGGAGAGTGCCGTGCGTCGTCGTCTGATCCAGTCCACCCTCGCCGTCGTGCTCGTCGTCATCGCCGTGTTCGGGGTCTCCCTCGTGATCGTCGAGTCGCGGACCATCAGCAACAGCGCCCAGGAACGCGTCGACTCCGAGGCGCTGCGGCTCGCCAGCATCGTGGACAGCCGGATCCTCGGGGACGAGGACGTCACCGCCGACATACTGCGCAGCCAGGTCTCCAAGGAGCAGTACGCCGTCATCCGGATCCCGGGGAAGCCGGTGATCGAGCTCGGGACGAAGCCCGAGGGTGACGTCATCCACTACACCGCCGACGGTGAGGAAGGCGAGACGGTCACCGTCCAGGAGCCGCGCTCCACGGTGACCCGGGAGGTCGGCCGTACGCTGCTGATCATCGGGGCGGTGGCGCTGCTCGCCGTGATCGCCGCCGTGCTGCTCGCCATCCGGCAGGCCAACCGGCTCGCCTCCCCGCTCACCGACCTCGCGGAGACCGCCGAACGGCTCGGGTCCGGTGATCCGCGCCCGCGGCACAAGCGGTACGGCGTCCCCGAGCTGGACCGGGTCGCCGACGTCCTGGACTCCTCCGCCGAGCGGATCGGGCGGATGCTCACCGCCGAGCGGCGGCTCGCCGCCGACGCCTCCCACCAGCTGCGCACCCCGCTGACCGCGCTGTCCATGCGCCTGGAGGAGATCACCCTCACGGACGACCCGGACATCGTGAAGGAGGAGGCGAACGTGGCACTCACACAGGTGGAGCGGCTGACGGACGTCGTCGAGCGGCTGCTCACGAACTCCCGCGACCCGCGCACCGGCTCCGCCGTCTCCTTCGACCTGGACGAGGTCATCCAGCAGCAGCTCGCCGAGTGGCGGCCCGCCTACCGCGGTGTGGGCCGGGCCATCGTCAGCTCCGGCAAACGGCACCTGCGGGCCGTCGGCACACCGGGCGCGGTGGCGCAGGTGCTGGCCGCGCTGATCGAGAACTCGCTGATGCACGGCGGCGGCACAGTCGCGCTGCGCACCCGGGTCACCGGCAACCAGGCCGTGGTCGAGGTGACCGACGAGGGCAGCGGGGTGCCCGCCGACCTCGGCAACCGGATCTTCGAGCGGACCATCAGCGGCCGTAACTCCACCGGGATCGGGCTGGCCGTCGCCCGTGACCTCGCCGAGGCCGACGGCGGCCGGCTGGAGCTGCTCCAGGCCCAGCCCCCGGTCTTCGGCCTGTTCCTGTCCCGGACCCCGCCGCAGCACAAGCCGGCGGGCGGGGACCACCCCACGGTCCGCTAGGGCACCGCGTCAGCGGACCCGCTGCCTCGGCTTCTCCGAGTCGGCGGCCCGCTCCAGGATGGCCTCCGCGTCCGCGACCGCCTCCCGGGCCGGCAGCGTCTTGAACACCCAGCTGCGGTACGACCAGAAACGGAACAGCGTCGCCACACCGATGCCGACGAACTTGAAGACGTTGCTCTGCAGCGGGCTGTCCCAGCCGAAGCCGTAGGTCGCCAGGTACAGCAGACCGTTCTCGATCACCAGGCCGACCGCGCTGAACAGCAGGAACAGGCTGAGTTCCCGGGTGCGGCCACCCTTGTCACGGTCCCGGTACGTCCAGTAGCGGAACCCCAGGTAGTTGAAGACGATGGCGACGACGGTGGCTATCACGCTCGCGCGCACCACGGGCAGGTCGGTGACGTGGCGGACCAGGTTGAAGACACCGAGGTTGACGAGAATCCCGGCACCGCCGACGGCGCCGAACTTGGCGACCTCTCGTACGAGCCGTTGCAGCCCCGAGGAACCACGTTCCATGGTTGTGCGGGCTCCCGTCCGTAGGTATTGGCGACCCAGCCATGCTAACGACCCCGGGTGTTCCCTGCCTGTGGATGGCGACACAGGTCGGGAACGGCTTGGAAAGAAGACCGGAAAACCGGGGCAAGAGGCAACGAAGCGACAGGTAAGAGCGCTGGTCGAGGGTGTGGAATCCGGCCACCTCGGCGCGGCCGATACCCTGGGGGCGTGACGTTCCCGGTAGTCGGCATGGTCGGCGGGGGTCAGCTCGCGCGTATGACGCACGAGGCGGGCATCCCGCTGGGCATCAGGTTCAAGCTCCTCAGTGACACTCCTCAGGACTCGGCAGCCCAGGTGGTGAGCGATGTCGTCATCGGCGACTACCGCGACCTGGACACGCTGCGCGAGTTCGCGCGCGGCTGCGACGTGATCACCTTCGATCACGAGCACGTCCCCACCGAGCATCTGCGGGCCCTGGAGGCGGACGGCATCCCCGTGCGCCCCGGCCCCGACGCGCTGGTGCACGCCCAGGACAAGGGCGTGATGCGGGCGAAGCTCACCGAGATCGGTGTGCCGTGCCCGCGGCACCGCATCGTGACCGACGCGGAGGACGTGGTCCGGTTCGCGGCCGAGGGCGACGGCTTCCCCGTCGTCCTGAAGACCGTGCGCGGCGGCTACGACGGCAAGGGCGTGTGGGTCGTGGAGACGGCCGAGGAGGCCACCGACCCCTTCCGGGCCGGCGTGCCGGTCCTCGCCGAGGAGAAGGTCGACTACGTCCGCGAGCTCGCCGCCAACGTCGTACGCTCCCCGCACGGCCAGGCCGTCGCCTACCCGGTCGTCGAGTCCCAGCAGGTGAACGGCGTCTGCGACACCGTGATCGCACCCGCCCCCGGCCTGGACGAGGACCTCGCCCTGCGGGCCGAGGAGATGGCCCTGCGGATCGCCAAGGAACTCGGCGTCGTCGGTCACCTGGCCGTCGAGCTGTTCCAGACCCGCGACGGCCGCATCCTCGTCAACGAACTGGCGATGCGCCCCCACAACTCCGGCCACTGGACCCAGGACGGCGCGATCACCTCGCAGTTCGCCAACCACGTCCGCGCGGTCCTGGACCTGCCCCTGGGCGACCCGCGCCCGCGCGCCAAGTGGACCGTCATGGTCAACGTCCTGGGCGGCGACTACCCCGACATGTACTCCGCGTACCTGCACTGCATGGCCCGCGACCCCAAACTGAAGATCCACATGTACGGCAAGGACGTGAAGCCCGGCCGCAAGGTCGGCCACGTCAACACCTACGGCGACGACCTGGACGACGTTCTCGACCGCGCACGTCACGCTGCCGGCTACCTGAGAGGCACGATCACCGAATGAGCCCCGTTGTTGGCATCGTGATGGGTTCGGACTCCGACTGGCCCGTCATGGAGGCGGCCGCCAAGGCCCTGGACGAGTTCGAGATCGAGTACGAGGTCGACGTCGTCTCCGCGCACCGGATGCCGCGCGAGATGATCACCTACGGCGAGCAGGCCGCCGACCGCGGGCTGAAGGCGATCATCGCCGGCGCCGGGGGAGCGGCCCACCTGCCGGGCATGCTCGCCTCGGTCACGCCCCTCCCGGTCATCGGCGTCCCGGTCCCGCTGAAGTACCTCGACGGCATGGACTCCCTGCTCTCCATCGTGCAGATGCCGGCCGGCGTCCCGGTCGCCACGGTCTCCGTCGCCGGCGCCCGCAACGCGGGCCTGCTGGCCGCCCGGATCCTCGCCACGCACGACGAGGACCTCCTCCAGCGGATGCGCGAGTTCCAGCAGGACCTCAACGACCAGGCCACCGAGAAGGGCAAGCGCCTGCGGTCCAAGGTCGAGGGTCCGACCGGCTTCGGCTTCGGCAAGTAGGACTCCGGGAAGCAATACGCAATGACCTCTATCGACGAAGCCCGGTCCCTGCTGCGCGAGTTCCCGGTCGTCGACGGCCACAACGACCTGCCGTACGCACTGCGCGAGCAGGTCCGCTACGACCTCGACGCCCGCGACATCGCCACGCACCAGAACGCGCATCTGCACACCGACATCCCGCGGCTGCGCGAGGGCGGGGTCGGCGCGCAGTACTGGTCGGTGTACGTCCGCTCGGACCTGCCGGGCGCGGTCCCGGCGACCCTCGAACAGATCGACTGCGTACGGCAGTTGATCGCCCGCTACCCGTCCGACCTGCGGGCCGCGCTGACCGCCGCGGACATGGAGGCGGCGCGCGCGGAAGGCCGTATCGCCTCCCTCATGGGCGCGGAGGGCGGCCACTCCATCGACAACTCGCTGGGCACCCTGCGCGGTCTGTTCGAACTGGGTGTGCGCTACATGACGCTCACCCACAACGACAACAACGACTGGGCGGACTCGGCGACGGACGAGCCGAAGGTCGGCGGTCTGTCCGCCTTCGGCCGCGAGGTCGTCCGGGAGATGAACCGCCTGGGCATGCTGGTGGACCTGTCCCACGTCGCGGCCACGACCATGCGCGCGGCCCTGGACACCACCACCGCCCCGGTGATCTTCTCCCACTCCTCCTCCCGGGCCGTCTGCGACCACCCCCGCAACATCCCGGACGACGTCCTCGAACGCCTGCCCGCCAACGGCGGCATGGCGATGGTGACGTTCGTGCCGAAGTTCGTGCTCCAGGCGGCGGTCGACTGGACGGCGGCGGCCGACGACAACATGCGCGCCCACGGCTTCCACCACCTCGACACCACCGAGGAGGCGATGAAGATCCACCGCGCCTTCGAGGAGAGCCACCCCCGCCCGGTCGCCACCACCGCCACGGTCGCCGACCACCTCGACCACATGCGCGAGGTCGCCGGCATCGACCACCTCGGCATCGGCGGCGACTACGACGGCACGGCCTTCACCCCCGACGGCCTGAACGACGTCTCGGGCTACCCCAACCTCCTCGCGGAACTCCTCGACCGAGGCTGGTCCAAGCCCGACCTGGCCAAGCTGACCTGGCAGAACGCGGTACGAGTGCTCGGCGCGGCGGAAGACGTGTCCCGCGACCTCCGGACCACCCGGGCGGCGTCGAACGCCACGATCGAGTCGCTGGACGGCTGACCCCTGCCCCCCGCCCCCGGCGCGGCCTCGGCCGGACCGCTCAGACGGCCCCGGGCAGGCCCGCGGGATCCGGAGCGGCCCGGTGGGGTCGCCGGGCCGGCAGGGTCGGGTAGTCCGTGTAGCCGAGCGGGCCGCCCACGTACATGAAGTAGCGGTCGCGCACCGGGTTGAGGGGTGCGGCCAGCCGTAGCCGGGTGACCAGGTCCGGGTTGGCGAGGAACGGACGGCCCAGGGCGACCAGGTCCGCTCCGGCGGCCCGGAGCCGGCCGGCGGCCTCGGTGACCTCCTCCGTGGTGAGGTCGTGCAGGACCGGGTTGGCGATCAGCGTGCCGGTCCAGCCGGCGCGCAGGCGCTGGAACAGCGGGGCGTCCGGGTCGGCGTGCACGAGATGGAGGTACGCCGGCCCGAGGCCGTCCAGCCGCTCGGCGAGTGCCGGGTACAGGGCCTCGGTGTCGGTCTCCGCGATGCCGTTGACCGTGTTGCCGGGCGAGATCCGCACGCCCACCCGGTCCGCTCCGACCTCGGCGGCCACCGCCTCCACCACCTCCACCGTGAAGCGGACGCGCCCGGCGACCGAGCCGCCGTACCCGTCCGTGCGCCGGTTGGTGTTGCCGGCGAGGAACTGGTGCAGCAGATGGCCGTTGGCCGAGTGCACCTCGACGCCCTCGAAGCCGGCGTCGAGCGCCCGGCGGGCGGCGGCCGCGAAGTCGGCGATCGTCGACTCGATCCCCGCCCGGCTCAGCTCCCGCGGCACCACGGCCGGGCGGTGTCCCCCAGGAGTGAAGACCGTCTCCGGCAGCGGGACCGGCGAGGGTGCCACCGGGGTCAGTCCGGTGGTCGCCGGATGGCTCACCCGGCCGCCGTGCTGGAGCTGGAGGAACATCCGCCCGCCGGCCGCCCGGACCGCGTCCGTGACCCGCCGCCAGCCCGCCACGTGCCGGTCGCTGTGGATCGCGGTGATGTTCGGGTACGTCTGCCCGACGGCGTTGGGCGTGGCCGCCTCCGCGACGATCAGACCGGCCGCGGCACGCTGGGCGTAGTAGGTGACCATGAGGTCGGTCGGGGTGCCGTCGGCCTCCGCGCGGTTGCGGGTGAGCGGGGCCATCACGAGACGGTTGGGGAGTTCGAGCCGGCCGAGCCGGGCCGGTGCCAGGAGGTCCGTTGTCCGCGTCATGGCCGTAACGTAGAACCTGACATCAGTGTCAGAATCAAGTCCTTCCTGGGGGGCCGGCATGCGGATCGGGGAACTGGCCGGACGCACCGCGGTGAGCGAGCGGTCGCTGCGCTACTACGAGGAGCAGGGGCTGCTGACGGCCGAGCGGACGCCCGGCGGGCACCGGGACTATCCGGAGACGGCCGTCGACCGGGTCGTACGCATCCAGGAGCTGTACGCGGCCGGGCTGCACAGCGCCCGGATCAGGGAGCTGCTGCCCTGCATGCGGGACCGGGACGGCGGGCCGTCGGCCGTCGCCACCCCCAGGCTGGTCGACGACCTGACCGCCGAACGCGACCGGATCGACCGTCTCATCGCCGACCTGGTGCGGTCCCGGGACACCCTGGACGAGGTCATCCGGGCCGCCGGGGAGGGCTGACCCGGGATACCCCCGAACGCCCCGTCCACCAGGAACCCTCCCGGCCGGGCGTGCGACCGTGGACTACAGCCCCTTCACGACGTAGCTCACGACGACGTACGGAGCCCCCATGGCCGACCTCCAGAACGACGTCCCCGCCACGACCGAGGTCGGTCAGGGCGACTGGCTCCCGGACGATCCCTTCCCCGCGGAGCGCGACGTCCCCGCGGAGTCCGGCTTCCCCGCGGAGTCCGGCTTCCCCGCGGAGTCCGGCGGCGAGCTCCTGGAGCGGGCCCACGCCCTGCTGGCCGAACACCCGGTCGCGGACGGCTACAGCGGCCTGCCGCGGGCGCTCGGGCCGCTGCCCTGGTACGACCTGGAACTGGGCGAGACCGCCGTGGACACCGACGTCCCGCGGCTGCGCGAAGGGCACGTCGGCGCACTGTTCTGGTCGTTGCAGGTACCGGCGGGCGACCGGGCCGTGGGTGCCACGCTGGAGCAGCTGGACCTGGCACGCCGGGTGGTCGAGGCACATCCGGAGGGGCTGCGGATGGTGCGCACCGCCGGCCAGATCATCGACGCCCGGCACTGCGGCCGGGTCGCCGTGGTGCTGGGCCCGGCCTCCGCCGCAGCCGTCGACGACTCCCTCGGCATCCTGCGCGTCCTGCACTCCCTCGGCCTGCGGGTGCTCTCGCTCGCCGGTGCCGCCTGGGCGGGCGCGGACGGGCTGACGAGGTTCGGCGAGGAGGTGGTGCGGGAGATGAACCGGCTCGGCGTGCTCGCCGACCTGACCGGCGCCCCGGAGGCCACCCTCGCCCGGGTGCTCGCCCTCTCCAAGACACCGGTCCTGTGCACCCGCTCCGCGGCCGCGGCGGTACGACCGCACCCCGCCAACCTCTCCGACGAGACGCTCGTGCTGCTGGGGGAGCACCGGGGGCTGTGCATGGTGCCGCTGACCGCCGACCAGACCGGGCCGACCGTCCCGGACGTCGCCGACCACCTCGACCACGTCCGCGTGGTCGCCGGCCCCGAGTGCGTCGCCCTGTCCGGCACCTACGACTCGGGCGCCGCCCACCCCCGCGACCTCGCCGACACCTCCTGCTACCCGCGCCTGATCGCCGAACTCCTCCAACGCGGCTGGTCCGAGACCGAGCTGTCCCTGCTGACCTGGGGGAACGTCCAGCGGGCCCTGCGCAGCGCCGACTTCACCGCCCGCGCCACCCAGCACCGCCGCGAACCGAACCAGCCCCGCCCGACCGAAACGGAGTGACCGGCCGGCGGCAGGGCGGAACGACGGAAAGGCGCCCCGCGGGGCGCCTTTCCAGAGGTCCTGAACACCCTTGCCGTTACGGCAGGTTGCGCGCCATGACGATGCGCTGGACCTGGTTGGTGCCTTCATAGATCTGGGTGATCTTCGCATCGCGCATCATGCGCTCGACCGGGTAGTCACGGGTGTAGCCGTAGCCGCCGAGGAGCTGGACGGCGTCCGTGGTGACCTCCATGGCGACGTCCGAGGCGAAGCACTTGGCCGCCGCGCCCTGGAAGGTGAGGTCGGCGTCGCCGCGCTCGGAGGCCGCCGCGGCCTGGTAGGTGAGGGCGCGGGCCGCGGCGATCTTCATGGCCATGTCGGCGAGCATGAACTGGATGCCCTGGAAGTCGGCGATCGGCTTGCCGAACTGCTTGCGCTCCTGGACGTAGCCCTTGGCGTAGTCGAGGGCGCCCTGGGCGACACCGAGCGCCTGGGCGGCGATGGTGATCCGGGTGTGGTCCAGGGTCTTCATCGCGGTGGCGAAGCCGGTGCCCTCGTCGCCGATCATGCGGTCGGCGGGGATGCGGACGTTGTCGAAGTAGACCTCGCGGGTCGGCGAGCCCTTGATGCCGAGCTTCTTCTCCGGGGCGCCGAAGGAGACGCCCTCGTCCGCCTTCTCCACGACGAAGGCGGAGATGCCCTTCGAGCGCTTCGAGGGGTCCGTCACGGCCATCACCGTGTAGTAGTCGGAGACGCCCGCGTTGGTGATCCAGCGCTTCACGCCGTTGAGGACGTAGTGGTCGCCGTCGCGGACCGCCTTCGTCTTCATGCCGGCCGCGTCGGAGCCCGCGTCCGGCTCGGAGAGGCAGTAGGAGAACATCCCGTCGCCCTTGGCGAGCGGGGTGAGGTACTTCTTCTTCAGCTCCTCGCCGCCGGACAGGATCACCGGGAGCGAGCCCAGCTTGTTCACGGCGGGGATGAGGGAGGAGGACACGCAGGCGCGGGCCACCTCCTCGATCACGATGACCGTGGCCAGCGCGTCGGCGCCGGAGCCGCCGTACTCCTCGGGGACGTGCACGGCGTGCAGGTCGTTGGCGACCAGGGCGTCCAGCGCCTCCTGCGGGAAGCGTGCCTCCTCGTCCACCGCGGCGGCGTACGGGGCGATCTTCGCCTCGACCAGCGCACGGACGACGTCACGGAGCATGTCGTGCTCCTCGGACGGGCGGTACAGGTCGAAGTCAGCCGATCCGGCCAAGGTGTCTCACTCCAGACGCAGTGGTGCTGACGCTAATTACTGTTAAGTAACTCAAAGTTTAGAACGCGGCCCACGGATAGGTCACGTGAGCTTGGCGACAGCGGGAAAGTTGCCCGGAACACGGCCCGGTTATGCTCGGGCCGCAGCCCGCACCCCCGTCCCCGAGCTGGAGC
Source organism: Streptomyces arenae (assembly GCF_022343545.1). Classification (NCBI taxonomy): domain Bacteria; kingdom Bacillati; phylum Actinomycetota; class Actinomycetes; order Kitasatosporales; family Streptomycetaceae; genus Streptomyces; species Streptomyces arenae. Next base: position 275,157 of record NZ_JAKQYH010000087.1, read on the forward strand.
ATTCATGAGCCTCAAGATCACTGTGATCGGCACCGGCTATCTCGGCGCCACCCACGCCGCGGCCATGGCCGAGCTGGGCTTCGAGGTGCTCGGGCTGGACGTGGTGCCCGAGAAGATCGCGATGCTGGAGCGCGGCGAGACCCCGATGTACGAGCCGGGCCTCGACGAGCTGCTGCGCCGGCACGTGGCCGGCTTCGAGGGTTCCAGCGGGCGGCTGCGCTTCACCACCGACTGGGCCGAGGTCGGCGCCTTCGGAGACGTCCACTTCGTCTGTGTGAACACCCCGCAGAAGCACGGCGAGTACGCCTGCGACATGTCGTACGTCGACTCCGCGATCGCGTCGCTGGCCCCGCATCTCACCGGGCCCGCGCTGGTGGTCGGCAAGTCGACGGTGCCGGTCGGTTCGGCGGACCGGCTGGCCGCGTACCTGGCCGAGAACGCGCCCGCGGGCGCCGATGCCGAGCTGGCCTGGAACCCGGAGTTCCTGCGTGAGGGCTTCGCCGTCCAGGACACCCTGCACCCGGACCGGATCGTGGTCGGGATCCGGAGCGAGCGGGCCGAGAAGCTGCTGCGCGAGGTGTACGCGACGCCGGTGGGCGAGGGCACGCCGTTCGTCGTGACCGACTTCCCGACCGCCGAGCTGGTGAAGACCTCGGCGAACTCCTTCCTCGCCACGAAGATCTCCTTCATCAACGCGATGGCGGAGGTGTGCGAGGCCGCGGGCGGTGACGTGGTGAAGCTGGCGGAGGCGATCGGGTACGACGACCGGATCGGGAAGAAGTTCCTGCGGGCCGGGATCGGGTTCGGCGGCGGCTGTCTGCCGAAGGACATCCGGGCGTTCATGGCGCGGGCCGGTGAGCTCGGCGCCGACCAGGCGCTCACCTTCCTGCGCGAGATCGACTCCATCAACATGCGGCGCCGCGGGCAGATGGTCGAAATGGCCCGGGAGGCGCTGGGCGGCGGGTCGTTCCTCGGCAAGCGGGTCGCGGTGCTCGGCGCGACGTTCAAGCCGGACTCGGACGACGTACGGGACTCGCCCGCGCTGAACGTGGCCGGGCAGATCCACCTCCAGGGCGGACAGGTCACGGTGTACGACCCGAAGGGGATGGCGAACGCGCGGAAGCTGTTCCCGACGCTCGGCTACGCGGAGACCGCGGTGGAGGCCGTGCGGGGGGCGCATGTCGTGCTGCACCTGACGGAGTGGCGGGAGTTCCGGGAGCTGGATCCGGCGGTGCTGGGTGAGGTGGCCGCGGAGAAGGTGATCCTCGACGGGCGGAACGCGCTGGATCCCGAGGTCTGGCGGCGGGTCGGGTGGACGTATCGAGCCATGGGGCGTCCGACCGCCTGAACCCGAGGGCGCTTCACGGATCTGGACGCGCTTCCCGGAACCAGGTGACACCGGTTCGGCCGAGGCTCAGTCGGCCGAACCGGTGTCTTGTTGCATTCTGCACCACGCGACTCAGGCGTGAGCGGTGAACGGCCTGTGCGTTACCGGTCCTTGGCACGGTAACGGCGCATCTTCGCGCGGGCCCCGCACACCTGCATCGAGCACCAGCGGCCGCGGCCGGCCGGGCTGCGGTCGTAGTACGCCCAGTGGCAGGTGTCGTCCTCGCAGGCCTTGAGGCGCGTCCAGGTGCCCTCGACCAGGGCGGTGGCGACGGCCGCGGCCACGCGGGAGACAAGGGGGGCCGCGTCCACGGGGGCCAGGGTCGCCGAGCCGTCGGCGGGATCCACGGCGAGCTGGAGGGGAGCGTCGGCCAGCAGGTCGCCCAGCGGGGTGACCTCGCGGTGCGGCGGGTGGCCGGCGTGCGCGAGGAGGGTGGCGCGCAGGGACTCGCGCAGGGTGCGGGCGGACGGGAGGCCGGCCTCCGTGATGCCGAGGCGCGCCCGGCCCTCCGGCGTGTCCAGCGCGTCGGCGCCCGACTCCAGGTCGAGCGTGTTCACCAGGGCCTCGACCAGGGCCAGGCCGCCCGGCGCGGGCGATCTCCCGCTCATAGCTGCACGCCACCTCCGCAATCCGCTTGCGACGTTACCTCCACTGCGGGAGCATGCGGTAACCGTTACTGGTTACCCGGCCTGTACAGGTAACTCGGACCACGAGGAGGAAGTCATGGCTCTCGCCAAGCTCGGTGTCGTCGTCCTGGACTGTCCCGACCCGGCCGCGCTCGCCGGTTTCTACGCCGGGATGCTGGGCGGCACCGTCGAAGGGGACGGGGACGGCGACTGGGTGGACCTGAAGGTGCCCGGCGGGCAGGCGCTGGCGTTCCAGAAGGCGCCCGGGTTCGTACCGCCGAAGTGGCCCACCCCCGACGACTCCCAGCAGTTCCACCTGGACCTGCTGGTGGACGACCTGGACACGGCCGAGAAGGGGATCCTGGAGCTGGGCGCCAAGCCGCTGGACGCCACGGACCGGACCCGCACCTTCCGGGTGTACGCCGATCCGGCGGGGCACCCGTTCTGCCTCTGCGCCTGCTGAGGGAAGACCGCCGAGAGAGGGAGGACCCATGGCGTCCGTCGCCCGTCTGCGCAACGTAGTGATCGACTGTCCCGACCCGAGCGCGCTGGCCGGCTTCTACGCGGCCGTGGCCGGCGGCACCCTGGTGGCCGAGGAGGACGACTGGGTCGTCCTGAGGCTGCCGGACGGACTGCGGCTCGGCTTCCAGCTGGCGGAGGGGTACACACCGCCCCAGTGGCCGCGGGCCGACCGCGACTCCCAGCAGTTCCACCTCGACTTCGACGCGGGCCCGACGTGGGAGGACGTGGACGCGGCCGAGAAGCAGGTGCTGGCGCTGGGCGCCCGGCTGCTGAGGCGTGAAGAGGACCCCGTCGCCGAGGACTTCCGGGTGTACGCCGACCCGGCGGGACATCCGTTCTGCCTCTGCCGGATCGACTGACCGGCTCCAATGGCACGGTCGGATGGCACTACCGCCCGGTCGGGCTTAGGACGGGAACTACACGGGGACCCCCCGGACCCCTCTCCCTTCCCTGGAGGAGCCATGACCCAGACCGGACCCATGACGGCCATGTCCAAGCAGATGCAGGAGTGCGTCAACATGTGCATGGCCACTCACACGATGTGCGAGGAGGCCATGAGCTCCTGCATGTCCATGGAGGGCGGCCAGGCCCACATGCGGATCATGCGCGCGCTGATGGACTGCTCCGAGATGACCCGGATGTGCGCCGACATGATGATGCGGCGCTCACCCCTGTCCGCGGAGATGTGCATGATGTGCGCCAAGGCGTGCGACATGTGCGCAGAGGCGTGTATGACCATGCCGGACGACCCGCAGATGAAGCGCTGCGCGGAGCAGTGTCGCCGCTGCGCCGAGATGTGCCGCTCGATGTCCGGTGTCGCGATGTGACACGGCGCTGAGGGCTGAACGGCGTCAGGGGCACCCCGCGGGGTGCCCCTGATCCGTACAGGTCCGTGCCTAGTTGCCTGAGACGGTGACCGTCTGGTCGTTGTTGAGTTCGTTGACCAGCGTCTTCACCTTCGCCTTGTCCCAGACGAGGTTGCCGCCCGTGGAGCCGGAGATCGGCATGTTCATCGAGACGCCGTTGCCGCCGTTGACGTCCTTCATCGCGAAGAACATCGAGCCCAGGTCCCACAGCCCCATGTCCTTGTCGACGGTGAGGGAGTCCAGGCCCGCGCCGAGGGTGGGGTAGAGCTTGAAGGGGTTCAGGATCGTCCCCGGGGTGGCGACCTGGTGGGCCAGCGCCGCCAGGAACTTCTGCTGGTTCTTGGTGCGCTGGAGGTCGGACGCGGCGAAGGCGTGCCGGGTGCGGACGAAGGCGAGGGCCTCCTCGCCGTTCAGGGTCTGCTTGCCGGCCTTGAAGTCCGCGCCCGAGTACTTGTCCTTGAAGCCCTTGTCGATGTCGATGGTGACCCCGCCGACCGCGTCCACGATGTTCGCGAAGCCGGCGAAGCCGATCTCCACGTAGTGGTCGATGTGCAGGCCGGTGTTGTACTCGACCGTGCGGACCAGCAGGGTCGGGCCGTCCTCGGCGTACGCCGCGTTCAGCTTGGTGTGCCGGCCGGTGCCCTTGTAGACCTTGCCGGACGTCGACCCCTGGTACGACGGGATCTCCACGTCCGAGTCGCGGGGCAGCGAGATCAGGGTGTCGCCGTTGTCGCCGACGTGCAGGATCATCATCGAGTCCGTGCGCTTGCCCTCGGCGGAGCCGGTGTGGAGCTCCTTCTTCTGCGCGGCGGACAGGCCCTGCCGGCTGTCGGAGCCGACGATCAGGTAGTTGGTGCCGTCGCCGGCCGCGGGACGGTCGATCACCTTCGACAGGTCGACGTCGCGGTGCAGCTTGGAGTCGGCCCAGAAGTAGGTCGCGACGGATGTGACGATCACCACGCTGAGGACGACGATCGCCGTCCACTTGATCCGCTTGCGCCAGTTCGGTGCCGGCCGCGAGGCACGGTCGTACTGGCCGCCGGGTCCCCCGCCCCCGGGGCCGCCGCCGTACACCTGGCCGGTGTTGTAGCCGTCGTACCCGCTGCCGCCGTCGTCGTACCCGTCGCCGCCGTACGAGGGCTGCTGCGGGACCTGGCCGTAGCCGCCGCCCTGCTGCGGGTTGCCGTACGGCGGTGCCGACGGCTCCTGGCGCCGTACCTGGCGCATCACGCGGGCGCCCTCAGGCTGCGCGCCGGCGCTGCCGCGGCCGTACCGGTTTCCGCGGCTGTCGTTCGACCATCCCTCGGGCCATTCGTTCATGGGCCCCAGTGTGCAGGCAGCGCCAGTACCGGTGACAAGGGTCGTCGGAAAATCAGGTCATCGCTGTTGCGAACCCGACACAAATTCCGCGAATGTCCCTTCGGCATAGGGTGGGGCCATGACAGACCAGGCCCCCGAGGCGGAGCTCGACATACCCGGCAAGCCGACATCCGCTTCCCGGACCACCCTGAGCCACATCATGACCCACAACGACACCAACCTCCTGGGCACGGTGCACGGCGGTGTGATCATGAAGCTCGTCGACGACGCGGCGGGCGCGGTCGCCGGCCGGCACTCGGGCGGTCCCGCCGTCACCGCGTCCATGGACGAGATGGTCTTCCTGGAGCCGGTCCGTGTCGGTGACCTGGTTCATGTCAAGGCGCAGGTCAACTGGACCGGCCGGACATCCATGGAGGTGGGGGTACGGGTCCTCGCCGAGCGCTGGAACGAGTCGGCGCCCGCCACCCAGGTCGGCTCCGCGTACCTGGTCTTCGCGGCGGTGGACGCCGACGGCAAGCCGCGCCGGGTGCCGCAGGTGGTACCGGAGACCGAGAAGGACCGGCGGCGCTACCAGGAGGCCCAGATCAGGCGGACGCACCGGCTGGCCCGGCGACGGGAGATCCGGGAACTGCGCGAACGCCGGGCCGCGGAGGGTTTCGAGGACTGAGCCGCGGAGGACTGCGAGGGCCGGGTCCCGGCCCGCTCGGTCGCTGCGGTCAGTGGCCGGCGGTGGTGTCCCCCCGGAACGCCCCGGCCACCACGGGGATCAGCTGCCGTTCGATCTGTTCCACGGACAGGGCGGCCAGCTCGGTGCCGATCGGGGCCAGCGCGAGCCAGTTCAGCAGGCCGGCCGCGCACCGCGTACGGAAGATCAGTTCCTGCTCGTCGACGCCGGGGAGGCCGGCCGTCAGCGCCCGCACGGCGATCCGGCGGCAGTGGTCGAACTTGCCGGCCAGCCGCTCCCACCCCGCGGGCGGATCGATGCCGACACGGGCCACGGTCCGCATCACGGTCAGGTCCTGTCCGCCGGCCGCCAGGGCGCGCACCATCGGCCGGGCGAACGCCGTCGCCACCTCCTGGAGCGTCGAGGTGGTGTCCAAGGCGTCGAGTTCGAGGATCTGCGCGTCCAGGTACTGCTCCAGTGCCTGCTCTATCGCCAGGTCGCACAGCGCCTTGAGCGACCCGAAGTGGTAACTGACGGCGGCGACGTTGGCTCCGGCGGACTCCGTGATCTCGCGGAGGGTCACCCCCTCCGTGCCGCGCCGCGCGAGCATCTCCAGCGCGGCCGACAGGAGGTTGTCCCGCGTGCGCCGGCCGGCCTCTCGGCGCAGATCCCTCTTGTCCACCCTGGTCACAGTATGTAGTTAAGCGGCCGTTTGAGTACATCGTCAAGCGGTCGCCGTCGGGGGTGACAAGTAATTCAAACGTTCGCTTGACATGCTTCCGGGTTCGTCCATAAGGTCAAGCGAACGTTTGATTTAACGTTTGACCAACGCATCGAGCCGAAGGAAGACGTCATGACCTCGCTCAAGTGGAAGACGATCATCGCGACGGCCGCGGTCGCCGGCCTGGGCAGCCTCGCCATCGCCGCCGCACCGACCCAGGCCGCGAGCCCCGTCCACACCGCCTCGGCCACCCGCGGCGGCACGGCGGTGCCGGACCTCACCCCGCGGCAGCTGGCGGAGCTCCCGCTGACGGACCGCCACCTGACCCGGCACGAGCGGCGCAACCTCGCGGTCGTCCTGCGCGACTACTACGTGGCGGAGGGCGACCACATCGACGTCCCGACGTTCGTCAACAGCTTCGCCAAGGACGGTGTCTTCAACGACATGGTCGCCGGCCAGGCCTACCGGGGGGACGCGCTCGGCACCGTGCTGCCCTACATGAAGAGCCTCTTCTCCGACGTGCACCGTGACCTCAAGCGCATCACCGTGAACGGTGACGTGGTCAGCATCGAGCTGTCGATCGACGGCACGTTCGACGGGCAGCTCCAGACACCGGCCGGCGTCGTCAAGGGCAACGGCAACAGGGTCGCCGCGCCGACCGCCGACTTCTGGTACCTGCACGACGGCAAGGTCGAGCAGTTCAACTGCTTCGTCGGGTACTCGAAGATGTACTCCGACATGGGCGTGAAGTGGGACTGGGCCGGGGCGGTCGGCAAGAACTGAACCGCCCGCACCCGGAACACACCCCGCCTCAGCACACGGTGTCGTTCCCCCGCATCACGGACGCCGCCCCCTGCGGTGCCGGGTCGTCGAAACGGACCTTGCGCACGGCTCCCTTGAAGTCCGTCCCGACCGACACCCGCATCGTCGGCCCCTGACCCGGCACGGCCCGCAGTTCGCTCCCCGGCAGCGCCGCCGCCAGCGACCGGGCCGACCGGTCCCAGCGCGGGTCGAACGAGATCACCGTCCGCTTCAGGTCGTGCCGTGCCGCGGTCACCGGCCGGTGGTTCGCCGCGAACCCGGTCGCCGTCAGCGCCGCGTCCATCCGCCGGGCCAGCCCCGCCGTGCCGGTGCCGTTCTCCACCTGCACCCGGATCCGCTCCGGTGCCACCTCCACGCCCACCGGGGCCGGTCCCGCCGGCCGCTTCGGCGCCGCCGGCGGGGTCAGCTGCCGGTCGTCGCGCAGGGACTGGAACAACTGGTCCGACTTGGCCTGGTCCCACTTCAGCGTCGAGCCGATGCCCTTCACGGGGTAGGCCAGCTGCCCGATGGGGACGGTGGTGAACTCGGAGGAGGAGGGCGAGAAGTTCCGCATCGCGCGCCCGAGGTCCAGCAGTTCGTCCGTGCCGAAGCCGGTGTCGGCGCGGACCGAGCCGAGCACCGCCCGGGTCACGTCCCGGAACCTGATCGGGTTCAGCAGCACCCCCGACGACGCGGCCCGCTCGATCAGCGAGGCCAGGAACCGCTGCTGCCGCTTCATCCGGCCCAGGTCGCTCGCCCCGTCGACATGCCGGGAGCGCACGTACTGGAGGGCGCGGCCGCCGTCGAGGGTGTGGGTGCCGGAGGGAAGGTTCAGGCCGGTGTACGAGTCCTTCAGCGGCTGGGCGTTGCAGACCCGCACCCCGCCGAGCACGTCGACGGTCCGCATGAAGGTGATGAAGTCGACCTCCAGATAGTGGTCGATCTTCAGATGGGTCATGTTCTCGACGGTGCGGACGGTCAGCTGCGGCCCGCCCTCCGCGTAGGCCGCGTTCAGCTTGATCGGGTGGGCGGCGTGCCGCTGCCCCGTCGTCTCGTCGACGTGCGCGGGAACCTCGGCGTACGAGTCGCGCGGCAGGCTGACCACGGTGGCCCGCTCCCGGTCCGCGGAGATGTGCACGATCATGATCGTGTCGGTGCAGTGGCAGGGTGACCCGCCGAGGCGGTACTTCCGCCGCTCCCGCTCGGTGATCTTGTCGCGGCCGTCGGTGCCGACCAGCAGGACGTTCATGCCGTGCCCCGCGCGGGGCCGGTTCTTCATGTCCTTGAAGGGGTCGACCCGGGCGATGTCCGCGTCCAGGCTGGCCATCACCGAGTGCCCGATCCCGGCCGACGCCAGCACCACCACCGAGAGTGTGGTCACGGCCCGCATGGCCCAGCGCGGCCGCCGGGGCCTTGCGGGTCGTACCGGCGGCCGCGGGGTCTGACGGGTGGGCTGCGGTCGACGCCGCGGCCGGGCGGGCCGGGCGGGGGACCGGGGCGGGCTGGCGGCCAAAGGACACCTCCGGACGAGGCCGTACGTGGGATCCATGAGCACGGTAGGCCGATACGACCTTCAGCCCGCGCCTTCGCCCCGGCGGCGCGCACCGCTGTCCCCCGTTCGCGGTAACGTGAGCGTCCTATGAACGCCAAGTCCGACGTGCGGCACCCCGCAGTTTCTGTGATCATGCCCGTCCTCAATGAGGAGCGGCATCTGCGCGGGGCCGTCCAAGCGATCCTCGCGCAGGAGTACGCCGGCGAGCTGGAGGTCGTCATCGCCCTCGGTCCGTCCAAGGACCGCACGGACGAGATCGCGGCCCGGCTCGTGGCGGAAGACGCGCGCGTGCACACCGTCCCGAATCCGACCGGCCGCACGCCGGCCGCCCTGAACGCCGCGATCAAGGCCTCCCGGCACCCGATCGTGGTCCGGGTCGACGGCCACGGCATGCTCTCCCCGAACTACATCGCCACCGCCGTCCGCCTGCTGGAGGAGACCGGCGCGCAGAACGTCGGCGGCATCATGCACGCCGAGGGCGAGAACGCCTGGGAGCAGGCGGTCGCGGCGGCCATGACCTCGAAGATCGGCGTCGGCAACGCCGCCTTCCACACCGGCGGTGCGGCGGCGCCCGCCGAAACCGTCTACCTGGGTGTCTTCCGCCGCGAGGCGCTGGAACAACAGGGCGGCTACAACGAGGAGTTCATCCGCGCCCAGGACTGGGAGCTGAACTTCCGCATCCGCGAGGCCGGCGGGCTGATCTGGTTCTCGCCGGACCTGAAGGTGTCGTACCGCCCGCGGCCGAGCGTGCGGGCCCTCGCCAAGCAGTACAAGGACTACGGCCGTTGGCGGCACGTCGTCGCCCGCTACCACGAGGGCTCCATCAACCTGCGCTACCTCGCCCCGCCCACCGCGGTGTGCGCGATAGCGGCCGGGATCCTGGTGGGCGCGCTGGTCACCCCGTTCGGTTTCGTCGTCCCCGGCGGTTACCTCGCCGCGATCGCCGCCGGGTCCCTCCCGGCCGGCAAGGGGCTGCCGCTCAAGGCCCGGCTCCAGATCCCCCTCGCCCTCGCCACCATGCACATGTCGTGGGGGTACGGCTTCCTGACCAGCCCGAAGTCGCTGGCGAAGCGGGTCATCGCGTCCCGCCGCCCGGCGGTGCTCAGCCCAGCGGCCGACTGAGCACCGGCGGTCGTACGACCCGGACTACCAGGTGTAGTCCGGGTCGACGTGCATGCAGGCCTTGGTGTCCGAGGCGTTGAGGGCGCTCGCCGAGGCCGGCGTGGTGTCATCGTCGTCGGCGGTGTACTTCGTGCCCGAGCGCCAGTCGGCGCCGACGACGAGGGTGACGGCGGAGACGCCGGCCGACTTCTTCACCTGGCTCGTGGGGATGCCCAGCGCCTTCGCGACCCGCTGGGCGTCGCCCGCGAGGCCCGCGCTCGGATAGCGGACCACGGTCTGGTCCGCGCTCAGCGGTGCTGAGGTGTCGGCCGCGGCCTTGGTGAAGCCCTTGCCGGTCAGCAGCGTGGTGATCGCGGCGGCCCGGCCGGTGACGGCGGCCTCGGTGCCGCTCTTCGTGCCGTTCCGCACCCGCACCGCGATCTCGTCGTCGGCCGCGGCCTTGTCGGTGACCTTCGTCGCGGTCGTCGTCGTCTTCTTCTTGTCCTTGCCGTCCAGGGCGATGTCCTCGCGGACCAGCCGCCACAGCTTCGCCGCGTCCGTCGGCTTGGGCAGGACCCGGTTGCCGTCCGAGGAGTACACCCACGGCATGGTCGTCATGGTGATGCGGTTCGTGGGGACCTTCTTCAACTCCTTGCTCAGGTCGTAGAGCTTGGTGACCGAGCCGAGGCCGGTGTCGACGGTGAGCGCCTCGGTGGCCGTCTCGGCGAGCCTGAGGAGCTTGTCGGGGTTGGCGAGGGTGGCGTTGGCGCGCAACTGGCGGACCATCGAGTTCATGTACATGTGCTGCGCCTTGGTGCGGGCGATGTCACTGCCGTCCTCGAAGCCGTACCGGGTGCGCAGCCACTGCAAAGCCTGCTTGCCCTTGACGGAGGTGGTGCCCTTCGTCAGCTTCAGGCCGGAGCCGTGGCCGGTGGAGGTGTGCGAGTAGATGTTCGCGTCCACGCACACCGGCACCCCGCCGATCGCGTCCGCCATGGACACCACGCCCGAGAAGTCGACCATCATGAAGTGGTCGATGTGGATGTCGGTGAGCTTCTCCCAGGTGGCCACCGTGCAGCCGGGCCCGCCGCGGCCCAGCGAGTCGTTGGTCATCGTCGAGGCGGTCGCCGCGTACACCTTGCCGGTGTCGGGGTCGGTGCACTCGGGGATGGAGACCAAGGTGTCGCGGGGCATGGACACCACGGACATGTTGGTGCGGTCGGCCGACACGTGCAGCAGCATCTGGACGTCGGCGCGGGGCGCGGTGTTGTACGTGCTCTTGGCGCCGCCCAGCTTCTGGTTCTCGGCGGTGTCGCGGGCGTCGGAGCCGATCAGCAGGATGTTGAGCGGGGTCTGGCCGGCCGCGTTCGCCTTGGACGCGGTGGCGCGGTCCTTGGAGTCCCCGATGTTCAGGGTCTTCTTCTTGATGTTGCGGTTGAGGTGCTCGTAGTACAGGTATCCGGCGGTGGCGGTGCCGGCCAGGACGAGGGTCAGGACCGAGGCGGTCCAGCGGACGACCCGGCGTCTGCGGCGGCCGCGGCCGCCGTCCCCGACCCGTCTGCCGCCCTGTCGTCCGCTGCTGTCGGTCTGGGGTGTGAGGGACATCGTGTCCTCGACCGCGGACACCACGTCCGACACCTCCCCCCGCACACTGCTGCGCACCACTGCCCGCCCTCCCGCTCGCACCTGCCACCGCGCCCGGGGCTCCGGGCTCCTGAGCACGGCGGCAGTGTCATGCAGGGGTTTAGGAGTTACCTGTGCGTACCTGTGCGGACCTGTGTGAACCGTCCGGCCGTGCCCGTCACCAGCGATAGGGGCCGTACACGTCCATGCACTGCTTGGTGTCGGAGCCGTTGATCGCGTCGGCGTTGTCGGGCAGGTCACCGGCCTTCGGCGCGGACTGCTTCGGGTACGCCGTGCCCTCCCGCCAGTCGGCACCGACGACCAGCGTGACGCCCGACACATCGGTGCTCTGCTTGACCTGGCTCGTCGGGATCCCCAGCGCCTCGGCCACCGCCTGGGCATCGCCCTGGAGGTCCGCGCTCGGGTACCGCACGACCGTCTTGTCCACCGACTCCCCGGTGTTCGAGGTGTCCGCCGCCGCCCGGGTGTAGCCCTTCGCGGTCAGTTCCTGGGCGAGTGTCCGGGCCCGGCCGCCGACCGGCGCCTCGGTGGACGTCCGGGTGGCGTTGCGCACCAGCACACCGAGGCCCGCGGGGGAGACGGACGGCTCCTTGACGGGTTCGGCGCTCGCCTGCTTCTTCTTCTCGCCGGCGCCGTCGGAGGCCTTGCCGTTCTTGTCGAACGACACGTCGTCGCGGAGCATCTGCCACATCTTGTCGGCGTTGGCGCCGTCCGGAACGAGGTGGTCCTTGTTCTGCGGGTCCTGGACGTTCGGCATCGTGAGCGAGGTGATGCGGTCCGTCGGCACCGACTTGAGCTGCATGCCCAGGTCGTAGAGCTTCTTCGGGGTGCCGATCTCCTCGGAGACCGTCAGCGACTTGGTGGCCGCCTCGGCCAGGTCCATCAGTCTGCCGGTGTCGGTGAAGACGTTCTGCCCCTTCAACGTGCGGATCATCGAGTTGAGGTACATGTGCTGGGCCTTGGCGCGCAGCGGGTCACTGCCCCAGGCGTGCCGGGTGCGCAGCCACTGCAGGGCCTTCTCACCCTTCACCTTGTGTGTGCCGGCCGTCATCTTCAGTCCGGAGCCGCCGGGCACCGCGGCCGTCGGCCGGTCCCACACGTTCTGCTTCACACAGACGTCGACGCCGCCGATGGCGTCCGCCATGTTCACCACGCCCGAGAAGTCGATCGTGAGCCAGTGGTCGATGTAGACCCCGGTGAGGTTCTCCCAGGTGGCCAGGGTGCAGCCGGCGCCGCCGCGGGCCAGCGACTCGTTGATGATGGTGTTGGTCGCCGGGTACACCTTGCCGGTCTTGGGGTCCGTGCACTTGGGTATGTCGACCCTGGTGTCCCGGGGGATGCTCACCATCGCGGCGCTCTTGCGGTCCGCCGACAGGTGGATCAGCATCTGCACATCGCCGAGCGGCGGGCTGCCCCGGTCGTACTTGGCGCCGCCGAGCTTCACGTTCTCGTCGGAGTTACGGCTGTCGGAGCCGATCAGCAGGATGTTCAACGGGGTCTGCCCGGCCGCGTTGGCCGCGGTCTTCTGCGCCTTGGCGTCACCGCTTTCGCGCTCGCCCTTGTGGATGTTGCCGTTCAGGTGCTGGTAGTAGAGGTAACCGGCACCGGCCGTACCGAGGATCACCACCGACAGCGTGGTCGCCGACCAGCGCAGCACCCGCCGGCCGCCGTGCCCGCCCTTCGAGGCCCTCGGGTTCTTCGAGCCGCCCTTGCCGCCGTGCCCGCCGCCTCTGGACGTGGCCGGTGCCTTCGGTGCGAGGGACATCGTGTCCTCGACCGCAGGCACCTCCCCCCGCACATCGCTCCGCGTCAACTTCCTGCCCTCCCCACCCTGCGCCTCGCGCGCACAGGCCCGCCGCCACGCCCCCCTTCGGACGTCCCACGGACCACACGGGTCCGCCCCGCGCCCGGTTAGACGCGTGACGGACCCATAGGGTTACCTACTTATTCGGTATGACTTGGTGTCACTCGTGGACAACTCCGAGCAACCGGGCGCCGTTTGCGTGCAACTTCGCACCTTCGGGCGCCGCTACTTGGCGCAGGTCACCTTGTCCGCGGTGGTCTTGGTGTCCACTTCCGGCGCCTTCGTCGGAGTGGTGAGGGAGACTCCCGCCCCCTGGAAGTCCTTGCCCAGGGTGAGCGTGATCGCGGGCAGTCCCTGGGAGTTGGTCACGCTCTTGCCCGGCTTCATCGCCGAGCCGGACAGTCCCATCAGGCTCGCCAGTTCACGTGCCTGGTCGGCCTGGTCGGGCGCGTACTCCAGGGTGGTCTTGGCGAGTTCGGCGGGCGCGTTGCCGGCGTTCTCCGACTTGAGGACGCCCTCGTCGTTCTGGAGCCAGCTGAGGGTCTCCTGCGCACTGCCGGACGCGGCCCCGCCGTTGAGGATGCGCACCCGCACCTCGGAGGCCGCGGACTTGCTGCCCTTGAGCCGGGCGGCCGCCGCGTCCTTGCTGGCCTGCGCCTGCTTCTTCTTGACCGCGGTGAAGGAGACGTCGTCCTTGATGGCCTGGAAGACCGCGGGCGCCTTCGACTCGTTGAGCACGACGGTCGCCTTCACCGCCTCCGCTGGGTTGTCCAGCACCGGGATGGTGGTGAAGGTCAGGTTCTTCGGGTTCAGCTTGCCGAGCTCCAGACCCAGGTCCTTCAGCTTGCCGATGCTGTCCAGCTGGGAGTCGACGGTCAGCGACTTGGTGCCGACCTCGGCCAGCTTCAGCAGCTTCGTCGGGCTGGTGAGCGTCGAGTTGGAGCTGAGCTTGCGCATCAGCGCGCTCAGGAACTGCTGCTGGAGCTGGATCCGGCTCAGGTCGCCGCCGAAGCCGACCGAGTGCCGGGTGCGCACGAACGCCAGCGCGGTCTCGCCGGAGATCTTGTGGGTGCCCTTGGACAGCTTCAGGTGCGACTGCTTGTCGTCGATGTCCTTGCCGAGGCAGACCTCGACCCCGCCGACCGCGTCGGTCAGCGTCTTGACGGCGTTGAAGTCGGCCACCATGAAGTTGTCCGGCTTGATCCCGGTCAGCTCCGTCACCGTGCGCACCGTGCAGCTGGGCGTCCGGTCGTCCTGGCCGAGGCTGGTGTTGAAGCGGACGTTCTGGGTGCCCGCGATGACCTTCGTGGTGCCGTCGGACTGCTCGGTCGGGCAGTCCGGGACGTCCACGATCAGGTCACGCGGGATGCTCAGCGCGGTGGCGTTGGAGCGGTCCTTGGAGATGTGCAGCAGGATGTTGGTGTCGGCGTGCCCGACGCTGCCGGCGTCGCCGTAGCCCTCGTTGCCCTTGCCGGTGCGCTTGTCGGTGCCGATGATCAGCAGGTTGATCGCCTTGTCCTTGCTGAAACCACCGGTACTCGCGCCGTCGTCGGAGACGGACGTGATGTTGTCGTTGAGGTGCTTGATGTACAGGTAGCCGGCGGCCGAGACGGCGACCAGCACGAAGGCCATCGAACCGCCGGTCCACAGCAGTACCTTCTTGGCCTTCGACTTCTTCTTCACCGGCTGCCGCCGCGAGCGACGGCCGGGCGGCGGCTCCGGCTCCGCGCGGCGCCTGCGCTGCCCCGGCACCTCCGGCGTCCCGCTCGGGGCGGTGCGCGACGGAGTCGACGGGGTCGTCGGTCTGCGCGGTCCGGGCACCGCCGACTGCGGAGCGGAAGGCGTCAGTCGCAGTTCGTATTCACCGGTGTTCGGATTGAGCACCCACTGGTCTGCGGGATCGATGTTGTCCGCCCGCCCACGGCCTTGCGCGTCCACGGTTGTCCGAATCCTCCGTCGGGGCCACGCGGCGCCTTCCCCCCTACCAAGGCGCTCGGTCACGTTTTGCAGTGCACGACCCCAGGACGGACCTCGTGGCCGGGTGCACCGGAACGCTCACACTATCCGCCCAGTTCAGCGTCGAGTGACGCCAGTGACAAATTCGTCCTTCCTACAACCGGGCAATCTGCCTCATTTAACTGACAACGAACGGCGCGCCAGTACGCCGCCTTGGCGAGTGCTTTACGCGCAACTGTCCTCGGCGGCGGTTTTCCCGCGAAACGTGGACGACGACGGGCTTCCGGGCTTCTCGGCCGAGAACTCGCCGTCCTTGGTGACGTTCACGGCCCGGTCGGCCCGCAGCAGCGCGAAAAGGGCGTCCGCCCGGCCCGCCACGAGCTGGTCGCGGTTGGAGTCGTACACATACGGCTCCCTCGGGACGGTGAGGAACCGCACATGGTCCGTGGGGATGTTCCGGACCCCGCGGACCAGCTGGTACAGACCCCGCAGGCTGGCCAGTTCGGGGTCGGTGGTCAGCGCGGAGGTCGCCGCGTCCAGCAGCGGATAGAGCTTCGCCGGGTTCAGCAGTACGTCCCCGCTCTGCACCTTGTTGACGAGCGCCCCCAGGAACTGCTGCTGCCGGTCCATCCGCGAGGTGTCGCTGCCGTCCCCGAGCGACTTGCGCGCCCGTACGTACCCGAGCGCCTGCTCCCCGTCGAGGGTGACCCGCCCGGCGGGCAGCCGCAGTTTGGCCGCCTTGTCGTCGATCGGCTCCTTCAGGCACACCTGCACCCCGTCGACCGCGTCCACCACGTCCTTGAACCCGCTGAAGTCGACGACCATGTAGTGGTCGACCCGGATGTCCGTCAGCTTCTCGACGGTACGCACGGTGCAGGCCGAACCCCCCACCGCGAACGCCGAGTTGAACAGCGTGAAGGCGGGCTCGCTGCGCCGCCCGTCGCTCCGCAGGCACCCGGGCACGTGCACCATGAGGTCCCGGGGCAGCGACACCGCGGTGGCACTGCGCCGGTCGGCGGCCAGATGCAGCAGGATCGTGGTGTCGGACCGCTCGGTGCCCGAGTCCCTGCCGTAGCGGCCGTTCCCCGCGCCGGCACGGGTGTCCGAGCCGATCAGCAGGATGTTCTGCGCGCCCCGCACCAGCGCGGTGGGCCGCTCCCGCTCGTACCGGGCGAGCTCGTCGGCGGCCGCCTCGTCGGCGGTGATGTTGTGGCTGAGTTTGGCGTAGAGCGCCCAGCCGCCCCCGACGGCACCGAGCGTGACCAGCCCCGCGGCCAGCGCCGTACCCCGTAGCCAGAGCCGACGCCGCCGCCGGGCGAGCCCGGACCCGGTGGCGGATGCCCCTACGACGTCGGTCACTGTTCAACAGTGCCCCGGGGAGGGGGCCTCAGGTGACGGCAACTACTCCACACGGGTGACCGAACCCGCCGCCTCTGGAACGCGGGGCGGTGTCCGGTGTGCGGCTGCCGCCGCGCGGGCGCGACCGGCCCTCACGCGGCCGCAGGCGTACGACGGCCTCACCGTGCCGAGGCGGTGACCCGCTCACTCTCGATCCGCTTCGCGATGCCCTCCGCGTCCAGCGCGTCCAGGTGCCGGCACAGGACCACGGACCCGCCGACCGCGAGCGGCGCGTACAGCCCCGCGCTCAGGCCCTCCCACGTGTCGAACCCCAGCCCGGACAGCATCCGGGACCCGGGCCCGGTCAGATCCAGCCCCGGCGCGTCCCCGAGCGCCCGCTCCACCAGCTCGGCCCCGCTCAGCTCCGCCCCCGCGACGATCAGCGCGGGCTCGTCCGGGTCCACCGGCGAGAACGGTACGAACCGGTCCCCCTGGCTCGGCACCTCCACGGCGTAGTCCACGAACCCCTCCGGCGGCTGCGGGAACCGCCCGCCCAGCGGCCGCAGCGCGAGCGCGACCCGCTCCCCGCGGCACGCCCGCGCCGCCTCCAGCGTGTCCGGACCGCTCACCACCACGTCCGCCGCCGCCGGGTCCCCGGCCACGTCGGCGATCGCGCCCACCGACGAACAGGCCAGCAGCCACACGGCCGTCTGCCAGTGGGCGGGGAGCAGCAGGGTCACCCGGTCGCCGGGGCCGGCCGCGAGATCGGACTGCAACAGGTTCGCCGTCTTGGCCACCCAATTGGCGAAGGTGGCCACGGACAATTCGACGCGTTCGCCCGTCGCGTCGTCGTAGAAGGTCACCAGCGGGCGTCCGGGGTCCGCGGCGAGCGCGGAACGCAGCAGGTCGGCGGGGGTGCGATCGGTGGCGTTCACCCGCGCAAGGGTACGCCGCGGCCGCCGCCCGCACCGACCGCCGACGCCACCGGTTCGGCGCAACCGCACCCGACGGACCGTCAAGTCCGCAATAGACATATTTGTCTTACTGTGTTCAACATCAGGGGCATGCGTGGATTCCTGACTTCCTCGATCGGCGTCACCTGTGCCGCGGCCCTCGCCCTGCCGCCGGCGCTCCTCAACGTGCCCTCCGCGGCCGCCGCGTCGGCCTCCGTGCCGGTGCGCGGGCAGCTGCGCGGACTGCCGGCCGGCGGCACCCAGTCGCTGTCGCTCGCCCCGCGCACCCGCGAGCGCGTCCTCGGCCAGGTCCCCGAACAGGGCGTGTACAGCACGGGCGTACGGCACTTCTCGATGGTCGGCGTCGTCTGGGACAACCCCGGGACCGAACTGCACGGCACGGTGCGGGTCCGTACCCGGTCCGCGGAGACCGGCGTCTGGTCGGGCTGGCAGGACGTCGGGACGCACAACGCCGACCACGGCGCCGACCCGGACACCGCGGAGGCCGCGTCGGGCCGGGTGCGCGGGGCCACCGCGCCTCTGTGGGTGGGTGACTCGGACGGCGTGGAGGTAAGCGTCCGCGCCGATGCCGATGCCGACGCCAGTGCCGGCGCCGATACCGGCACCGACGCCGATACCGGCACCGACGCCGGTTCCGGCGCGGGTGGCAGCGGCGGCCGCGATCTGCTCCCCGCCGGGCTCCGCCTCGAACTGGTCGACCCGGGCGCCGACCCGCCGCCCGAGGGCTCCCCGTCCCAGGGCTCCCCGGCCGATGCCCCGGCCGACGCCTCCCCCGCCGAGGCCGACGCGAGCGCCGCCGCCGACGCCGACCTCGCGCCGTTCGGCGCCACCGAGATCCCCGCCCTGAGCCGCGAGGACACCGAACGCGAACTGCTGGAGCTGGAGGGCGTCGACGTCCCGCGCGGGAAGCCGTACATCGGCCCGCGTCCGAGGATCGTCACGCGCCGCGGCTGGCGCGCCGACGAGTCACTGCGCGAGAAGGGGTTCGTGTACACGGGAAAGGTCAAGGCGGCCTTCGTCCACCACACCGACTCCGGCAACGGCTACAAGTGCTCCCAGGCCTCGTCCGTCATCCGCAGTATCTACCGCTACCACGTGGTGAGCATGGGCTGGCGGGACATCGGCTACAACTTCCTCGTCGACAAGTGCGGAACCATCTACGAGGGCCGTGCGGGGGGAGTGGCGAAAGCCGTCAAGGGCGCCCACACCCTGGGGTTCAACAGCAACAGCATGGGGATCGCGGTGATCGGCTCGTTCGACTCGCACAAGCCGCCCGCCGCCGCCGTCACCGCCGTCGCCAGACTCACCGCGTGGAAACTCGGGCTCTTCGGGGCGAATCCGAAGGGGAAGACATATCTGAGGTCCGGGGGTGGCAATCTCTACCCAAAGGGGAAGAACGTACGACTGAACGTGATCTCAGGTCACCGGGACGGGTATGCCACCGACTGTCCGGGCGCCAGGCTCTACGCCAAGCTCGGTTCGGCCCGGACCAGTTCCGCGCACCTCCAGGGGCGCTGAGCACGGGACCCGCGTTCACGCCGTCGGGGGGCAGTCGGGGGAAACCGCACACCCATGCCGCGTGGCACCGCGCGGCCGTCGAGGGCGCCGTCGCACGGTCTGCATACACTGGCCGGCCGACACCGAGTTCGGCCGGTCCCGGCAGGAAGCAGAGACGACAGGTGACAGAAGCGATCCTCCTGGTCGGCGGCAAAGGCACCCGGCTGCGCCCGCTCACGGTCCACACGCCCAAGCCGATGGTCCCGGCCGCCGGCGTGCCGTTCCTGACCCACCAGCTGGCCAGAGCCAGAGCGGCGGGCGTCGACCACATCGTCCTCGCCACCAGTTACCTCGCCGAGGTCTTCGAACCGTACTTCGGCGACGGCGCGGCACTCGGCCTGCACATCGAGTACGTCACCGAGGAGGAACCGCTCGGCACGGGCGGCGCCATCCGCAACGTCGCCTCCCGGCTGCACTCGGGCCCCGACGAACCGGTCCTGATCTTCAACGGCGACATCCTCACCGGCCTGGACATCCGTGCCCTGGTGGCCACGCACGAGTCGGCGGGCGCGGATGTCTCCCTGCACCTGACGAAGGTGACGGATCCGCGTGCCTACGGCCTCGTGCCCACCGACGCGTCGGGGCGGGTCCTGGCGTTCCTGGAGAAGCCGCAGACGCCGGAGGAGATCGTCACCGACCAGATCAACGCGGGGGCGTACGTCTTCCGCCGCTCGGTCATCGACACGATCCCGGCGGGCCGCCCGGTGTCGGTCGAGCGGGAGACCTTCCCGGACCTGCTGGCGGCCGGCGCCCACCTCCAGGGCATGGTCGACTCCACCTACTGGCTGGACCTCGGCACCCCCGCCGCGTTCGTGCGCGGCTCGGCCGACCTGGTCCTGGGCCGCGCGCCCTCCCCGGCGGTCCCCGGCCGCTGCGGCGACCGTCTGATCCTGCCCACGGCACGGGTGGCGGCGGACGCGAAGCTCACCGGCGGCACGGTGGTGGGCGAGGGCGCGTTCGTGGCCGAGGGCGCGCGGGTCTTCGGCTCGGCCATCCTCCCCGGCGCCGTCATCGAACCAGGCGCCGTCATCACCGACTCCCTCATCGGCAGCCGCGCCCGCGTCGGCGAACGCTCCGTCCTCACGGGCACGGTCATCGGCGACGGCGCGGTCGTCGGACCGGACAACGAACTCGCCGAGGGCGCCCGGGTGTGGTGCGACGCGCGCATTCCGGCGGGCGCGGTGCGGTTCTCCTCGGACCAGTAGCCGCCGTCGTCCTCCAGCGGGCGCGCGTCGGCTGCTCGCGCAGTGCTGCGCGCCCCCCGGGGACGCTTCACAACCTGCCGATGTCCACGCGGTACATCTTCGGCGCCCTCCTGGCCGGTGTGTTCCCACTCAGCAGGATCAGCCGGGCCGCCCGGTGCCGCTGGCCCGCGTACGGCTCCAGCAGCCGCAGCATGACCTCGTCGTCGGCATGCCGGTCCCCGGCCAGCGCCCATCCCACGATCCCGGGCAGATGCAGGTCCCCGACCGTCACCGCGTCCGGCGCCCCGTGGCTGCGCTGCACGGTCTCCGCCGACGTCCAGGGCCCGATCCCCGGCACCACCTCCAGCCGCGCCCGTGCGGCCTCCGGCGCCATCCCGACCGCCTCCTCGAGCCGCGCGGCGACCCGTACCGCCCGCAGGATCGTGGCGGCCCGCTTGTCGTCGACACCGGCCTTGTGCCACTCCCAGGACGGAATCAGCGCCCAGGCCCGAGGCGCGGGCATCACCCACATCGGCCGCTGGCTCACGCCCGCGGGCCCCGGCGCACGCTCCCCGAACCTCCGTACCAGCAGCCGCCAGGCCCGGTACGCCTCGTCCGTCGTGACCTTCTGCTCCAGGACCGACGGGATCAACGACTCCAGCACCAGCCCGGTCCGCGTCAGCCGCAGCCCCGGCCGCCGGTGCCGGGCGGCGGCGACGACCCGGTGCCGGGGCACGAAGACGGCGGGGTCGTCGGCGGCACCCAGCAGCTCGGGCAGCCGCTCCAGCAGCCACTCCCCGCCCGGCCCCCAGGCCTCCCCGCGCACCTCCGCGCCGTACGCCCGCACCCGCAGCGTCCCGGGCCCGGCCGGTGTGAGACTGGCCCGCCACACGGAACCGTCGGGCGTGGCCCGGAAGGTGGGATCACCGGGCCCGCGCCGCAGCGGCCCGAGCACGAGCCCCAGGTCAAGGGCCCCCTCGGGCTTCCAGACCCGCACCAGCCCGGGCGCGACGGCCTGCCGGGGAATCCCTCCGGGCACCACGACCTGCCCACCCCGCACAGCTGTACGAGTGGGTCTCGGAGTAAAACGTCCAGCCACGTGAGAGATCCCAGATGTGTGAGGTGCCTGCTGTGAACTATGAGCCTAGGTGCAAGCGCCCCCGGCCGAAGGCTGGGGGAGGAACTGCGCGACCAGCCCCCACCCGGCCGCACCCGCCACGAAGCCCGATGACCCCGGACCCTGGGCGCGTAACTCACCGCACCTCGTAACTCACCGCACCTCGATGAAGTCCGCCACCTCCCGGGGCGCCCTCTCCCGCGGTGCCTCCGCGGCGCGCCCCACCGCGACCGCCCCCATCGGATCCCACCCCTCCGGCAGCCCCAGCACCTCCCGCACCACGTCCCGGCAGAACATCGTCGACGACACCCACGCCGACCCCAGCTGCTCCCCGGCCAGCGCGACCAGGAAGTTCTGCACGCCCGCCCCCGCGGCGACCACGAACATCTCCCGCTCGGCGGCGTCCCGGCGCGGGTCCCCGTACGTGTGGGCCCCCTCCGTCACCAGACAGGGCACGACGAGATACGGCGCGTTGCGCAGCACGTCCCCCCGGCGCACCCGCTTCGCGATCGACTCCTCGGACTTGCCGTCCCCGCGCAGGTCGGCGATCCAGGCGTCCCGCATGGCGTCCAGCAGTCGCCCGCGCGCCTCGGCCGACTCCAGCAGCACGAACCGCCACGGTGTCGTGTGGTGCGGCGCCGGCGCGGTCACGGCCGCGGCGACCGCCCGTCGTACCGCCCCGGGGTCGACGGGGTCGTCGGTGAACGCCCGCACGGTCCGGCGTAGCGTGACCGCTTCCCGGACCGCCTCGGAGGTGCCGAGCCGGAACATGTCGCTGGCCGCGTCCCGCACCAGCGCCCGCGCGTCGTCCCCGTTCTCGCCGGCGCCGGTCACGACATGGGCGAGGCCGCGCACCACGGCGACCGGCATCCCCGTCGCCTTGCCCTTGACCAGGTCACCGGCGGCGGCCAGTTCGTCGGCCGTGGCGACGACCGTGGCGACCAGCGGATTGCCGTACGCGTCCACGCCCCCGCGCAGGTCGTCCAGCACCCGCACCCCGGCGGCGCCGATGGCGACGTCCGTGAGGCCCGCGCGCCAGGGCCGCCCGGAGGTGTCCGTGACGACCACCCCCACGTCGACGCCCAGCGCGTCCCGGAGCCCCGCGCGGACGGCACGGGCCGAGGCGTCGGGGTCCTCGGGCAGCAACAGCACGGTCCCGGAAGGGGTGTTGGAGGCGTCCACCCCCGCTGCCGCCATCACCAGACCCTGCCGGTTCTCGACGATCCGCAGGGCGCCGCGGCGGGCCACCACGCGCACGGTCTCGGCGTCGATCGCCGCCTCCCGGTCGGTCGCCTCGACGATCCGTCCCTCGGCCTTGGACACGATCTTGGATGTGACGACCACCACGTCACCGTCGGCCAGCTCCGGGCCGGTCGCCGCGATCAGCTTGGCCAGGTCGTCGCCCGGCTGGACCTCGGGGATCCCGGCCAGCGCCCACACCCGGTACCCGGGCGCCGCGTCGCTCATGCCCCGCGCACCTCCTCGGCCAGCGCCAGCGCCTCCCGTGCCATCTGCGCGGACGCGTCCTGATCGGTCATCATCAGCGGTACGGCCCGGCAGCGGATGCCGGCCGCCTCGACCCGCCCCACGACGCCGGCGTCCACGGTGTCGACGAGCCAGCCGTCCAGCAGGCCCGAGCCGTAGTGCTCGGCGACCGCCGCCGCCGTCGACTCCACTCCCACGGCGGCCAGCACCTTGTCGGCCATCCCGCGCACCGGCGCGTCCCCGACGATGGGGGAGAGGCCCACCACCGGTACCCCGGCGTTGGCGATCGCCTCCCGGATGCCGGGCACCGCGAGGATGGTGCCGACGGAGACCACCGGGTTGGACGGCGGGAAGAGGATCACGTCCGCCGCGGCGAGTGCCTCCAGTACGCCGGGCGCCGGCTTGGACTGCTCGGCGCCGACCGGGACGACCGCGTGGGCGGGCACGGCCGCCCGCAGCCGGACCCAGTACTCCTGGAAGTGCACCGCCTTGCGCTCGCCGTCGACCTCGACGGCCACATGGGTCTCGACCCGGTCGTCGGTCATCGGGATCAGCTTCACGCCCGGCTTCCAGCGGTCGCACAGCGCCTCGGTCACCGCGCTCAGCGGATAGCCGGCGCCCAGCATCTGCGTGCGCACGATGTGCGTCGCGAAGTCCCGGTCACCGAGCCCGAACCAGTCGGGCCCCACCCCGTAGGCGGCCAGCTCCTGCTTGAGGTGGAAGGTCTCGTCGGCGCGCCCCCAGCCCTGTTCCTCGTTGATGCCGTCGCCGAGCGTGTACATCACCGTGTCGAGGTCCGGGCACACCTTCAGCCCGAAGAGGTGGATGTCGTCGCCGGTGTTGCCGATGACGGTCACGTCGGCGTCCGGCACGGCCTGCTTGAGACCGCGCAGGAACCGGGCACCGCCGATACCGCCTGCCAGAACCACAATGCGCATGCGACAAGTCTCGCAGGCGGTTCCGACAACGCGTCACGCGTCCGGCGTCGCGAGCGTCAGGCGGTGACGGGACGGGCCTCGCAGGCGGCGCTGGCCGTGGTGTGCATCGGCATCTCGGTCAGGCCCGGGTAGTAGACGTGCAGGCTCACCGCGGGCTCCAGCGCGTCGTTCACCACCTCGTGCGCGTACCCCGGCGCGAACACCCGTTGTGCGCCGGCGGCCAGCGCGCGCGTGCCGCGTCCGGTGCGTTCGGTGAGGACGCCCTCCAGGACGGTCAGCACACCGGCGGAGCGGCCGTGGTCGTGCAGTCCGCTGCCCTGTCCGGGCACCCAGGACAGCAGCCACACCTCGTAGCCGGGGCCGGTGCGCAGCCGGTGGTACCAGCGACTGGTCGCGTCGTACTCGACGAGGTGCTCCCACTGGGCGCGGTCGGCGGCGATCGCGCGGGCCAGTCCGACGAACTCGGCCACGGTGACCGGGTGCTCGCGCGGCGGCTGCAGCAGGTGCTGCACCTCGAGGAGGTCGCCGGCGATCTGGAGGTCGTTGTCGCTGTTCATGGGGTGCGGTGGTTCCTCAGTGAAGAAGGTCAGAGGGGAACGGAAGGCGAGAACCGGGTCCTGGGGACTCGGTCCCCAGCTGGAGCGGCCGGGATACGGCTACGGCTCAACAGCTGGAACAGCGACAGCTACAGCGAGCGCGGGCAGCACCGTGGGACCCGGCGGTGCGGGTCGAGGTGAGTGCCAAGTTCGCGAGCATGCCCACTAGGACATCGGTTCACACCTCCCGTGTCAACTCGACGCCCGGTATGTGGGACACGCTTCACCTCATCCGGTTCATCTCGCTGCCGAAAGGTTTGTTCAGCGGGTACCCGGGACACATGGCGCACAACCGGCCGCGCGAGCCACTTCGGAACGCGATCGAACATCTGGGCGTCCTTCTCCGTACAACCTCTGTATGGGGTCGGAGGCCCGTTGGCGGGCCTCTTCTGCATGTCAAGGTTTATGCCGATTTGAACACTTTCCGCACGGCCTTGGTTCCGCAGAGTGAATAACGGGCCCAATAGCAGATCTCGGCTTGACTCGCCCGGAGCAGCACACTTGTAATTTCACTCGTGTCGTTCAGCCGAAATCGGTAACGGCCAGGCACGGGGACGCGAGACAGACGAGGGGCGCACATGACCGAGCTGGTGCAGCAACTGCTGGTCGACGACGCGGACGAGGAACTCGGCTGGCAGGAGCGCGCGCTGTGCGCCCAGACCGACCCCGAGTCCTTCTTCCCCGAGAAGGGCGGCTCCACCAGAGAGGCCAAGAAGGTCTGCCTCGCCTGCGAGGTGCGCTCCGAATGCCTCGAGTACGCCCTCGCCAACGACGAACGCTTCGGCATCTGGGGCGGCCTCTCCGAACGGGAGCGCCGCCGCCTCAAGAAGGCCGCCGTCTGACCGGACGTGCCCCTGACGCACCTCTGAGCTGCGCGAACGGCCCGTCACCAGTGGGTTATCCACAGGCGGCGGGCCGTCGGCATGACCAGCCGATAGTGTGGGCGCTCGTCCGAGACGCCTCGCCGCCACCCGCGGGCGCAGGAGTCCACCGCAGTCCACCGAACCGGGGCCCGTACCTCGATGTCCGTGCACAGCCACACGGCAGCACAAGGCACAGCTGCCACAGCCGCGTTTGACCCGACCCGGCCACCCGAGTTCCCGCGCCACGTGGTGACCGCGGTCCTCGTCGCCCACGACGGTGCCCGCTGGCTGCCCGACGCGCTCGCCGGTCTCCTCGGCCAGGAGCGCCCCGTCCAGTACGCGGTCGCGGCCGACACCGGCAGCGCGGACGACTCCGCCCGGCTGCTCACCGAGTCCCTCGGCGACAACAACGTCGTGCACCTGGCCCGGCGCACCGGCTTCGGCCAGGCCGTCGAGGAGGCCGGCCGCACCGCGCCCGTGCTCACCCCGGAGGAGCTGCCGTACCTGAAGCGGCCCAGCGGCTGGGACCCGGTCACCCGGCAGTGGCGCGACGACGCCTACGACATGCCCGAACTGCCCTACGGCGAACCGGTCCAGTGGCTGTGGCTGCTCCACGACGACTGCGCCCCCGAACCCGACGCCCTCGCCCAGCTGCTGCGGGTCGTCGACAACGAGCTGGAGCTGGGCCGTGACGACGTGGCGGTCGTCGGCCCCAAGCTGCGCGGCTGGTACGACCGCCGGCAGCTCCTCGAGGTCGGCGTCACCATCGCCAACTCCGGCCGCCGCTGGACCGGCCTGGACCGCCGTGAGCAGGACCAGGGCCAGCACGACCACGTCCGGCCCGTACTGTCCGTGTCCACCGCCGGCATGCTGATCCGCCGCGACGTCTTCGAGGAACTCGGCGGCTTCGACCGCCGGCTGCCCCTGATGCGCGACGACGTCGACCTGTGCTGGCGCGCGCACAACGCCGGCCACCGCGTCCTGGTCGCCCCGGAAGCCGTCGTCCGGCACGCCGAGGCCGCCTCCCGCGAGCGCCGCACCGTCGACTGCGCGGGCCGCACCACCGCCTCCCCGCACAAGGTCGACAAGGCCGGTGCCGTCTACACCCTGCTCGTCAACGCCCGTACCGCGGCGCTGCCCTGGCTGCTGGTCCGGCTGGTCCTCGGCACCCTGCTGCGCACGGTCGCCTATCTCGTCGGCAAGGTCCCCGGACAGGCCCTCGACGAGATCCGCGGCCTGCTGGGCACCCTGCTGCGACCCGAGCGGATCATCGCCGGGCGCGGCCGGCGCGGCCGCTCCCAGCTCGACAAGGGCGAACTGCGCGCGCTGTTCCCGCCGCCCGGCGCCACCGTCCGGGCCACCGTCGAACAGGTCGCCGGCAACCTCTTCGGCGCCGACGACGAGATCTCCGCGGCCGGCCGGCACGGCGGCGCGGTCGAGTCAGGACCCGGCGGCGACGACGCCGACTTCCTGGAGATCGAGCAGTTCGCCCGCCTCAAGCGCATCGCCCGCAAACCGGGCCCGGTGCTCTTCCTGGTACTCCTCCTGGTCTCGCTGGCCGCCTGCCGCTCCCTGCTCGGCAGTGGCGCGCTCGCGGGCGGCGCCCTGCTGCCCGCCCCCGGCAGCGCGGGCGCCCTCTGGTCCAGCTACCTCGACGCCTGGCACGCGGTCGGCGCCGGCGGCACCCCCGCCGCGCCGCCCTATCTCGCGGTCGTCGCCTCCCTGGCCACGGTGCTGTTCGGCTCGACCGGCCTCGCCGTCACCGTGCTGCTGGTCGCCTCGGTGCCCCTGGCCGGTTTCACCGCCTACTTCGCCTCCCGGCCGCTGGTCACCTCGCGGCTGCTGCGCGCCTGGGCGGCCGTCGCCTACGCCTTCCTCCCGGCCGCCACCGGCGCCCTCGCGGGCGGCCGCATCGGCACCGCCGTCCTCGCGATCCTGCTGCCGCTCGTCGCCCGCGCCGGCATCGCCGCCGGCGGACTCGCGAACTCCTCAGGGGCACGCGGAAGTTGGCGCGCCACCTGGGCGTACGCGCTGCTGCTGACCATCACCACCGCGTTCACACCGATCGTCTGGCCGATCGCCCTGGTCCTCGGCATCGCCGTGCTCGCCGTCCGCCGCACCGACCTGGTCGCCTCCGGCCTGCGCCTGCTGACCCAGCTCGGCACCCCGCTGCTGATCCTCGCCCCCTGGTCGCTGACCCTGCTGCCGTCCGGCTTCTTCAAGGAGGCCGGGCTGGAGTACGGCGCCTCGGCGGCCTCCGCCCTCGACCTGCTCGGCGCCAGCCCGGGCGGCCCCGGCACGCTCGACGGCCTGATGCTCATCGGTGTCGTCCTGGCCGCGCTCGCCGCCCTGCTGCGCTCCGAGCGGCAGTCGGCGATCCGCACCGCCTGGGCGGTCGCCCTGGTCGGCCTGGTCTTCGCGGTCCTCTCCAACAGCTCCACCTGGGCGGGCCCGGCCACCCTCGTCTACGGCATCGCGATCCTGTCCGCCGCCGCGCTCGGCGCCGACGGGGCGCGCTCGCGGGTCGCCGAGCAGAGCTTCGGCTGGCGCCAGCCGGTCGCCGCCCTGATCGCTTTCGCCTCCGCCGCCGGTCCGCTGCTGCTGGCCGCCGGCTGGATGATCGCGGGCGCCGACGGACCCGTCGAGCGCCGGGACCCCACCCAGGTGCCCGCGTTCGTCGCCGAGGACAGCACCACCAGCGACCAGGTCCGCACCCTCGTCCTGGACAGCGACAGCACCGCGCACGTGGACTACATGCTGGTGCGCGGCTCCGGCGCCCGCATGGGAGACGCCGAGGCGGTCGCCGCCGACGGCGAGAACGCCAAGCTCGACAAGGTCGTCGCCAACCTGGTGGCCGGCTCCGGCGCCGACCAGGCCGACCAGCTCGGCGGGTTCGCGGTGCGCTACGTCCTCGTCCACAAGGGCGCCCCGCGCGACGTCACACGCGTCCTGGACGCCACGCCCGGTCTGACCCGGCTCAGCCAGCAGGACGGCAGCGCCCTGTGGCGGGTCGACCAGCAGGTCTCCCGCGCGATGATCGTCTCGGCGAACGGCTCCGGCACGCCCACCCCGGTCCCCGCCGGCGCCGTCGACATCCACACCACGGTCCCGAGCGGCGCCGACGGCCGGATCCTGCGCCTGGCCGACACGGCCGCACCCGGCTGGACGGCCACCCTGGACGGCAAGCCGCTCACCGGCACCACCGTCGACGGCTGGGCCCAGGGCTTCGAACTGCCCTCCTCAGGCGGCACGCTGGACGTCACCTACGACACCCCCTTCACACACACCGCCTGGCTGTGGGCGCAGGGCGCGCTCGCCGTCGTCCTGGTCGTCCTCGCCCTGCCCGGCCGCCGCCGCGACATCGACGACGACCTTCCCGAGGAGGAGCCGGTCCCCGCCCAGGCCGTCGAGGGCGAGGGCCGCCGCGCCCGCCGGCTGCGCGCCCAGGCGGAGGCGGAGGCCGAGGCCGGGACCGAGGAGGAGCCGACCTCGCAGGAGGACGGCGGCTTCCCGGCGGCCGAGGAGGAGCAGCCCCGGGCCGACATCCCGCAGCAGCAGTCGTACGACGAGTGGGACCCCGCCTCCTACCCGGGGGCCGACGCCTACGACACCGGTTACGCCGACCAGTACCAGAACACCGGCCAGTACCAGCAGGGCTACGACCAGCAGACCTACGACCCGTACCAGACCGGCCAGTACGACCCGTACGCCTACGGCGGGCAGCAGGGCCAGGGCACGTACGACCCGACGTACCAGCAGGGCTACGACCCCGCCTACGATCCCGCCTACGACCCGGCGGCCCAGCAGCAGCCCCGCGGCACCGGCGGCGAGCACCACGACGGGAGCCAGCAGTGAACCGCACGACCCTCTCCCTGTTCGCCGGTACGGCCGCGCTCGCGGCGGTCACCGGGTTCGCCACGCTCAACCAGCCGGCCGCGTCCTCCGAGCACACCGCCGAGGCGGCCGCCCAGCTGCCCGTGGAGCGCACCAGCCTGCTGTGCCCGGCACCCAGCCTGTCCGACATCGCGGACACCTCGTACACGTCGTTCACGCCCGTCACCAAGGGCACCACGAGCGACGGCAAGGCCGAACTCCAGGCGGCCACCGAGCAGTCGGCGGACGGGACGGGCAGCAGCGGCGGCGGCAAGAAGAAGAAGGCCGCCAAGCCGGTGCTGACCCCGAAGGCACCCGGCACCCCCGTCACCGGGGACACCTCCGGTGCCGACGGGCCCGCCTATGTCGGCACCGCCGAGGGCAAGTACGCCCCCGGCTGGACGGTCCAGGAGACCACGGAGGTGGCGGCCGGCACCGGGCGCGGCCTCCAGGGGGTCAACTGCACCGCCGCCGACACCGACTTCTGGTTCCCCGGCGCCAGCACCGCCGCCGGCCGCACCGACTACGTGCACCTCACCAACCCGGACGACAGCGCCGCCGTCGTCGACATCGAGCTGTACGGCAAGGACGGCCAGCTCAAGTCCACGGTGGGGGAGGGCATCACGGTCCAGCCGCACGCCAGCGAGCCGGTCCTGCTCTCCACGCTCGCCGACGAACGGCAGACCGACCTCACCGTGCACGTGAACGTGCGCAGCGGCCGGGTCGGCGCGAGCGTGCAGGCCCTGGACGACAAGACCGGCGGTGACTGGCTGGCGGCCTCCGCCGACCCGGCCGCCGCGCTGGTGCTGCCGGGCATCCCCAAGGACGCCACCGACGTCCGGCTGATCGCCTTCACCCCCGGCGACTCCGACGCCGACCTGAAGGTGCGACTGGCCTCCCCGGACGGCACCATCACCCCCGCCGGCAACGAGACGCTGCACGTGAAGGCCGGTATGACCACCGCGACCGACCTCGGCGACGTCACCCGCGGCGAGGCCGGCTCGCTGCTCCTGACGCCTTCCGACCAGTCGGTGCCGGTGGTCGCCGCGCTGCGCGTCACCCGGGGCAAGGGCGACAAGCAGGAGACCGCGTACATCCCGGCGGCCGCGCCGGTCGGCACGCGCGCGACGTCCGCCGACAACAGCGGCAAGGGGACCACCCTCTCGCTGACCGCCCCCACCGGCACCGCACAGGTCAAGGTCACGGCGTCGGCGGGCAGCGAGGGCGGTACGGCGGTGTCCAAGACGTTCACCATCAAGTCGGGCACCACCCAGGACGTCGACGCGCCCGTCCCGTCCGGCCTGAAGGGCACCTACGCGCTGACCGTGGAGCCGGTCTCCGGCGGCCCCGTCTACGGCGCCCGCACCCTGGCGGCCACCGAGGACGGCATCCCCGGCTTCACGATCCAGACCCTCCCGGACGACCGCGGCACGGTCGCCGTACCGGAGGCGGACCAGGACGTGGCGGTGCTTCAGAAGTAGGTCGGTGCAGGAGATCACAGCATCAGCTCGGCCACTTCCGTCACATCCTCCGGGGTCATGTGCGACCAGGTCGGCAGCCACATGGCGGTACTGGAGACCTCTGAGGCGACGGGACAGGGGCGTGGGGCATATCGGCGGTACAGCGGCAGGTCGGACAGGGCCGGCCAGACAGCTCGGGCGTCGACACCGTTGCGCCGAGCCTGTCTTATGGCGGCATCGCGCTCGTCGGAGGTGGTGCAGTACAGCCAGCACGACGGTGCCGCCCATGACGCTTTCGGGCGCGGCCGGAAGCCATGACCGTTGAGGTGAGCGTCGTAAAGACCGGCGGCCGCGAGTCGGCCGGTCACCAGTTCGTCCCAGCGGTCCACCTGGGCCGCCCCCACGGCAGCGGTCAGATTGGTCATCCTGCCGTTGCGGCCGACCACTTGGTGGCGGTACCCGTCCCCTGCTCTCATTCCGTGATGCGCGATGAGGCGAACCCGGTCGGCAAGTTCCGGATCGTCGGTGAGGACGGCTCCGCCTTCGCCGGTGGTGATGACCTTGTTCGCGTGGAAACTGAAGACCGACGCCGTTCCGAAGGCGCCCGCATTCCCGTCGGCGGTCCGTGCTCCGTGGGCTTGGGCCGCGTCTTCGACAATTGGCAGACCGAGTTCAGTGAGGCGGCCGTAGTCGCATGGATGGCCCATGAGGTCTACTGCGATGACGGCTTTGGTCCGGGACGTCAGCAGCGCGGGAACCGCTTCGGGGGCGATGGTCCAGCTCTCGGCGTCAATGTCACAGAGAACCGGTGTGGCTCCTACGCTCAGTACCGCGGCCGCGGGAGCCGCGAAGGTGAAGGCGGGAACGACGACTTCGTCCCCGGGACCGACGCCGAGTGCCGACAGGAGTATTTCCAGGGCTGTGGTGCCGCTGGACAGGGCCGTTGCGGACAGTCTGCCTGTGCGTTGTTCCAGCGCCCGCTCGAAGAGGTCTACGAAGGGGCCCGTGCCGGATATCCACCCCGATGCCATCGCCTCCCTGACGTTCTCGGCTTCCTGACCGCCCAGCGTCGGCTGGGACAAGGGGAACCTCATGCTGACCCACCTCGCACACGGTCGTCAGTCGAATGATCGCCGCGGTGTTGAGTCGCCTGTGGCCGAAGCGGTGACCACCCCTCCTCGGAAGTAATCACACCCGCAGTGCCGAGAATGTCGGCGAGGCTGGTGGCGAGAGGTGTGGAGGCTCGCCATCCTGTCCGTAACCAGGTCTTCCTGGTGTCACCGATCAGGCTCGGCGCGTCAGCGCCGCGGTTCAGACCAGGATCTTGTCGATACTGCAACCGGGGGTCCACAAGAGAGATCATCGTCTGGACGATGGTGCGGACCGGGACGCCGATCCCGGAGCACAGGTTGTAGACCTCGCCGGGGCTTCCGCGTTCCATCAGCATGCGGAGGCCGCGAACCGCGTCCCGGACGTCCAGGTAGTCCCGTCGAGCGTCCAGGTTTCCCACGCTGATGTGGGTACCGCCGGACCGCCTGGCGGACGCCAGGCGGCGCGACAGAGATGGGAGCAGGTAGTCCGCTCCCTGTGCGGGCCCGATCACGTTGAAGGGCCGTATGACGATTGCCGGTAGTCCGTGCCGGGTCACGTAGTGGCGTGCCATCGATTCGACCGCCAGTTTGCTTGCGCCGTACGGCGAGACCGGGGCGGGGACTCGCTCTTCACCGATCGGCGAGTCCAGACGGGCCCCGTCGAACACGCTTGCGCTGCTCATGACGATGGTTCTGGCGCCCGGGCAGGCGGACCTTACGGCCCTGAGGAGTGAGAGGGTGCCCCAGGCATTGGTGAGCCATGTCCGTTTGGGGTCCTCCCACGACTTTTGCACGCTGGCTTGGGCCGCCAAGTGGTAAACGTGAACGGGCCTGATGTCGTCCAGCACCCGCGTCAGTCGTGCCGTGTTGTTGATGTCACAGTGCGGCAGGTCGATCTCTGTCACCTCCTCGTTCATGGAACGGAGGAGGGCGGACAACTGAGATCCGATGAAGCCCGAGGCCCCGGTGACGACAACTCTCATCGCAAGGTGATCGGCAGGATCATGTCGCTCCAGACGCTGCCCGTCGAGTGGGCTGGAATCATAGAGGGCCGCTACCAGGACTGGTCAACAGTGCGTTGACCGAACGGGGTTGAGCAGCCGACAAAGTTCAAGCGGGCGGGTGCCTGCGCGGAGTCGTCTCGCAGAGGATGCGCCCGATCCGCTTGCCGAGCCGATACCTTCGAAACCGATCGTTGCTCGCCCCCGCAACTGCCGGAGGAGTCTGTAGTGGACCATCAGTTGGCAGTGCTCACCGATCTCAGCGATGTCCCCGAACCGCCCGCTGCCGACCGACTCCGCATCAGCGGCTGCTCAGTCGTCGTCCACTTCGCGCATCGGCTGACCGAGGGGTCGGATTTCGCGGAGGCCTTCACGGGCGGAGGGCTGCGCGAGATTGAGGACGACCGCTCCTATCAGAACAAGGTGCGGCCTGGTTCCGGGCTGATGTACTCGGCCCTCTTCGACGCCGGGGCCCTGCCGGCGGCGCTCGCGCGGATCGTCGGCAGCGGTCACTCCGCCGGACTGCGGCAGGCCGCGATGACCCTGGGTGGGGAGTACGTCGTGACGGCCCTGCCGCTCCTCCTTTCCGTTCCTGGACCGATCACGCAGGAAGCGGCTGTGGTCGAGCTGACGTCTCCCCTGACGATCGACACACTTCTCCGCTTCGTCTCCTTGCTCGGTGACCCAGATATCTCCCGGACGCTCGCAGAGCAGTCTGCCGAGGGGCTGGCGCGCGCCGCCGGACTGGCACACGACGACATAGACAGGACGTGGCTCGTAGAGGGGTCCATCGCCGTCCAGGTGTGGAATCTCGATGGAACCCAGAACCGGGCGAGTGCCGACCTGTACAGAGGTGTGGACGAATCCGCCGACTACGCCTGGGAGATATCCGCACTGCTCTCCTACGCGACAGACCATCTGCTGGAGGACGGCTTGTGGCTGCGTCGCAGTCCGCAAAGCGTGTTCGGCCACGTCCGGACAGGCATGGCCTTCTTTGACGATCACATGGTGTTCGTCAACGCCGACTGCTGCCTGGAGATGGCGCATCTGCCGGCGTGGCTCCGAGGCAGGTCGCAGTTCCGTCTGTCGCAGTATGGGTACGACTCCTCGTCCATCTTCGTGTGGGCGGTGGGAATCCTGCGAAGAGTCGTCTGCGACGATCTCAGCGCTCGCTACCGGTCGATC
The DNA here is from genome assembly GCF_022343545.1 of Streptomyces arenae. Classification (NCBI taxonomy): domain Bacteria; kingdom Bacillati; phylum Actinomycetota; class Actinomycetes; order Kitasatosporales; family Streptomycetaceae; genus Streptomyces; species Streptomyces arenae. The sequence continues at coordinate 308,783 of NZ_JAKQYH010000087.1, forward strand.
CTCGCGGATCTCGCGATGCGGAGCGCCATAGGCCCTGCCGAGCAGTCGCTGATGACCCGTCGAAGAGTGCAGCATGCCGCGCTCATCGACCGGTGCACCGGTTTCAGGGAGAAGCTGATCGAGGGCCGGAACCGGAGTCTGGACGAATGGGCGGTACAGGAGCGGCCCTCCGGCCAGGTGCTGGCCGGGCTCTGCAGAGACATGGAGAAGTGCGAAACGGTCTCGCTGGGCCTTCTCCGGGTGCGCGAAGAACAGGAGAAGAACCGGCGCGACTCCTTGATCGCTGTCATGGGGATCGTGCTCGCCGTCGTGCAGATCCCTGACTTCGTCAACCAGGTAGCCGAGTGGCTGGGCACCCGGCGATGGGGACTGCTGGGGGCGTCAGCAGCCCTGATCGTCGTGCCGCTCGCAGTGCTCCTCAGGGAGCGACGACGCAGGTCACGGTGAACGTCGCCATTCGCCGCCGTCGCCCTGGCAGCCGGACCGCCGACGCCAGGGGTTACCGGAGAGGGATTATGAACGAGGTTCTCAGTAGGACTGTCCAGGCATGTGACGATCGCGTGGTCGATGTCGCCGTCCACTGGTCGCACCAGGGTGGCAAGCATGCCGACAGCACTGGTGATCCGGGCGTCGGGGCACCGGACACGGCGGAGATGCAGGAGGACGCCTACCTCGTCGCCGCGATGGCCTCGGCCGCCCTCGGAGCCGCGGAGGCCCGAAGCGACTTCGCCGACGGCATGTCGTTGAACGACCGAAAAGTTTCTGTGGACGGGGCAGCCACCGAGGCAGCGGAGAAGATCCTTCGCCAGGCACCCTTCCGCATCCGTGTCGCGGCGGGCGAAGGAGAACGCGATGACAGCCCGGGTGCCCACAGTGGCCAGTGGCTGGGTCTCCAGAATGAGACGTTGGCCAAGGTCGACGCAGTCTTCGACTACGTGGACGGCACCGAGCTGGCCGCGGAGAATCTGCCGGGGGCGTTGACCCTTGGCGGCTTCGGCAGCGACGTCCGGGCGGTTCCGGACCTCCAGGCGTACGCCGTCCTCGCTCCGGTCGATGTGTTGGAGGACCTCGACCTCAGGCCCGTTCCCGAGGTCTCTGTCATCCCAGTGCTGGACCGTATCGCCAAGGCCGTCGGGAAGAGTCCGGCCTCGCTGACGGTGTCCACTCACTCTGTCGCGTCCAAGCCGATGCACAGCACCCTCGTCGAACTCATGCGCGAACTGGGGAGCGAGGTGCTCGTTCCCGAGCGAGTCACCGTCGAACCGCCGTACCTTCTGTCCCTCATCGGGCTGAGCCGGCCACGGATCGACACCATGATCGGCGCTATCGGCCTGTCCGAGCTGGCCTTCGCCGCCGGCTTGATCGATCTGATCGCGCCTGATCTCGCCTTCGCCTTCCGTCTCGCCTCGATCGCGGGGCCACGAGCGGAGCCCGACTTGACGAACCTTGACGCTTTGTTCAAATTTTCCGAGGATGAGGAGATTGCTCTCCGGAGGAGTGGCTGGGACAAGGACCGCCCGTACACGAGCAAAGATCTGGTGCGGCCGGGAAGCAGCCGGGCCGCCGCGCTGTTTGCTGTCACGGACAATCCTGCTCTGGGGATCCGTGGGCCACGGCCCGACGAGGAGGGCGTGGTCCGTGTGGAGGGGTTCCTGGTAAAGCAGGCCGCAAGGGTCGGCAGAATCAGGCTCGGCTACCGGCGATGAGTCCCCGGCCGGCGACGAGCACGAAGAGAAGGATTGCGCATTGGAACCGTCGACTCGCATCGTGGTGTTCGACCTGGACGACACACTTGCCCTCTCCAAGGCGAAGATCTCCCCCAGGATGGCCGAGTGCTTGATGCGTCTCCTGTCCCAGCGGCAGGTCTGCATCATCTCGGGGGGCCGGTACGAACAGTTCCAGACCCAGGTGCTGGAAGAGCTGCCACTCACGGCCGACCTTGCGGAACGACTCCACCTCATGCCGACGTGCGGTACGCGTTACCTCAGATGGCGATCGGACGGCTGGCAGGACATCTACTGCGAGAACCTCACCGAGGAGGAGAAGTTCCTCATCGTCAGCGTGCTCACTGAAGGGGCAAAGGCGCTGGGGCTCTGGGCGGAGGACACCTGGGGCGAGGTGATCGAGGACCGGGGCAGCCAGGTCACCTTTTCGGCGCTGGGGCAGCAGGCCCCCCACCAGGCGAAGGCTGCCTGGGACCCCGATGGGTCGCGCCGCAGGGCGCTGCGGGAGTACGCCGCGAAGCGTCTGCCCGACCTGGAGGTCCGTAGTGGTGGCTCCACCTCCATCGACGTCACCAAGAAGGGCATCGACAAGGCCTACGGCATGCAGCGGCTTCTGGAGTACCTGGACCTGCGGATGGAAGAGGTCCTCTTCATCGGAGACCGGCTCGACGAGGGCGGCAACGACTACCCGGTCAGGGAGATGGGCGTGCCGTGTGTCGCCGTCACCAGCTGGGAGGAGACCGCCGACTACATCGACGCTCTCCTCGAAGCGGAGTTCGTTCGCCCCGGTCCCCCGCTCCTGGCTCCGCTGGACCTGCGGTGACCGAACCCTGGCCGGACCAGAGCCCGTCCGGTGGGTCAGAGGGCTGGGAAGAGCTCTCCCGGACCACGGTGTACGCGGCGTACGGCCGATCCGTGGTGGAAGCGAGGTACCGCTTGCCGTCCGGTGAGCAGGCCACGTTCAGTCTTCGTGAGGACCGGCCGAGCGTCGCGGTCCTCGCCTTCACGACGGCCGGCGAGATCCTCGTCACCAGGCAGTTCCGGCCTGGCCCCGGGCAATTCCTGTTCGAATTGCCCGGTGGCTATGTGGATGCGAATGAAACGCCGCTCAACGCCGCGGAGCGTGAACTGCTGGAGGAAACCGGGTACGGCGGCGACATCGAGGTGGTGGGGCACTGTTTCGCCGACGCGTACAGCTCGTCCATGAAGTTCTGCGCGATCGGCCGGGCCTGTGCACCGCGGAGTCGTCCGGACCCGGAGGGCACGGAGTTCATCGAGGTGCTGAGCGTCCGGCCGCAGCTACTGCGTGAGCTGCTGCGGGCCGGGAATTTCACCGACGTCGACCTGGCATACATGGGCTTGGACGCGCTTGGCCTGCTGTGACCCGCGGCGTGGTGACGCCGAAGGGCAGCCTGGAGATCGGAACGCTCAGTCCTCGCCGTACCGGGGATCCACCGTCTCCGGGGTGAGGCCGAGCAGTTCGGCGACCTGCTCGACGACGACCTCGTGCACCAGCGCCGCCCGTTCGTCGCGTCCCTTGGTGCGGATCTCGACCGGCCGCCGGTAGACGACCACGCGCGCCCGGCGTCCCTCGCGCGCGGGGATGACACCGCCCAGCGGCACCGCCTCGTCGCTCCAGCCCTCGTCGTGCCGGTCCTGGAGCCGGGGCACCTCCAGCACCAGGAAGTCGATGTCGGCCAGCTGCGGCCAGCGCCGTTCCAGACGCTCCACGGAGTCCTGCACCAGATCCGCGAACGCGTCGGCGCGGCTCGCGGCCAGTGGCACCTGGGGCGGTGCGATCGGTCCGCGCATCCCCCGACCGTGGCGATCGCGTCGACGAGGCCCGGAGCCGGCGGCACGGGGCGGTACACGGTTGTCCATCACTGCTGAAGCGTAGTCCTCGAGGGCTCCGGCCGCGCCGCTCCACGCTCCGGCGGCCCTTCGGCGGAGCTCCGTGCGACATGTCGCAGGATGACCGATCCAGCCAAGGTCCGGCTCGTTTCCGTATCTCCACACGTCCGGCGAGCTCAAGGCGATTGGCGGGGTTTGTACCGGCTCATGACCGGACGCGGTGTCGGCCGGGTGGCCGTACCACGCCGTCCGTGCAGGTCAACCGGGCGTGTCCGGAGCGGTATGTGGGGCGTTTCACAGTACGACACGGTGGGGTGACCTGGGGCAGAGTCGTCGCGGCCCGCTCAAGAGTGCGGTACCGTCCAACGTCGTGAGCCCTGTACGTCGCTGTTCGCGAACCGCCTGCGGCCGACCCGCCGTCGCGACGCTGACGTACGTCTACGCCGACTCGACCGCGGTCCTCGGCCCGCTCGCCACCTACGCCGAACCCCACTGCTACGACCTGTGCGCCGAGCACTCCGAGCGCCTCACCGCCCCACGCGGCTGGGAGGTCGTCCGTCTCCTCGACGCCTCCGCCCCCGCGCGGCCGAGCGGTGACGACCTGGAAGCGCTCGCCAACGCGGTGCGCGAGGCGGCCCGTCCCCAGGAGCGGGCGGCCGAGGCAGGTGGCGGCGGACGCGGCGCGGACCCGAGGGAGGTCGCGCGACGCGGCCATCTGCGGGTGCTGCGGTCCCCGGACAACTGACGTACTGGTTAATTCCCACCCCGCTCGGCGTGGTTGATCTCCGCTTGCGTCCCGTTCATCTCGATTGCCGAGGGCAGCCCGCCACCTCCCGCTGCCGGTACTGGGTGAACGCTGCCGTTGCGGAGGTGGCGTCCGCAACGGATCCGCCGGCGGGCGCCGACGCTGGAAAGACGGTGAGGCAATGGTCTGACGCCGAGGCGCGGGCCCCGAGTCCCCGCCGACCTCCGGGTCGCCGGTGACCCGGCCGTGTCGCCCCGCCGTCACCCGAGGTCAGCCCCGGCCACCCCACCGGCGGTACCCTGACCGCACGCGAACATCCCGCCCCCGAAGGGAAACCCCATGCCGCTCGAAGCCGGCCTTCTGGAGATCCTCGCCTGCCCGGCCTGCCACGCCGGCCTCAAGGAGCAGGACACCGAGCTGATCTGCACCGGCCAGGACTGCGGGCTGGCGTACCCCGTCCGCGACGGCATCCCCGTCCTCCTCGTCGACGAGGCCCGCCGCCCGGCGTAGCAGCACCCACAACCGCACACGCACCAGGACCCCGGCGACCGGAGGCCGCTTTCATGCTCGACGAATCGCTGCTCGACACCCCGGAAGCCCTCGCCGAGGCGGACCGCCGAGGTCTGCTGCGCGGCGCAGCCGAGGCCGGCGCCCGCGTCCGTACCGCGGCCCGGCACGCCACCGAGGCCGGTGTCCAGGAGCTGAAGCCGGACGGCCGCCCGCGAGCCGTCCTGATCGCGGGTCCCGGCGTCGCCGCCACCCACGCCGCCGACCTCCTCGGCACCCTCGCCGGCCCCGGCAGCCCCGTCATCCGCCTCGCCCCCACCGGCGTCGCCCCGGCCGCGGGCGCCCTGCGCTGGGAGCTCCCCGGCTGGGCCGGCTCGGTGGACCTGCTGCTGATCGCCACCCCGGACGGCGCCGAGCCCAGCCTCTCCCTCCTCGCCGACCAGGCGTACCGGCGCGGCTGCTCGGTGGCCGCGGTGGCCCCGGCAGGCACCCCCCTCGCGGAGGCCGTGGCCGGTGCCCACGGCATGTTCGTACCGATGGCGACCGCCCCGTACGATCACGGCGAACCGCTCGCCGGTTCCTCCCCGGGCGTCCTGTGGGCGCTGCTCACCCCGCTGCTCGCGCTCCTCGACCGCATCGGCCTGGTCACCGCCCCGGCGGACGACCTGGAGAAGGTCGCCGACCGGCTGGACCACGTCGCCGAACGCTGCGGTCCGGCCATCGCGACCTACAGCAACCCCGCCAAGACCCTCGCCGCGGAACTCGCCGACGCGCTCCCCGTGGTCTGGACGGAGGGCGTGTCGGCCGGTTCCGCGGGCCGCCGTTTCGCCGACGCCCTCGCCGAACTGGCCGGCCGTCCCGCCCTGGTCGCGGAACTTCCCGAGGCCCTGGCGGCGCACAACGCCCTGCTCGCCGGGCCGCTCGCCGCCAGCGCCGACCCCGACGACTTCTTCCGGGACCGGGTGGACGAGCCGCCCGCGCTGCACGCGCGCGTGGTGCTGCTCCGCGACCGCCCCCTCGGCGGCCTCACCGCCGCGCCCGCCGCCCGCGACCTCGCCCTCGGCCACGACACCCCGATCAGCGAACTCGAACCCGAGGCGGGCGACGAACTGGAGACCCTGGCGGAGCTGATCGCCGTCACGGATTTCGCCGCCGTTTACCTCGCGCTCGCTTCCGGGGCCTGAGGTGGACACCGGCCCCGGCCCCGCCGCACCGAGCACCCCCTGAGGCTCGTACGGCAGTCGGACCGGTGGCCGAACACAGGGTGAACACGACCGTCGTACGACCGTCGTCCGCAGACCGCACCGGCAGAGCGCAGAGAGAAGTCATGGACCGCCTCGACAACACTGTCCGTCCCTACGCCTGGGGTTCCCCGACCGCCATCCCGAAGCTGCTCGGGGTGGAGCCGAGCGGCGAGCCGCAGGCGGAGATGTGGATGGGCGCGCACCCCGGCGCTCCCTCGCGCACCGCGCGCGGCACGCTCGTCGAGATCATCGACGCCGACCCGAAGGCCGAACTGGGCGAGGGCGCCGTCGCCAGGTTCGGCCCGCGGCTGCCCTTCCTGCTCAAGATCCTCGCCGCCGGCGCCCCGCTCTCCCTCCAGGTCCACCCCAACCTGGAACAGGCCAGGGAGGGTTACGAGGACGAGGAGCGCCGAGGTGTCCCCGTCGACGCCCCGGACCGCAACTACAAGGACGCCAACCACAAGCCGGAACTGATCTGCGCACTCACCGAGTTCGACGGTCTGTGCGGCTTCCGCGCCCCCGAGCAGGCCGCCGAACTCCTCGACGCCCTCGGTGTCGACTCCCTCAAGCCGTACGTCGACCTGCTGCGCGCCCACCCCGAGGAGGCGGCGCTGCGCGAGGTCCTCACCGGGATCCTCACCGCCGACCGCGAGGAGATGGCCCACACGGTCGCCGAGGCCACCGCCGCCTGCACCCGCCTCGGCGGCGACCACGCGCCCTACGCCGGCATCGCCCACCACTACCCGGGCGACCCCGGCGTGATCGCCGCGATGCTCCTCAACCACGTCCGCCTCCAGCCCGGCGAAGCGCTCTTCCTCGGCGCCGGCGTCCCGCACGCCTACCTGGACGGCCTGGGCGTCGAGATCATGGCCAACTCCGACAACGTGCTGCGCTGCGGCCTGACCCCCAAGCACGTCGACGTCCCCGAACTGCTGCGTGTCGTCCGCTTCGAGGCGGGCGATCCGGGCGTGCTGCGTCCCGAGGCCGCCCCGGACGGCGAGGAGGTCTACGAGACGCCGATCGACGAGTTCCGGCTCTCCCGGTACGTCCTGCCCGAGGGTGCCGCCGCCCACGACCTGACCCTGCCGACCCCGCAGATCCTGCTCTGCACGGCCGGTACGGTCCGCGCGGGTGAGTACGACCTGGGCCCGGGGCAGTCGGTGTTCGTGCCGGCGGCCGAGAAGGCCGAAGTGTCCGGCGCGGGCACGGTGTTCCGCGCCACGGTGATCATCTGAGCCGGAATGTACGGCCGGTTGGATTGTCGTACCGGGGGTGTGGATACCTGACGAGTCGCCCCCGGACAGGGCTGCAAGAATGACCCACCGGCAAAGCACGGGCAAAGACGAGTACCGAAGGGACCACGCGGACACATGAGCGCGTCAGGCGGCACCAGGGCGATCGTGGCGGCACTCGGCGCCAACCTCGCGATCGCGGTATCGAAGTTCGTGGCGTTCGCGTTCAGCGGCTCCTCGTCGATGCTCGCCGAGGGCGTCCACTCGCTCGCCGACTCCGGCAACCAGTTCCTGCTGCTCATCGGCGGCAAGAAGGCCCAGCGCGAGGCGACCCCGCAACACCCCTTCGGCTACGGCCGCGAGCGGTACATCTACGCCTTCCTGGTCTCGATCGTCCTCTTCTCGGTCGGTGGCATGTTCGCCATCTACGAGGGCTACGAGAAGATCAGCCACCCGCACGAGGTGGAGCACTGGTACTGGCCGGTCGGCGTGCTCGTCTTCGCGATCATCGCCGAGGGCTTCTCCTTCAAGACGGCCATCAAGGAGTCCAACGAACTGCGCGGCAAGCTGTCCTGGTCGCAGTTCATCCGCCGCGCCAAGGCCCCCGAGCTGCCGGTGGTCCTCCTGGAGGACTTCGGCGCCCTCATCGGTCTGGTCCTCGCCCTCGGCGGCGTCGGCCTCGCCCTGCTCACCGGCGACGGCACCTGGGACGGCGTCGGCACCGTCTGCATCGGTGTCCTGCTCGTCTCGATCGCCCTCGTCCTGGCCGCCGAGACCAAGTCCCTCCTGCTCGGCGAGGCCGCGGGCGTCGAGGAGGTCAAGAAGATCGAGACGGCGATCGTCGACGGCGACACCGTGACCGGCATCATCCACATGCGCACGCTCCACCTCGGCCCGGAGGAACTCCTCGTCGCCGCCAAGATCGCCGTCCGGCACGACGACACGGCCGGCGAGGTCGCGAGCGCCATCAACGCCGCCGAGTCCCGCATCCGCGCCGCGGTCCCCATCGCCCGCGTGATCTACCTGGAACCCGACATCTACAGCGAGGCCGAGGCCGCCAAGGGCCCCGACCCGGAAGCCACCCCGGGCGGCCCGAACCCCCACCCGGCCGACCACTGACCCCCGCCCCCTCACCCCGCCGGCCACGCTCGCCCCTCCTCGAACGGCGTGATCTGTTCGAAGGTGGACTGGGGGCCGCCCGCTCCTCCGGTGTAGCTTGGGACGGAGCCAGACGTCGCTGCTGATGGCGGTCGGGCGGTCCGCACGCGGACCGGCCGAGGGAGAGAGGGCCTCCGACGGACTGCGCTGCGCGCACGCGGGCATGCCTGTGTCCTCCTTCGGGCACCCCTGTGTCCGCCGCCGCGCAGAACAGCCGTACCCACCCTCGACCCGAACCCGAGGAGCAGTTCGCAATGACGACTGTCGACAACCGACAGGACTTCAAGGTCGCCGACCTCTCCCTGGCCGACTTCGGCCGCAAGGAGATCACCCTCGCCGAGCACGAGATGCCCGGCCTGATGTCGATCCGCAAGGAGTACGCCGACGCCCAGCCGCTGGCCGGCGCCCGCGTCACCGGCTCCCTGCACATGACCGTGCAGACCGCCGTCCTGATCGAGACCCTGGTCGCCCTGGGCGCGCAGGTCCGCTGGGCCTCCTGCAACATCTTCTCCACCCAGGACCACGCGGCCGCCGCCATCGCCGTCGGCCCGAACGGCACGCCCGACAACCCGCAGGGCGTCCCGGTCTTCGCCTGGAAGGGCGAGACCCTGGAGGAGTACTGGTGGTGCACCGAGCAGGCGCTGACCTGGCCGGACAGCCCCACCGGCGGCCCCAACATGATCCTCGACGACGGTGGTGACGCCACCCTCCTCGTCCACAAGGGCGTCGAGTACGAGAAGGACGGCAAGGTCCCGTCCGTCGACACCGCCGAGTCCGACGAGCACCGCGTCATCCTCGAACTCCTGCACCGCACCATCACGGACGGTTCGCAGAAGTGGACCCAGCTGGCCTCCGAGATCCGCGGCGTGACCGAGGAGACCACCACCGGCGTCCACCGCCTGTACGAGATGCAGCGCGACGGACAGCTCCTGTTCCCGGCGATCAACGTCAACGACGCCGTCACCAAGTCGAAGTTCGACAACAAGTACGGCTGCCGCCACTCCCTGATCGACGGCATCAACCGCGCCACCGACGTCCTGATCGGCGGCAAGACCGCGGTCGTCTGCGGTTACGGCGACGTGGGCAAGGGCTGCGCGGAGTCCCTGCGCGGACAGGGCGCCCGCGTGATCATCACCGAGATCGACCCCATCTGCGCCCTCCAGGCCGCGATGGACGGCTACCAGGTCACGACCCTCGACGAGGTCATCGACAAGGCCGACATCTTCGTCACCACGACGGGCAACAAGGACATCATCATGGCCTCGGACATGGCCAAGATGAAGCACCAGGCCATCGTCGGCAACATCGGCCACTTCGACAACGAGATCGACATGGCCGGCCTCGCCAAGATCCCCGGCATCGTCAAGGACGAGGTCAAGCCGCAGGTCCACACCTGGACCTTCGCCGACGGCAAGGTGATCATCGTCCTCTCCGAGGGCCGCCTGCTGAACCTGGGCAACGCGACCGGCCACCCGTCCTTCGTGATGTCCAACTCCTTCGCGGACCAGACCCTGGCCCAGATCGAGCTGTTCACCAAGCCCGACGAGTACCCGGTCGGCGTCTACACGCTGCCCAAGCACCTCGACGAGAAGGTCGCCCGCCTGCACCTGGACTCGCTCGGCGTGAAGCTCACGACGCTGCGCCCGGAGCAGGCCGCTTACATCGGCGTGCAGGTCGAGGGTCCGTACAAGTCGGACCACTACCGCTACTGAGTCACCGCCGCTGAGCTCACCGAGGCAGGCCCCCGCACCCCCGTGCCGGGGGCCTGCCCCTTTGGCGAACCGTCGCGGCCTCAGCCCGTCAAGACCCAGGACCCCCATGCCCCGCGGCCGTTATTCGCTCCACGATCCGCACGATCGCACCCCCCTCGGTGAAGAACACTTCCAGTGCGCTCCCGGGCCCTCCGGCTGGCGTTACGTCTCCCAGGTGACCGCCCCCTCCGGCGACCACCGCGGCTCGGTCGATCTCGCCCTCGACGAACTAGGCCGCCCCATCCGCCTCGAACTGCACGCCGGAAGCTGGCAGGTGCGCGGCGCCGCCCTCGACGGCGTCACCTGGGTCCGCACGGACCCCACCGGCACTCAGGCCACCGAAGGCAATGTGCGCGCCCACGCCTTCACCGGCACGTCCCCCGCGTTCCTGATCGCCACCGCTCGTCTGCTGCGCCTCACCCCTTCCTCCGCCGCGACCCGGGTACGCCTGGTGGCCTTCACGGATCCGGTCCTCGCCCCCCGCACCGTGGACCAGTCCTGGGCCTTGCTGAGAAGAGAAACACACGCCACTGACAACGGCCCCCTGACCGTGGACGAGTACCAGGTCACAGCCCTGGACACGGGCGAACAGCACACCGTGCACGTCACCGGGGACGTGGTCCTGGCGGCCCCCGGGATCGAGCTGGAGGACCTCCAGTCACCGCCGTCCGCCTTCGACGACTGACGACTGACGACTGACGTTCGGGCAGGGGAGCGGCTCCGGCTAGGCCGGCGGCACGAACCCGGTGGAAGGCCGCTCGGTCGCCGTCGGCGGGGGCGCGGCCACGGGTGCGGCCATGGGCCCGGACACCGGGGGCTGGGCGACCGGCGGCGGGAAGGGGGCCGGTACCGCCGCCCCGGGCTGGTACGGCGACGTCGCCCCGGGCTGGTACGGCGACGGGAACGTGGGGATCTGCGGTGCCGGAGGCGCGTAGCCGACGAACGCCCGCCGAGCCTCGCGGGCCTGCCGCTCCTGCACCACCGCCGCGAGATACGCGGCCGGCGGCACGTCCGCCGGTGCCGGAGCCCCCGTCCGGTTCGCGAGATCCGCCGCGAGCTGCTGGGCCATCGCCCAGGAGACCTGCGGATCCAGCTGCTGCATCCGGGTCAGGTACTGCCGGACGGCGAGCCACAGCCCGTCGGGTACGGCAGACAGGTCCAGTTCGGCGAACCGCCCCGCCAGCCAGGGCGGAGGCGGCGGAACGAACCGGGTCTGCCCCACTGGCACCCGCTCCCGGACCACCAGGGTCCCGGCGAAGACGTCCCCCAGCCGCCGGCCACGTGCCGACACCAGCGAGGCGACACAGGCGACGACCCCGAACGTCATCAGGATCTCGACCACACCGAGCGCGCCACGCACCAGCGCGTGCCGGAACCGAATGGGCCCGCCGTCGTCGCGTACGACACGCAGCCCGCACGCCAGCTTGCCGAGCGACCGCCCGTGGCTCAGCGTCTCGACCGCGATCGGCGCTCCCACCAGCAGCAACAGGAAGGCCGCGATCGACAGTGCCGTCTGCGCGGCCTCGTCCAGCGAGGCCGTGGCCGCCACCAGAGCGATCGACGCCCCGACGAACACCACCATGGCCACGATCAGGTCGAGCAACACCGCCAGCGCCCTGCTGGGCAGCCTCGCGGGACGCAGTTCGAGCGCCACCGCCTCGCCGGTCACCAGCTCACTCACGCCCGCCGCCTTCCCCTGGTCTGCCCCGTACAGCGCAAGTCTGCCAAGCTGAGCGCACATCGCGCCCCAGTACGACAAGCTGACAGCTACGACAGGCAGTCGACGACCAGCCGAGGAGCAGGCAGACCCGATGGATCTCGACGTCTTCGTCTCCGCACACCGGGCCGAGTGGGACCGTCTCGACGCGCTCCTGCGCCGTCAGCGGCGTCTCAGCGGAGCGGAGGCCGACGAACTGGTCGCCCTGTACCAGCGCACCGCCACCCACCTCTCCCTCATCCAGTCCAGTGCCCCGGATCCACAGCTCACCGGCCGGCTCAGCCAGCTCGTGGCCCGCGCACGCAGCGCCGTGACGGGAACGCGCCGGGCCTCCTGGCGGGATGTCGTCCACTTCCTGGGGCAGGGATTCCCGGCCGCCGTCTACCGCTCCCGCCACTGGTGGGTCCCCACCGCGCTCATATCCACGGCCGTCGCGATCCTGCTGGGCTGGTGGATCGGGACCCACCCGGACGTGCAGTCGACCATCGCCGCCCCCAGCCAGCTCCGCGAGCTGACCCGCCCCGGCGGCGAGTACGAGACCTACTACTCCAGCCATCCCGCGGCCTCCTTCGCCGCGCAGGTGTGGACGAACAACGCGCAGGCCGCCGCGATGTGCCTGGTCCTGGGCGTCTTCCTGGGCCTGCCGGTGCTCTGGATCCTCCTGGAGAACATGCTCAACCTGGCTGTCGGCTTCGGCCTGATGTCCTCGGCCGGCCGCCTCGACACCTTCCTGGGACTGGTCCTCCCGCACGGGCTGCTCGAACTGACCGCGGTGTTCGTGGCCGCCGGCACCGGTCTCCGCCTCGGCTGGACCCTCATAGACCCAGGCCCGCGCAGTCGTCGTACCGCGCTGGCCGAAGAGGGCCGCGCTGCTGTGGGCATGGCGATCGGGCTCGCCCTGGTCCTGTTCGTCTCGGGGGCCATCGAAGGCTTCGTCACCCCCTCCGGCCTGCCCACCTGGGCCCGCATCGGTATCGGCGTGGTCGCTGAGCTGGCCTTCCTGGCCTATGTCTTCGTCCTTGGCGGCCGCGCCGCCCGTGCGGGGCAGACGGGTGATCTCGGGGAGACCGAGCGCAGCGCGCTCGTGCCGACGGCCGCCTGATGTGCGGAGAGCCCCCGTGAGCTGCTAGTCTCCTCTTCGCCCCGGAAGACCTGTTGACACGGGTTGGGTGGGGAGGTAGATTCAAACAGTTGCCTAGAACTGGATAGGTTCAGGGCCGATCGTTAGAATCGATCTGCTTCACAACGGAGAGTTCTCTCCGAGACATTGAAGCCACCCCCGATTTACTCAGGAATGAGTGGCCGGTCAGACCGGCCAAGAACTTCTGATAAAGTCGGATCAGCCGATAAGGAAGCCGGAAGGCAACCAAAAAGGCAAAGGCCTCCAACGGCCACCGGAAATGAATTCCGACCGGAAACGGAACGGAAAACGGATCTGGTAAGGTTGGAAACACCGAAGGGAAGCCCGGAGGAAAGCCCGAGAGGGTGAGTACAAAGGAAGCGACCGTTCCTTGAGAACTCAACAGCGTGCCAAAAGTCAACGCCAGATATGTTGATACTCCGTCTCCGGCCGACATCGGCTGGGACGTGGTTCCTTTGAAGAAATAACACAGCGAGGACGCTGTGAACGGTCGGATCATTCCTCCGATCGTTCCGCTCTCGTGGTGTCGTCCCGATTACGGGAAAACATTCACGGAGAGTTTGATCCTGGCTCAGGACGAACGCTGGCGGCGTGCTTAACACATGCAAGTCGAACGATGAACCACTTCGGTGGGGATTAGTGGCGAACGGGTGAGTAACACGTGGGCAATCT